>JBBTLZ010000089.1:0-3052 GCA_038068435.1 Candidatus Eiseniibacteriota bacterium | reverse complement strand
GCACACGTCTCGCTCGCCTGCGGCCCGGTCTACATGATCGGCACCGAGGAGCAGAAGCAGAAGTACCTGACGCCGATGGCGAAGGGCGAGGCGATCGGCGCCTTCGGGCTCACCGAGCCCAACGCCGGGTCGGATGCGGCGGGCACCCAGACGCGGGCCGAGAAGGTCGACGGCGGCTGGCGCATCAACGGCTCCAAGATCTACATCACCAACGGCAGCGTGGCGAAGTACATCACCTTCACCGCGCGCACCGACGCCAGCAAGGGCACCAAGGGCATCTCGGCGTTCATCATGGATACGGCGACCCCCGGCTTCCGCGTCGGCAAGCGCGAGAAGAAGATGGGACTGCGCGGCTCGGACACGGTCGAGGTGGTGTTCCAGGACTGTCTCCTCCCCGCGTCCAGTCTGCTGGGTGATCCGGCGGGCGGGTTCAAGGCCTTCATGCGCACGCTCACCGGCGGCCGCATCTCGATCGGCGCGCTGGCGCTCGGCCTCGCCCAGGGCGCCTACGAGCACGCGCTCCGCTACGCGAAGGAGCGGAAGCAGTTCGGTCAGCCGATCGCCAGCTTCCAGGCCGTGCAGTTCATGCTCGCCGACATGCGCATGAAGATCGAGGCCTCGCGCCTGCTGGTCTACAACGCGGCGATGCTCAAGGACGCGGGCCGCGAGTACGAGAAGGAAGCGTCGATGGCCAAACTGTTCGCGAGCGAGGCCGGGAACTGGGTGACCGACAAGGCCATCCAGGTCTTCGGCGGCATCGGCTACTGCCGCGACGTACCGGTCGAGCGCATGCACCGGGACGCGAAGCTGATGGAGATCGGCGAGGGCACGAGCGAGATCCAGCGACTGATCATCGCCCGGGAGATCCTGCGCGGACTCTGAGCCCGCTGCCGGGCTCGATGCCCACCCGCGCCCTCCCCGCATGACGCCATGACCACCCCGCCCAAGGCCGCCACCGCCATGCGCTGGGCCGCCGCCGCATCGTGTGCCGCGGAGCCCGAGGACGCGGCCAACGAGGTGGCCGAGTCACTGGCCGCCACACTGGGCGAAGGAGCGGCCGATCTGATCCTCTTCTTCTTCACCGCGCCGCTCGTGCCCGGTGCGGAGGTGCTGGCAAGCACGCTCAAGCGCCGGCTCTCGCCCGGCTGCCTCGCCGGCGTGAGCGGGGCCTCCGTCATCGGCGCCGAGCACGAGTACGAGGACGGTCCCGCGCTCACGGCGATCGCCGCGCGGCTGCCCGGCGTCGAGGTCAAGCCGTTCGTGCTGGTCCCCTCCGCGTGGGGCGAGGCGATCAGCGATCCGCTCGAGTTCGCACGCCACACGCCCGGGGCCGACCGCGCCGAGGTGGTGGTCCTCTTCGGTGATCCGTTCTCGCTCGACGCCGAGCGCGTGCTGCACGCGTTCAACGCCAACGCGCCGGGCGTGCGCCTGGTCGGCGGCATGGTGAGCGCGGGACCGCGGCCCTACGCCAACGCGCTGGTGCTCAACGACTGGGTGGCGCGCGAGGGCGGCGTGGGCATCGCGCTCAAGGGCGCGCTGCGGGTGGACGTGGTCGTCTCGCAGGGCTGCCGCCCGATCGGCCCGCCGCTCCGGGTCACGCGCGCCCAGCGCAACATCATCCTCGAGCTGGACGGCCAACCCGCGCTCGAGCGCGCCGAGCAGGTGCTGCGCGAACTCCCCGAGAAGGAGCGCAAGGTCTTGCGCGACGGCCTCTACGTCGGCCGCCCCGCGCGCGGTGACGCGTCGGGCCGCGGCGACTACCTGATCCGCAACCTGCTCGGCGCCGACCGCGACCACGGGGCACTCGCGGTGGCCGACCTGGTGGCCGAGAAGGAGCACGTGCGGCTCCACGTCCGCGACGCCGGCACCGCGCTCGAGGACCTCGAGCTGCTGCTGGCGCCACAGGAGTTCGACGCACACGCCGAGGGCGCGCTGCTCTTCTCCTGCAACGGGCGCGGCAAGGCGTTCTTCGGGCGGGCCGACCGCGACATCGGAACGCTGCAGGCGGCGCTCGGCGGCCCCGTGCCGACCGCCGGGTTCTTCTGCGCGGGGGAGTTCGGCCCGGTGGGCGAGAAGAACTTCCTCCACGGCCATACGACGAGCATCGCGGTGGTGCGGGGGAAGGCGGCCGGGACCGCGGGGGGGCGCGCTTAGGACGGGACCCGCACCCGCGTCGGGCGCGAGTGCCCGCTCCACCCCCCATCGTGTAATATCCCCCGGCTCAGTCGAGCACCCCTCATCAACCGCGACACCTTTCGCCCGAGAGTACTCCCATGACTTCATACCCGGACGTCTTCATCGTCGGCGCGGCCCGCACGCCCATCGGCAAGTTCCTCGGCGGGCTCGCCCCGCTCAAGGCTTCGGATCTCGGCGCCATCGCCATCAAGGCGGCGATGGCGCGTGCCTGCGTCCGCGGCGATCAGATCGACGAGGTGCTGATGGGCCACGTCGTCCAGGGCGGCCAGGGCCAGGCTCCCGCCCGCCAGGCCCAGATCAAGGCCGGCATCGACCCGCGCGCGGGTGCCGTCACCATCAACAAGGTGTGCGGCTCGGGGCTCAAGGCGGTGATGCTGGGTGCCCAGGCCATCAAGGCGGGTGACGCGCACTGCATCGTCGCCGGCGGGCAGGAGAGCATGAGCACCGCCCCGCACTACCTCTTCACCGGTCGCACCGGGCAGAAGCTGGGTGACACGGTGCTGAAGGACGGCGCGGTGATGGACGGGCTGTGGTGCTCGTTCAACGACTGCCACATGATCGAGCTGGCGCAGTACACGGTGGAGAAGGCGGGCCTCACGCGCGAGGAACTGGACGCGTTCTCGGCCGCGAGTCACCAGAAGGCTGCCGCCGCCTGGACCGAGGGCAGGTTCTCCAAAGAGGTCGTGCCGGTCTCCATCCCGCAGCGCAAGGGCGAGCCGGTGGTGATCGCGAAGGACGAGGCGATCCGCCCCGACACCACCGCCGAGGGTCTCGCCAAACTGCCCGCGGTGACGCGCGAGAAGGGCGGCGCCATCACCGCCGGCAACGCGCCCGGCCTGAACGACGGCGGCGCGGC
>JBBTLZ010000088.1:0-16311 GCA_038068435.1 Candidatus Eiseniibacteriota bacterium | reverse complement strand
CAGTGGCAGTTGGGCTTGCCGCACCGGCGGTGGGTCTGCACCAGCGAACCCGGCAGCGGCTCGCCGGGCATGCCGTGGCGCCGCACCAGCACGTACTTGCGCTGGCGCAGCCGCGCCGCCTCCGCACCCTTGGGCTGGACCCTCATCTGTGTACCACTATACGCGCAGATAGCCTGGTGTCAACCCCCGCTTCGAGAACGCGAAAATAGACCCCGCCCCCGCGCCCGGCCAAGGGAGACGCAAAATGCCCCGCCTCAACGACTACCAGGTGGGCGCCTCAGGGGACTTCCGAAACGGCTGCCAAAACGGGCAAACCCATGGGAATCAGGGTTTTCGCCCCAGGGGGCTATGCCGGGCGATGGGAACCGCGGGCCGCGAGCGGCTAGCGGGGTGGCTCGCCCGCCCCGACACCTCCACGGGGGGGCAGGACCCTGACCATTTTCCGGCCGAGGCGGAGCACGAAGGGGCCCGCCAACGGCTGGCGGTGATTGCGGTCGACAATCTTCGTCCCGTCGATGCTCACGGCGCCCTGGTCCACCGCCCGCCACGCGTCGCTTCCCGACCTCGCGAGCCCGGATCTCACCAGCAGATCCTTGATCCCCAGATCTTCCGATCCCTCGGGCGTCCAGCTGGGGAGCGATTCGGGTGCCTCCCCGCGGCTGAACTGGGCCTCGAAGTCACGCTGCGCCCGCTCCGCGGCCTCGACGCCGTGGTACATGCGTACCAGCCGGTGACCCAGACGCTTCTTCACCGTCATCGGATTCACCGAGGCGTCCGCCAGCTCGCGCGTGACCCGGTCCAGCTCGTCCCCGTCGGCGTCGGTCACGAGCCGCCAGTAGAGACCGATCATCGCATCGGGGAGGCTCATCACCTTCCCGAACATCTCGGCCGGCGGGTCGGTGACGCCGATGTAGTTCCCAAGGCTCTTGCTCATCCTCTGCACGCCATCGAGTCCGGGCAGCACCGGCAGCGTGAGGATGATCTGCGGGAGCTGGCCGTGGATCTCCTGCAGCGCGCGGCCGACGAGCAGGTTGAACTTCTGCTCGGTGGCGCCCAGCTCGAGGTCGGCCCGGATGGCCACGGAGTCGTACCCCTGCATGAGCGGGTAGAGCAACTCGTGGATGCTGATGGGCTGTTGGGCCGCGTAGCGCCTGGCGAATTCATCGCGCTCCAGCATCCGCGCCACCGTGTACTGCGACATCAGCTTGATGACGTCGACGAAGGCCATCCGGGAGAACCATTCCCCGTTGCGATGCACCTCCACCGGGCGCCGGGGTGGCCGCGGATCGCGCTCCAACACGTGGAAGAACTGTTCGAGGTAGGTGCGCGCGTTCGCCTCGACCTCGGCCCCGCTCAGCTGGGGGCGCGTCTTGCTGCGCCCGCTCGGATCGCCCACCATCCCGGTGTAGTCGCCGACGATCAGCACCACCTGGTGACCGAGGTCCTGGAACTCGCGCAGCTTCCGCAGTCCGACGGTGTGGCCGAGATGGATGTCGGCGGCCGTGGGGTCGAATCCCTGTTTCACGCGCAAGGGCCGCGCTTCGCGCTCGCAGAGCCGCAGACGCTCGAGCAGCGCCCCCTGGGGGAGGATCTCCTCGGTGCCTCGCAACAGGATCGTGAGTTGCTGTTCGGCGTTCATCGCACCCCGGGTCGTCCACCGTCTCCCACCTCAGACGGTTCGGCATTCTACGAGCGAGAGTCGGGTCCGGCAACTGATTGACCGCGAATGGACTTGACCACGCACGGCCCCCCGCCTAGCCTCGCCGGCGTGATGCCTCCCGACTCCGGCCTCACCGGCATGGCGCGCCCCGCCGTGCGCGCGGCCCTGCGGTTCCCCTGGAAGCTATTCTTCATCCTGGTCGTCTTCGCCGTCTTCGCGGCCGCGGGCGTTGTCTTCGGCGTGGTCCAGTGGCTGCGCCGGGACCTCGCGAGTCCTGAAGCCCTGCTCGCGATCAAGCCCCCGGTCAAGACCGTGGTGTACGACGCCCGCGGCCGCGTGCTGCACGAGTTCTTCAAGGAGAACCGATCGCCTGTCCCGCTGCGCCAGATCCCGCGACACCTGATCAACGCCACCATCGCCACCGAGGATCGGAACTTCTACCAGCACTGGGGCGTCGACCTCTGGGGCATCGCCCGGGCGGCCGTCACCGATCTGACGCACATGCGCATCAAGGAGGGCGGCAGCACGATCACCCAGCTGCTGGCGCGCAACGTGTTCCTCACGCACGAACGCACGATCAGCCGCAAGCTCAAGGAGGTAGCGCTCGCGATCGAGATCGAGCGCAACTACTCCAAGGACCAAATCTTGGAAATGTATTTCAACCAGATCTACTTCGGCGAGGGCGCCCATGGCGTGGAGGCTGCGGCCAAGACCTACTTCGGGAAGCCGCTCCGCGAGTTAAACCTGGGGGAGTGCGCGCTGGTCGCGGGCATCCCTGCGAATCCGAGCCTCTATTCGCCCCGCCGCCGGGCGGCGGCGGCCCGGGCGCGTCGCGCGAAGGTCCTGCGCAACATGCTCGCCACCGGCGCCATCACGCACGTCGAGTTCGACAACGCGATGAGCTCCCCGCTCGGCGTGACACCGATGCGCTACAGCAACGACCGCGCGCCCTACTTCGTCGAGATGGTGCGGCTGCACCTCGATGAGAAGTACGGCTCGAACGCGGTCTACGAGGGCGGGCTGAAGGTCTACACGACCCTCGACATGGACCTCCAGCAGGTCGCCGAGCGCGCGCTCGAGAAGCAGCTCTCCTCGCTCGAGACCGACCTCAGGCTCAGGAACACCCTGGTCGCCTACATCCCGCCCCCCGCCAATGCACCGCGCCCCACCCAGGCCACCGCGTATCTCCAGGGCTCGGTCGTGGCGCTCGATCCCCGCACCGGCTACATCCGCGCGCTGGTCGGAGGCCGCAACTGGAACCATTCGAACTTCAACCGCGCGACGCAGGCCCTGCGCCAGCCCGGGTCGGCCTTCAAGCCGTTCGTCTACACCGCGGCGATGGACAACGGGTTCCATCCGACGGATGTGATCGTCGACGAGCCGCAGTCGTTCCCGGGCGCCAACGGCGAGCTCTGGCAGCCGCAGAACTACGATCACACGTACCGCGGTCCGGTGACGCTGCGCTACGCGCTTCAGCAGTCGATCAACATCCCGGCCATCAAGCTGCTGCGCAAGGTGAGCACCTCGCTGGTGGCCAGCTACGCGCGGCGCATGGGGATCCGCAGCCCGGTCGGACAGAACCTGTCGCTCGCGCTCGGCACCAGCGAGGTCACGCTGCTCGAGCTCACGGCTGCCTTCGGCGTGTTTGCGAACCGCGGCATCCGCAACGATCCGCTGTACGTCCTGAAGGTCGAGGACAAGAGCGGAAACGTGCTCGAGAAGAACTCACCCCGCCCGGTCGAGGTGCTCTCCGAGAGGACCGCTTCGGTGATGACGTCGATGCTGCAGAGCGTGATGGACCATGGCACGGGCTATCCGGCACGCGCGCGCGGATTCACCGCTCCCGCCGCGGGCAAGACCGGCACCATGGATGACTACATGGACGCCTGGTTCGTGGGCTTCGTGCCGAGCCTGGTGTGCGGCGTGTGGGTCGGCTACGACGAGAAGCGCACCATCGGCCCGGGCATGACCGGGGCGCGCGCCGCGCTGCCGGCGTGGACGGACGTCATGATCGGCGCGACCCGCGGCCGACCCGTGGAGGATTTCCCGGTCCCGCCGGGCACGACCAGCCGCGAGGTGTGCGCCGAGACGGGGATGCTCGCCACGGACGCCTGCCCGAACGTCACCTCGGAGATCTTCGAGGAGGGCGCGGAGCCCAGCGAGTCCTGCACCGCCCACCCGGGCAGGCCGCTCCAGACCGGACCGGGTCAGGCGGTAGCCCCCGCCCGCCCGCAGCCGGATCTGCGCGAGCTCGACCAGCGGGCGCGGGCGCGGGCGCGCGAGAAGATCCACACCTAGGCCACCGCGGTGACCGCGCTGGCCCCGCCTCCCCCCCGAGCTAGTGGCGGCGCTCATCTCCGGACTCACCTATGCCGTGCTGGCCTTCGGCTCATTGCGCCCGCTCCGCCTCGACCGCGCCGGCGCGGCGCTCGTGGGCGCCACCGCGATGGTCGCCGCCGGGGTGCTCACCCCGGCGCAGGCCGTCGCCGCGGTGGACTTCCACACCCTGGCACTGCTGTTCGGCGTGATGGTGGTGGTCGCGCACCTGCGCCTCGCCGGGTTCTTCCGCTGGCTCGCGGCCCGCACGCTCGTCCTCGCGCACGCGCCGCGCACGCTGCTCACGCTCGGGGTCGTGGTGGCGGGAGTCCTCTCGGCGCTGTTCGTGAACGACACGATCTATCTGCTGCTCACGCCACTGGTGCTCGAAGCCACCGCCGGGCTCGGATACCCGCCGGTCCCGTTCCTCCTGGCGGTCGCCATGGGCGCCAACGTGGGCAGCGTGGCGACCATCGTCGGCAATCCCCAGGAAATGTTCGTGGCCGGGCTCTCCGGCATCTCGTATCCGAGGTTCGCGATGGTCCTCGCGCCGGTGGCCGTCGCGGGGCTGGCGCTGACCGCGTGGTTCCTCGGGCACGCGTTCCGCCGCGAGCTCGCGGCCTTCGCGCCGGCCTCGGCGCTCCTCATCACGCGCCGCCTGAAGCCTGTGAAGGTCTACGCCCAGGTGGATTGGGCGCTCCTCGCCATCTTCGCCGGGCCCTTCGTGGTGGTGGAGGGCATCGAGCGCTCGGGCCTCGCGAGGCGCTGGCTCGCCCTCCTCGACGCGGGGCGTGACGGCTCGCTTGCGGCGCTGGTCGGCGTCACCGCGGTCATGAGCCATCTCGTGAGCAACGTGCCGGCGGGCCTGCTGCTCAAGGGCGTGGCCGGCCATGGGGCCGATCCCGACCGCACGTGGCTCGCTCTGGCCATGGCGAGCACGCTGGCGGTGGACCTCACGCGGGTGGGCTCGGTCGCGAATCTGATCGTCGTCGAGCAGGCGCGCGGGCGGGCCGAGATCGGGTTCTGGACCTACGCCAGGGTGGGCGTGCCCCTCACCCCTCTCACGCTCGCGCTCGGGACCTGCGGACTGCTGCTGGCCACGCCGCGTGGCCGAGCCGCCGCCGCTCAGCCCACGCGTTCGATCACGAGCGCCGGGGCCGGGACCGCCTGATCCCCGATCGTGAAGCACCCGGCGGCCCGGGCCACGGCCGCCGGGTCATCCGCCGCCAGGTGGATCTCGGCGAGCACGTCCCCCGCCCGCACCGCATCGCCCAGCCGCGCGCGCACGAGCAGGCCGACGCGCGGATCGACCGTGTCCCCCTTGGCACGCCGCCCACCACCGATCGCAACCACCAGCTCGCCGAGACCGAACGTGTCGATGGCCGTGACGCGGCCCGCGCGCCCGGCCTTCACCGACGCACGCACGGGAGCGCGCGGCAGGCCGTCGGGCCGTTCCACGCTGCCGCGATCGCCGCCCTGCGCCTCCACCATGGCCAGGAACCGCAACCACGCGGCACCGGACTCGAGCGCGTGCCGCGCGCGCTGCCGGGCCGCGGCCGGCTCGCGCTCGGCGCCCGCGCGTTCGAGCATCAGCGCGGCCAGGTCGAGGGTGAGATCGCGCACGTCCGCGGGCCCCCGCCCGAGCAGCACCTCGATCGATTCCCGCACCTCCAGCGCGTTCCCCACCGCCTCGCCGAGCGGCTGGCTCATGTCGGTGACCAGCGCCGCGGCCTCGCGGCCGAGCGACCGGGTGGTGTCCACCAGCCGGCGGGCGAGCTGCACGGCGGCATCGCGGGTCTTCATGAACGCCCCGCTCCCGCACTTGACGTCGTAGGCCACGGCCTGGGCCCCCTCCGCCACCTTCTTGCTCACGATGCTCGAGACGATGAACGGCTCGAACTCCACGGTGCTGGTCACGTCGCGCAGCGCGTAGAGCAGGCCGTCGGCGGGCGCCAGGTCGGGACCCTGTCCGACCATGACCACGCCCACCGCGTCCAGCTGGGCACGCAGCGCCTCGGGTGGGAGCTGCGTGCGGAAGCCCGGGATGGACTCGAGCTTGTCGAGCGTGCCCCCCGTGTGCCCGAGCCCGCGACCCGATACCATCGGTACCAGCACTCCGCAGGCCGCGACCAGCGGGGCCAGGATGAGCGAGACCTTGTCGCCCACGCCGCCGGTGGAGTGCTTGTCGGCGCTCGGGCGCCCGAGGTCGCTCCAGTCGAACACGCGGCCCGAGTGCAGTAGCGCCGCGGTGAGCGCGTCGGTCTCCGCCGCGTCCATGCCGTTCAGGTACGCGGCCATCAGCCACGCGCTCATCTGGTAGTCCGGGACCTCGCCGCGGGCGTAGGCGGCGATCAGGGCGCGCAGCTCCTCGGGACGGTGGGTGCGCCGGTCGCGCTTGGCGCGGATCAGGTCGCGGACGTCGGGCACCGCCGTCAGTAGCCCCTGGCGGCGGCGGTCTCGCCCCGGACGATCTTCACGCTCGCCGAGGCGCCGATGCGCGTGGCGCCGGCCTCCACCATCTTCTTCGCGTCCTCGGGTGTGCGGATCCCCCCGGAGGCCTTCACACCGATCTCGGGCCCCACCGTCTCGCGCATGAGGCGCACGTCCTCGACCGTGGCGCCACCCCCGGCGAAGCCCGTCGAGGTCTTCACGAAGTCGGCGCCCGCCGCCTTGGCGAGCGAGGAGCCCATGATCTTCTCATCGCGCGAGAGCAGCGCGGTCTCGAGGATCACCTTCACGACCGTGTCCTTGCCGACCGCCTGCACGACGCCGCGGATGTCCTGCTCGACCAGTGCGTAGTCCTTGGACTTGAGCGCGCCGATGTTGATCACCATATCCACCTCGTCGGCTCCCTGCTCCACCGCCCTTCGGGCCTCGTAGGCCTTCACGTCGGGCAGGTGCGCCCCGAACGGGAAGCCGATCACCGTGCACACCTTGACCCCGCTCCCGCGCAGCACCGAGGCGCAGAGCGGCACCCAGTTGGGGTTCACGCACACCGAGGCGAAGCAGAACTGGAGCGCCTCGCGGCACAGCTGCTCGATCTCCTCGCGCGTCGCGTCGGGCTTGAGCATGGTGTGATCGATGAGCGTCGCCAGACCATCCGATGCCGGGCAGTACCCCATCGTGGCGCCCACACGCGCAGCGCCGGCCTCGTGCAGGGTGCGAGTCTCCTCCGGCGTTCGCGCGCCGGAGACGTTGAAGAGGCGCATGCGCTCACGCGTCTCGGCGTCCGGCCCGGCCTCGGCGGCGGGCCCCGGCGCCGCCGGTCGGGGCGCGGGCGTTTCGGCCGGGGCGCTCTCCGAGGCGCCCCGCGGGCCAGCGCGGCGGAGCTCCTCCATCACCTTCCCGGTGATGAGGTCCACCAGGCGTTCCCGGTCCACGCTCACGCGTCGCCCCGCTTGAGCACGAAGGCCTTCGGCAGCAGCGCCTTCAGCGGCTGCTTGAAGATGCGGCCGCGGGCGTCGCGCCAGTACACCCACATCTGCGGCGCGAACTCCTGCAGGACCTGCCGGCACGAGCCGCACGGCGGGGCGCCGTGGCCCTCCCGGGCGGTGACGGCGATGGCGACGAACTCCCGCTCGCCCTCGCTCACCGCCGTGAACACCGCGGTGCGCTCGGCACAGGTCGTGAGGCCGAAGGAGGCGTTCTCGACGTTGCAACCGTGGAAGACACGGCCGCTGGCGGTCAGGAGCGCGGCGCCCACCGCGAAGCGTGAGTACGGGGCGTAGGCCTTGTGACGCGCGCGCTGTGCCTCGGCCATCAGCCGCTGCGGCGTCATCACCGCGTCGGTCGGGACTCCCCGCCGCTTCACGCGCGTACCTGGCGCAGGAAGCTCCGTCCGCTCGCGGGGCGCGTCACGCCGAACGCTTCGGCGAGCGTCGCCGCGACATCGGCGAAGGTCTCCCGGGTGCCGAGGTCCACCCCCGGCCGCACGCGGGGCCCCGCGACCAGGAGCGGGGCGTACTCGCGCGTGTGGTCGGTGCCGGGCGTGGTGGGGTCGTTGCCGTGATCGGCGGTGATGAGGCACATCTCGTCGCTCCTCAGGTGACCGAGCAGCTCGGCGGCGCGACCGTCGAACTGCTCGAGCGCCCGGCCGAACCCGGCCGCGTCGTTGCGATGCCCGTACTGCTGGTCGAAGTCCACCAGGTTCGCGAACACCAGTCCCTCGCCGCTCGTCCGCACGAGATCGCAGAGGAGCGCTTCGCCCTCGGCGTTGTCGCGGGTGTGGAACCCCTCGGTCACCCCGCGGCCGGCGAAGAGCTCGTCCACCTTGCCGATCGTCAGCACCGGCAGCCCGCGCTCGGCGAGCCGGTCGAGCAGCGTGGCCCCCGGAGGTTGCAGCGAGAGATCCCGCCGGTTCGCCGTGCGCCGATAGCCTCCCGGCGGGCCCGCGAACGGTCGGGCGATGACGCGCCCGACCGCGTGCTCGCCGGTGAGCAGCCCGCGCGCGACACGGCAAGCCTCGTACAACTCCTCCAGGGGCACCGTCTGCTCGTGCGCGGCGATCTGGAACACGCTGTCGGCCGAAGTGTACACGATGAGCTTGCCGGTCCGCTGATGCTCCTCGCCCAGCCGAGCGATGATCTCGGTGCCCGACGCGGCGACGTTGCCGAGCCAGCCGCGGCCCGTGCCCGCGGCGAACCGCTCGAGCAGCGCCTCGGGGAAGCCGCGCGGATAGGTCGGGAACGCGCGGTCCGAGACGATCCCGGCGAGCTCCCAGTGGCCGGTCGTGCTGTCCTTTCCCCTGGAGCGTTCCGCCATGCGCCCGAACGCGCCCCGCGGATCGGCGGCCGCGCGAACGCCGGGCAGCGCTTCGATGCGTCCGAGACCCAGCCGCTCGAGCGTCGGCACGCGCAGCCCGCCGTTGGCCTCCGCGACGTGGCGCAGCGTGTGGCTGCCGGCGTCACCGTAGCCCGCCGCGTCGGGGAGCGCGCCGATGCCCACACCGTCGAGGACGATCAGGAACACACGCATGCGCGTCAGCGGCGCCGGGCGGCGGTGAGGGCTTCCTCGCGCATGCGGAAGTGGTCGGCCGCCCGGTGCGCCCACTCCTCGCTCTCCCCCACCAGCGTGGTGAGCTTGACCGGGCGGCCGCCGCTCACGTAGATGCGGGTCACGCGCTTGCCGATGGTGCACATGATCTCGTAGGGGAGCGTCTCGCTGCCCGCCGCCACCTCTTCCAGTGGCAGCGACGCGTCGCCCTGCTCGCCGAAGAGCACGACCTCGTCCCCGACGGCCGCCTCGGGGACGTCGGTGAGGTCCACCATCGTCAGATCCATGGTGACCCGCCCGAGGATCGGCAGGCGCCGCCCGCGCACCAGCATCCGCCCACGGTTCGAGAGCAGCCACGAGTAGCCGTGCCCGTACCCCACGGCCACGACGCCGCTGCGGGTGGGCCGCGAGGTGACGAAGCTCCTGGCATAGCTCACGGGTACGCCCGCGGGGAGATCGCGCACCTGCACCAGCCTGCTCTTGAACGACATCACGGGTTCGACCGCGGCGTGCGCGCGACTCCGCGGCGGCAGATGGCCGTAGGCCAGAAGACCCACGCGCAGCCAGTCGTAGTGCGATTCGGGCAGATTCACCGTGCCGGCGCTGTTGGCGGCGTGCACGCGCGGCGGCCGGATGCCGCGCCGCGCGAGCCGCTCGAGCAGCTCGTCGAACCGCCGAACCTGATCACGGGAGAAGCCGAGGTCCTCCCCATCCGCATCCGGGAAGTGCGTGAACACGCTCGCGAGCCGCAGCCCCGGGAGCGCGGTCACGCGGGCGATGAAATCGTCGGCGTCGTCCTCCCGCACGCCGATGCGTCCCATCCCGGTATCCACCTCGACGTGGATGCGCTGGGGGCGACCGGCCGCCACGGCGGCGTCCGACAGCCCGCGCGCGAACGCGAGGTCGCACACGGTGGGGTCGAGCTGGTGCGCGACCGCCTCGGCGATCTCGCCGGGCAGCAACGGCGAGAGCACGATGATGGGGAGTCGGCTGCCCGCCTGGCGAAGCTGGATGCCCTCGTGCAGGGTCGCCACGCCGAACTGCGCGACACCCTCGGCCGCCGCCGCCTCCGCGATCTCGACCGCGCCGTGGCCGTACGCATCGGCCTTCACCACCAGCAGCAGGTCGCGCCGCGGACCGCCGAGCGCGCGCACGGCGCGCAGGTTCGCCGCGAAACGGTCGAGGTCCACTTCCACCCAGGTCGAGACCGGCATCGTCACGGCGTCCCCTCCTCCTCAGAAGCGGCGCGGGCGCCGCTCCACGTCGACGAACCCTCGACGCGCTGGTAGCATACCCGCCGCCCCGCGAAGGGGCCAGGTCGACCGGAGGGACCATCGAGATGCACGCGGGCATGTGGGTCGCGCTCCTGAGCGGCGTCGCGGTGGCGGCGTCCTGCGGATTGCGGGCCTTCCTGCCCCTGCTCGTCCTCGGACTCGCCGCGCGCGCCGGCGTCATCGAGCTGCGCGGGGGCGCAGAGTGGCTGGCGGGCGACCTCGCGCTCGCGGCGCTCTGGGTCGCGACCGTGGTGGAGATCGTGGCCGACAAGATCCCCGTGGTCGACCACGCGCTGGATGCGGTGGCGACCGTGCTCCGTCCCGCCGCAGCCTGGCTCGGCTCGTTCGCCGTGCTCTCCGGATGGCCCACACCGTGGGCCCAGCTCGCCGCCATCGTCCTGGGGACGATGGCGTTCACCGTGCACGGGCTCAAGGCGAGCCTGCGGCTGGGCAGCACCGTGGTCACCCTCGGCGTGGGGAACGCGCTCCTCTCCTTGCTCGACGACGTCTTCGCGCTGCTGCTGCTCGCCGGGGCGGTGTTCGGCTCGGTCGCCGTTCTCGCGGCGATCCCCACCTTCGTCTGGCTGCGGTCCCGGCGGCGCGCCGGCGCGGCAGCCGCCGCGACGGACTCGGGCCCCGCCGCTCCGCTCTCCCTGGCTCCATGACCGAGCGTGAGCAGAAGGCGTTCGCCGACCTGGTGGCGGTGTGCCGGCGGTTGCGCGGACCCGACGGCTGTCCCTGGGACCGCGAGCAGACGCTCGAGAGCATGACACCCTACCTCACCGAGGAGGCGGTCGAGTCGGGCGAGGCGATCGCCTCCGGGAACACCGACGACATCGCGGAGGAACTCGGCGACCTCGCCTTCCTGGCCATCTTCTGTCTCGAGCTGCTGGGCGAGAAGAGCGGCGTCGGCGTCGCGGAAGGCCTCGAGCGCGCGGCCGCCAAGCTGATCCGCCGCCATCCGCACGTCTACGGCAAGGTGGAGATCGCGGACGGCGACGCCGCCTACCGCCAGTGGCAGGAGATCAAGAAGAGCGAGAAGGGCGACCACACCGCCTCGCTCCTGGGCGAGCAGCCGAAGGGCCTCCCCGCGCTGGTGGCAGCCTACCGCGTGCAGGAGAAGGCCGGAGCCGTCGGGTTCGACTGGCCCGACGCGAGCGGGGCGCTCGCCAAGATCCGGGAAGAAGCCGGCGAGATCGAGCAGGAGATGGGCGGCGACACCGACCCGCAGCTGGCCCGCGAGGTGGGCGACCTCCTCTTCGCGATGGTCAACCTGGCGCGGCACCTGGGCGTGGACCCCGAGCGCGAGCTGCGGGCCGCGACCCATCGCTTCCGCGACCGCTTCCATCACATCGAGCGCCGGCTGGCCGAGCGCGGGATGACGCCGGCGCAGGCCACGCTCGGGGAAATGGACGCGCTCTGGGAAGAGGCGAAAGCGCTCGCGAGACCGGCCGATCCGCGGCCGCAGGCCGGGGGGACGCCGTGACCGGGACAGGGCCCTCGCGCGACGCCGCGCTCTTCCTCCACCTGGTGCTGGGGCTCCAGCAGAGCGGGATGATGGCCCTCGGCAAGCTCATGAACCCGATCACGCGCAAGGTCGAGGCCGACCTCGAGGCGGCGCGCGCCACGATCGACACGCTGGCGGCCATCGAGGCGCGCACGCGCGGCAACCTGGTACCCGACGAGGCGCGCGTCCTCCAGCAGGTCCTCGCCGAGCTGCGGCTCAACTACGTCGACGAGCTGAAGAAGGCCGGCGCCGAGAAGGCCGAGCCGGGGGAGTCGTAGCGGCCGCAGGCCAGGCGTCCGGAGACCGGCCTGGTCGGACCTAGATCGCCTGCAGGACGGCGCACTTGAGGTAGTGGGTCTCCGGCACGGCCAGCAGCTGGGGATGGTCGGGCGCCTCGGCCGTCCAGTCCAGCACCCGAAACGGGCGCCGCGCGGCGCGCGCGGCCTCGATCAGCACCTGACGGAAGAGCGCGTCCTCAAGGTGATGACTGCACGAGCAGCTGACGAGCGTGCCGCCCTCGGCGAGGAGACCCATGGCCGCGCGGTTGATCTCCCGGTAGGCGCGCGCCCCGCCGGCCAGGTGGCTGCGGGACTTGATGAGCGCGGGCGGGTCGAGGATGATCATGCCGAACCGCTCGCCCTTGCGCTCCAGCTCGCGCACGATGTCGAAGCAGTCCCCCTGCCGAAAGGCGATGCGCTCGGCGAGACCGTTCCGTTCCGCGTTGCGGCGCGCGGCTTCGAGTGCCAGGGCCGAGGAGTCGACGGCCAGCACCTCCGCGGCGCCGCCACGGGCGGCATGGAGCGCCCACTCGCCCTGGTAGCAGAAGAGGTCCAGCACCCGCTGGCCCCGGGCGCGCGCCTCGGCGCGGCGGCGGTTCTCGCGCTGGTCCAGGTAGAGCCCGGTCTTCTGACCCCGGTGGAGGTCCACCTCGAGTGTCAAGCCGTCCAGCGCCACCTCGATCCGCTCCGGCACCTCGCCCCACCAGACGCCGCGCTCGAGCGGCAGCCCCTCGAGGGCGCGCAGGGCCGAGTCCGCGATGCGCATCACGCCGCGCGGCCGGAGAACCTGCTCGAGTGCCGCGCGCACGAGTGCCGCGCGGACCTCGATGCCGAGGGTCAGCACCTGCACCGCGAGCCAGTCGCCGTAGCGGTCCACCACCAGCCCCGGAAGCTGGTCCGACTCGCCGTAGACCAGCCGCGCCGCCGCGGCGCCCGGATAGACCGCCTCGCGCAGCTTCAGCGCCCGCTCGATCCGCCGCACGAAGAACGCCTCGTCCACCGCGTCGCGGCCGCGGGTGATGAGTCGGGCGCAGATCAGGCTCCGCCGGTTGTAGTAGGCGCGCCCGAGGAAGGCGCCCCGGAAATCCACCACCTCGACGAGGTCGCCGTCCGCGGGAGCGCCCTGCACCTCGGCCACCTCGTTGCTGAACACCCAGGGATGGCCGCCGCGCACGCGACGGTCCTGGTTCTTGCGCAGCATGAGCCGCGGCGGGGCGGCGCTCAAGCGATCCTCAGCCCTGCGCGGGGCGGGATGGCGCGCCGCCGGCCGCGACAGCCGGCACGCGCGCCAGCGCCAGGCCGATCAGCCGGTAGACGAGGCGCGCGGCGAGGAAGTCCGAGGCCACCTGGCCGGGGAGCGGGGCCAGCTCGACCACGTCGAACCCGACGATGCGCGCGCGTTCCGAGACCGCGCGCAGCAGGTCCACCGCCTCGTACCAGTCGAGGCCGCCCGGCTCCGGCGTGCCGGTCGCGGGCAGCGCCGAGGGGTCCAGCCCGTCGAGGTCGAAGGTGACGAACACCTCGCCGGTGAGCGCCGACAGGATGGGCTCCCAGCGACCCTGGAGCGCACGGAACTGTCGCACGCTCCAGATGGCGGCCGGGTGGCGCTCCAGATGGCGCACCTCCTCCTCGCTGAGCGAGCGGATGCCCACCGACGCGGCGGGCACCATCTCGCGCACGCGCCGCATGACGCAGGCGTGGCTGTGCGGGGAACCCAAGTAGGTGTCGCGCAGGTCGGCGTGCGCATCGATCTGCAGCACCGAGAGCGCCGGGAAGCGCCGGGCGGTGGCCCGCACCGCCCCCGCGGTGATGCTGTGCTCGCCGCCCAGGATGGCGGGGAGCTTGCCCTGCTCGAGGATCCACGCGACCGCCTGCTCCACGCGCGCCACCATGGCCCCCGGCCCTTCGGCGGTCGGCTCGAGCTCGGGCAGCGTGTGGATGCCGGCGCGGTAGATCGCGCCGATCTCCTCGTCCCACAACTCCATGTTCCGCGACGCGGCCAGGATGGCCCGCGGACCCGAGCGCGTGCCCCCCTGGTAGGTGGTGGTGAGATCGTAGGGCACGGGCAGCACCACGGCCCGGGCGCCCGCGAGGGCGCTGAACTCTTCGTCGAGCCCGCCGAAGTTGTGCGGGAGTCCGGCGGGCCAGTCGGGTGCGATCATGATGCGTGCTCCTCAAGACACCGCGGGCCCTGCACCGGCGTGCCGGCCAGGGCCCTGGTGCACGACGGTCCTCTACGCGTGACGGATCGGCGCCCGCGGGCCGGGTCGGGCCACGCGGCGGCGGTCGGCCCGGACCAGCCGGGCGGCGCCGTTCAGCTCCTTCGGGAACTCGGTGCCGCGGTCGAGCACCTTGGTCTCGAACTTGGCCATCCCGAAGGCGTTCTTCAGATACGCCGAGGCAAAATCGGCGTCGAACGCCTTGCAGGAGAAGATGTCCACGCTGACGAAGTTCTTCTCGGGAAAGGTGTGGATGCTGATGTGGCTCTCCGCGATCAGAACGAATCCGGAAAGCCCCCAGTCTTCCGGTTTCACCCCGCTGTACTTGAACACGTAGGGCGGCATGATCTTCGTCATGCCGATGCGGGCCGGCAAATCATCGAGGATGCGGTAGATCAGGTTGAGATCTTCGAGCTTCGCCTTGGCACACCCATAGCCGTCCAGCATCAGGTGCGGGCCGAAACCGTCCATTTCGTCAGCCACCTCCACGGAGCCAGCGCGACGCGCGTGGACTCCTCTTGATGTGCAGCCTCGGCTCACTTCTCCTCGGCGTCTTCGTCGACGTCGTCGAGTTCGTCTTCGTCGTACTCTTCCTCCTCGTACTCGTCCTCGAAACCCTCTTCGTCGTCGTCGAGCTCCTCGTCGTCGTCGTAGAGGTCGTCGTCATCGCCCTCTTCGTCGTCTTCGAGATCGTCCAGCTCGTCGTCCGGCAGTCCGCCGAAGTCCTCGCCCGGGACTCCCTTCTTCCTCTTCATGGCAACCTCGGATCCGGTTCCCTGACGCGCCACGCGCGCCGACGTCGGTGCATCCCGTTCGTCGCGCGGCCACGCGACGCGCGTTGGATGCGCTCGGCGTTCGCAGGATGCGCCGCTTTCCAAAAAAGCATCGGCAGTATACGGAGCGCCCCCCACCCGTCAATAAGAAATCGGCCGGTCCGCCAGCAGCTTGCGCGCGAAATGCGCGTGGCCCCGGCGGGGCTGCCGGCCGCCGCTCCCCGAGCGCTCGTGGACGGCGGACGCCTCGCCCGGAGCGCGGGCAGCGGCTCAGCGCCCTCCGGGCTCCGGGGCGCCTCCGGGGCCATCCGCCGCGCCGTCCCGGTTCCACGCCAGGATCTCGCGGAGCGGCCTGCGGACGAGGCGCGGCACGCGGGCATCGGGCGCCGGGTAGCCCAACGGCAACAGCAGGAACGGCCGCTCGTTCGGGGGCCGCCCGAGGATGCGCGCGAGGAAGCCCATTGGGCTGGGCGTGTGCGTGAGCGTCACGAGCCCCGCCTCGTGCGCCGCCGCGATGAAGAGACCCGCCGCGAGCCCGACCGACTCGCGCACGTAGTAGTTCTTGCGGTGCACGCCTCCGACCACGTCGTAGTCCACCTGGAAGACCACGACCAGCACCGGCGCCATTTCCAGGAATGGCTTGTGCCAGTCGGTACCCAGCGACGCCAGGTCGGTGAGCCACTCGGGCGTGGCGCGGTGCTCGTAGAACTCCCGCTCCTCGGCCTCCGCCGCGACTCGGATCTCCCGCTTGAGGGCCGGCTCGGTGACCGCGACGAACCGCCACGGCTGCTTGTGGGCGCCCGATGGGGCCGTGCCGGCCGCGCGGACGAGCCACTCGAGCAGCCCCTCGGGGAGCGGCTCGGGCGAGAAGTCGCGCACGGTGCGGCGCCGGTCGGCGCTCTCGTAGAACGCCCGGGCCCGGGCGAGCTGCTCGGCCGGGGCAAGGCGGACGTAGCTCAGCGGGACCAGATCGGGCACGGGAAGCTCCTCCCCACCCGCCACGCGGGCGGAGCCGGCGGGAAGCCACGGACCGGGGCGACCCGGGCGCGCGGCGGACGGAGTGATGGCGGGGTTGACGGGACTCGAACCCGCGACCTCCTGCGTGACAGGCAGGCGTTCTAACCAACTGAACTACAACCCCGCGGGGCCGCCGCGGGTCGAGGACCCGCACGTGGCGTTCAGAGCCGCGGCAGGATAGCGGCCGCTCCAAAGAGTGTCAATGAACCGGGCGACGCGTGAACCGGGCGGGGCGCCGGCGCATGCGCTTCCCTTCGCGCCGGGCGCGCGCCTCA
>JBBTLZ010000087.1:0-6460 GCA_038068435.1 Candidatus Eiseniibacteriota bacterium | reverse complement strand
GGCCGTGGTGTCCGAGGTGCGCGCGGCTTCCGCAGGCGTCGAGTACCGGAATCTGCTCGTTTGGCAAGGGAGCGACACGCTGCGATCTCCGGGCCTCATCGCGTGGGAGAGGATCCGCGGCATGGAGACGGAGGGCGGAAGGCCGTCGCGGTGGTTTAAGCGTTGGCCCCTCGCCCTGGCTGGGGCCGGAGTTGGGCTCACGGTGTTCTTCGCGCAAGGGGGCGCCGCCGCCACCGAACATTCCCCCCTCTCTTTTCTCGCGATCGGGGCTGCAGCAGGGTATGGCGTCGGTTTCGTCGCGGAGAAGCAGGGATCGAAGTGGAGGCCTGTTTACCCCTAGCGCTTTGGTCGCGCCCTGGAACAGCAGCGCGCGTTCCGGTCTTGGCGATCGCGGCCGGAGTTGGCGTCCCCAACGGGATTCGAACCCGTGTCGCCGCCGTGAAAGGTCGGCCTCCTGGAGTTTCGCGCGCTCCGGGTCGCCACGGCGATGCTGCGATGTCTCGCCCGAGATTATCCCCGGGTCAGGGCCGCCCGAGCGCCCGCGTGAACGGGAGTGGCTCCGGCGGCGGGATCGCGCCCCCGCCCTCCAGCTCCAGAGTGCGTGGCGGGTCGCACACCTCCGACTTCAGAACGGCGAGCCCGATCCAGCCCTCGCCGTCGGTGACCGTGGTCGTGAGGATGCCCACGGGCTTTCTGTCGGCGCTCACCTCGCGCGGCACGGTGGGCGCGGGCCCGGAACCGGACACCCGCGCGAGCCGCCGCCGAACGCCCTTGTAGGTGACGAGCCGCATCAGCGCCTCCTGGCCGGTGAAGCATCCCTTGTCGAGGTGCACCTCGTGCGCGAGGCCCACCTCGAAGGGCGTGAACGCATCGACGATCTCGTGCCCGTGCGCGGGACGCCCGGCGCGAACGCGTCCGCGTGCGGAGGATTGGTCGGCATCGGCGAGGACGATCCCGGACGCGTCACCGACCGCGAGCACGTCGTCAGTGGCGAGCCGGACGGCGCTCGGCGCTCCATCCCGCTCCAGGAGCGTTCCCACCGCGAGGCTCGTGCCGCGTCCGGCCCGGCGCACCGGCAGTCGCTCGGAGTGGTCCTCGATCTGGACGTCGTCGCGGAACACCTGCTTATCGATGAAGGCGGCGAGCGGCGCGCCGGGGGCGTCGTCGCGCAGCAGCCACACCGCGCCGTCCGCCGTCACGCCCACCACCGCGCGGTGGAGCAGGCGGCCGCGGAAGTCACAAAACAGCGTCGCCCGCGCCCGCCCGGGGGCCAGGTCGGCCAGAGCGTTGGTCGAGATGCGATGCAGTAGGCCGAGCGCGTCGCGGCCGGAGAGGCGCAGCGCGGTCGATTCGATCATCGGGCGCCGGATCGGGGTGAACGGTCGCGGATCGTCACGGACCGATGCTAGGCAGTGCGGCCGCGCGCGGCAAGCGGGGGGGGATGGCGCGGACGGCGACCGCCGCATGCTGGCGGGTCCCGGTGGCCGATGCTACAGTCGCCCGTCTTCCCGGAGCCCGCGATGATCTCCAGCGACACCCTCGCCGACCTGCTCGAAACACTCGTCAACATCCCCAGCGAGACCGGCCGCGAAGCCGCGATCGCCGACTGGATGGCCGCTCGCCTGCGCGCGCTCGGCCGCGGCGACCTCACGCGCTCGGGCCACTCGCTGGTGTGGCGCGGGCCGCGCGGGCGCAACGGCAGACCGCTGGTGGTACTGGCGGGCCATCTGGACACCGTCCCCGCGAACGGCAACGCCGGTGCGCGCCGGGCGGAGGGCCGTCTCTACGGGCTCGGGTCCAGCGACATGAAGGCAGGGGATGCGGTCCTCCTCGCCCTGCTCGAGAGCCTCGACCCCGAGCGTCTGCGCTACGACCTGGCCGCTGTGTTCTACGACGCCGAGGAGGGCCCGCACGAGGCAAACGGCCTGCGCCGGCTGCTCCAGGAGATGCCGTGGCTGCGCGAGGCGCGGCTCGCGATCCTGCTCGAGCCCACCGACCTCAGGGTGGAGCTGGGCTGCATCGGCACCATGAATGCGGAGGTGCGGGTGACGGGGAAGAGCGCGCACAGCGCCCGGCCCTGGCTGGGCGTCAACGCGGTCGAACGGGCGGCGCCGTGGCTGGCCGAGATCACGCGCTTCCCGGTCACCGCCACTCGGGTCGGCGGCGTGGAGTACCGCGAGACACTCCAGATAACGACGCTGCGGGCGGGGCGGGCGAGGAACGTCGTGCCCGACGAGCTGGTGGTGAACCTCAACTACCGCTTCCCGCCCGACCGCACGCTCGAGCAGGCGGAGGCCCGGCTGCGCGGGCTGGTGCCGGCCGAGTTCGAGTTCCAGGTGGTGGATCGCGCCCCTGCCGGTCGGGTGTGCGACGACCTGCCCGAGGTGCGCGAGTTCGTCGAGCGCTTCGGCGCCAGGGTGGCGGGCAAGCAGGGATGGACCGACGTCGCTCGATTCACGGCCGCCGGTGTCCCGGCGTTCAACTTCGGCCCGGGGCTGCCCGAGCAGGCGCACCAGGCGGACGAGTACTGCCCGCTCGAGAACCTGGAGCTGGCCTACCGCTGGCTCACCGCCTTCCTCGCGGCGGAGGCCCCCCGATGACCGCCGCCGGTCCGCGGCCCGCGGGCGGCACCGACGCGCCCACGGCGGCCCGCGCCACGGGCCGTCCGGGTCCGGTGAATCCCATCCTCACCGGCCCCGGCGAGTATCCGTTCGTGACCCTCGACCGCATGCGCCGCGAGCTGTCCCCGACCGGGCTCAAGGTGATCCACTTCGGCATGGGCGACCCGCGCGAGGAGACCCCCGAGTTCATCCGCGCGGCGCTGCGCGATGCGGTCACGCCGGTCTCAAGCTATCCGGCCGCGGCCGGGCAGCCCGAGCTGCGCGCGGCGGCGGCGCGCTGGTTCGGGCGGCGCTTCGGGGTGGCGCTCGATCCCGATCGCCACCTGCTGCCGGCCAACGGCACCAAGGAGGCGGTGTTCCTGATGGCGCTCGCCGTGGTCGGCCGCGATGGGACCGATGCGCGCCGGACCGTGGTGATCCCCACGCCCGCCTATCCGGTGTACGAACCGGGGGCGCGCTTCGCCGGCGCCGAGGTCCACGTGGTGCCGTTGCGCAGCGAGGACGGCTGGCGCTTCGACCCCGAGCGGGTGCCGGACGCGGTGTGGGCGCGCACGGCGCTGTTGTGGCTCAACTACCCGCACAACCCGACTGGCGCGGTGCTGGGGCCCGAGGATTACCAGCACGTGCTCGAGCGTGCGCGCGCCTTCGGATTCTGGGTCGCCTCCGACGAGGCCTACGCCGAGGTGTGGTTCGATGCCCCGCCGCCCTCGATCCTCCAGTGCGGCTTCGAGAACGCGTTGGCGCTCCACACGCTCAGCAAGCGCTCGGCGATGACCGGCTACCGCTCGGGCTTCATCGCCGGGGACGAGCGGCTGATCGAGGTGCTGAGGCGCTTCCGCCCGAACGTGGGCGTGGCGACGCCGGACTTCGTCCAGCGCGCCGCCATCGCCGCGTGGGACGACGACGCGCACGCCGAGCGGCAGCGGGAGCGCTACGCGGCCAAGCGTCGCCTGCTGCTGGACGACTTCGCCCGGCGCGGCTGGGCGGTGGAGGCCAGCCACGCCACCTTCTATCTCTGGATGAAGGCGCCGGGCGGCGACGACGTGGGGTTCGTGCGGCGTCTGATGCGCGTCGGCGTGGTCGCGACCCCCGGCTCGTTCATGGGCGAGGCGGGAGCGGGGTTCGTGCGCTGGGCGTTGGTCCCGACGCTGAATGAGTGCCGCGAGGCGCTGGGACGCCTCGACGCCGTGGCCGGCTCGGGGGCGCGATGAGCCCCACCGCGCGCCCCGGACGCGATGACGCTGCGGGCGGCGCTACCGCCGGACTCCCCACCGATCTGGTCGCGGGCTGGGCGCGGGCGATCGGTGAGGCCTACGAGGGTCGCAGGCCGCTGGACGATCCCGAGGCGCGTGGAGCGGTCGAGGGGGCGATCGCCTCGCTCGACGCCGGGACCCTGCGGGTCGCCGAGCCGCCGCCCGCCGGGGGTCCGCCGGGGTCGAACGACGCGTGGATCACCCATGGCTGGCTCCAGCAGGCGCTCGCGCTCTACTTCCGCATGCGCGTCTCGAGCACCATGGAGATCGGGCCGTTCGAGTTCCACGACAAGATCCCGCTCAAGAAGGGGCTGGCCGCCGCCGGCGTGCGTGTGGTGCCGCCCGGGGTCGCCCGCTACGGGAGCTTCCTCGAGCCCGGGGTGATCCTGATGCCCGGCTACGTCAACGTCGGCGCGCGCGTGGGCGAGGGGACCCTGATCGATACCTGGGCGACGGTGGGCTCGTGCGCCCAGATCGGCCGGCGCGTCCACCTCTCGGGCGGCGTCGGCATCGGCGGGGTGCTGGAGCCGCCACAGAGCCAGCCGGTGATCGTCGAGGACGACTGCTTCATCGGCTCGCGCGCCGTCGTCGTCGAGGGCGTGCGGGTCGGGCCGGGGGCGGTGCTCGGCGCGGGCGTCGTCCTCACGTCCTCGACCCCGATCGTCGACGTGCGCGGCCGCGAGCCGGTCGAGACCCGCGGCCGCGTGCCGGCGCGCGCGGTCCTGATCCCCGGATCCCGGCCCAAGGACTTCCCGGCCGGCGCGTTCGGCACCCCGTGCGCCCTGGTCATCGGCGAGCGCAGCGCCTCGACCGACCGCAAGACCTCCCTCAACCAGGCGCTGCGAGAGTTCGGCGTCCCGGTGTGAGCCGCTCCGGCGCCGCCTGGCGCGAGCACCTCGCGGCCGTCGCCCTGGTGCTGCTCGGGCTCGCGCTCTACGCGCGCGGTCTGCTGTTGGGCTTCGTCGGCGACGACTTCACGCTGCTCGACGCCGCGCTGCGCTACCCGCTCGGGGAGCTGCTCACCGGGCGCCACGGCATCGTCGGCTTCTACCGGCCGGTCTCGCGCGAGCTCTACTTCTGGTGGTGGGGACGCGTGGTTGGGCTGGGCCCGGGCGGCTTCCACCTGGTGAACGCCCTCACCTTCGTGGCGGTGGTGGTGATGATCGAGCGGCTGGGCCGCGAGTGGGCCGGGCCGCGCGCGGGCCGGCTGGCGGCCGCCGCGTTCGTCCTGTTTCCGCCCGGCAGTGCCCTGCTGGCGTGGGTGTCCTGCGCCCAGGACCTGATCGCGCTCTTCTGGGCGCTGGCGGCGCTGCTCCTCTACCGGCGCGGGCGCTACTGGCCGGCCGCGCTCGCGGTGGCGCTGGCCGCACTGTCCAAGGAGACGGCGGCGGTGCTGCCGCTGGTGCTGCTTGCGCTCGACCGTCGGCTCCACCCCAAGGCCACGTCGCGCGCGACGCTTGCGCGGCTGGCTCCGAGCATGCTGGGCATCGCCGTGCCGCTGGCGGTCGCCATCGCGGCGCGTTCGACTTGGCCCGCGGGCACATCGGTCGCGGTGTGGTCCCCGCGCCAGTTCCTGGGCGCCTGGCGGCTGCCGCTCGATTTCGCGCGCGCGCTCTTCCCGCCCGACACCGGGGCGGGGTTCGCGCAGGCGCTCGAGTCGCAGCCGGCGATGATCGTCCTCGTGGCGGTACTCGCCGCCCTCGCGGTGCCGCGCCGCCGGTCGCCGTCCGGCGCGCCTGCCGGGGCGGCCGCGGCCTCCGGCCTGCGTTCGAGGGGGGCCGCCTCGGGCGCCGATCGTCGGCTGCTGATGTTCGGCGTCTCATTCGCGCTGCTCGCACTGCTGCCGGTGGGGTTCGTGGTCGAGCGCTGGCGCGCGTACTACTTCTCGCTCGCCGGTGTCGGGGCGAGCCTCGCGGCCGGGGTGCTGCTGGCGAGGATCCCTCCGGCGCTGGCACGCGCGATCCTCGCATTGGCCGCGCTGGTGAACTTCGGCGCCGGAGGCATCTACCGGCCGGTCGAGGCGGCCTGGGGGCCGGCACGGCACCCGCACGCCAACTATGCGTTCTTCCGCGAGACCGGAGCGTTCTCGGAGCGGCTGCTCGCCGCCCTCGAGCCGTGGTGCGCGTCGCTGCGCGCGCTGCCGCGCACCTTCGCGGCCGGCCTCCCGCCCGACCCGGCCTTCGAGTCGTTGCTCGGTCCCGGCCTGCGCGTCACCTGCCGGGACACGGTCGCGCGCGTGCGCTTCCTCGCCGACTTCACGCCTGCCGACGCGCGCACCGAGTTCGGCGTGCTGCGCTTCGACGCGAACGCGGTCCGCTTCGTCCACGAGCGCGCCGACGCGCGCGTGCGCGCCCGGATCGGGGAGGGGTTCCTGATCCACGCCCGCTACGACGTGGCGGCCGCCTGCTTCGAGGCGGCGGCCGACGGACGTCCCGCCGACCGCGAGCTGAGCTACCCCCTGGTCGTGGCGCTGGCGGCGGCGGGTCGCGGCGCCGAGGCCGAGCGGGGCTGGCGCGCCGCGAGTACCCGCGGCGCGGTGCTCGATGCCGCCACCATGGCCGCACGCCTGCTCGGGCGCATGACCCC
>JBBTLZ010000086.1:0-13086 GCA_038068435.1 Candidatus Eiseniibacteriota bacterium | reverse complement strand
AACCGATGGCGATGACCAGCGTGCTGTTCCCGTCCGGTGCGGTCGCCAGCACGCGGTACTGGCGGTGGACGAGCGATTGCGTGTCGGTCGGCGGCGGGTCGGGGTTGGCGTCCACCGAGTCGAAGAACGCCGTGTATTCGTCACCGGGGCGCACGTCGAGGAACGCCAGATAGAAATTCTGCTCCTGCGACGTGCGCCAGTCGCTCGGGGCCTGGCACTGGCAGGCGCCCTCGAAGAACGACTTGTCCGCCGGGTCGAAGAACTGGTGGTAGCCGGGTCCGTCCTCGGGTCGCGTCGAATCGGCGAACGCGCCGAGCCAGGCCGAGGCGCCCTGTCCCTTGGCCGCGATCCCGAGCTTCATCGTGTTCAAGGTCGCCTCCGGGCTCCGGTAGTTGAGCACGATCGGCTTGCCGGTCGGCGGCTCGGGGATCGCGGGCGTGAACAGCCCTCGGCAGCCGCTGAAGACGCCACTGGTCATGACGCACCAGCCGATCGCCAGCAGAGTCAGGCGGCGGAGGCGATGCCGTGTCACACGACCGCTCAGATTTGCCATGACAGCTGCAGGCTCCCGTTCCAGAAGTCGAGCTCCGAGCGCGGCGAGGACTGCGGCACGCCGGAAGAATACGTCGTCGACCGGTCGGCGCGATAGCTGCGGCGGATGTCGCCCCGCAGCACGCCCTTTCGCGAGACCGGCCGATTGATGTTGGCGCCACCCGAGAAGCTCAGGCTGCGGCTGGCCCGCTGGGGCACCTGGACGGCGTTCACGGTCCCCGTGCGGTCGGCGGCGAAGTAGCTGGGCGCGAACGTGAGTGAGATCGCGGGCGAAGGGGTGTAGGCGATGGCCGCGGCCAGCGTGTAATTCTTGCTCTCGTCCGCGCGGCTGAAGTAGTAGAGACCGTCCGGGTAGATCGTGTAGTTGCCGCCCGGAGTCTGCCGGCTGTTGTGGGTGACGTTCATGCTGAGTCGGGGGGTCACCACGGCGTTGAGCGTGGTGACGGCGCCGTAGTCGAGCGTGAGGCGGTTGTTGTCGGGAAGGAACGGATATTCGAGATAATCGGCGCTGAGCGTGTTGCGCTGCGTGGCGGTGAGGCCGGGGAGCAGCCGGTAGGTCCAGCGCCACTCGGAACGGTACGAACGGGTGTTGTTGTTCGCCCCCGTGCTCGCGCTCGGGATGTTGATCAGGCGATTCTTCGACACCTCGAGTGCGACCGCGGTGTTGAACTTCGTGGATCGCGTGTAGCTCCCCTCGGCCCGCCACGACTGGCGCCACTGATCTCGCGAGACCGGCGGTGTCGGATATCTCCCGATCACGTAGTACCGGTACGACGTCAGCCCGATGCTCGCCGAGATCTTGGCGTTCAGGCGGGAGGTCAGTTGCCGGTTGAGGGTGCCGTCGAGACTCCGGCTGTGCAGGAACTCGCCGTAGCCCCCGCTGTCCGAGCGCGTGGGAAACGTCGAGTTGCTGAACCCGTTCTGGAAACGACCGTCCAGCGCCCAGCCCCGGAGGAGATAGCGCCCGCTCGCCGCGAAACCGTCGTCCTGGCGTGTGTTCCGCGATCGGGCGCCGATGACCGTCGCCTGCTTGGTGACCGCCGTGCGCTGGGTCAGGTCCAGGTAGCGGTCGTTGTCGCGGCGCAACCGCAGGGTGGCCTCGCCGCCCGTATTGTCCGAGAGCACCCGACGGATGCTCCCGCTGTCGGCCGGTGTCTCCACCTGTACGTGGCGGAAGGTGAAGCTGCCCTTGAGACTGATCGGGGCGGACTGCAAGAGGCTCAGGGTGCCGCGGACGTTCTGGGAGAAGTCGCGCGTGTTCTCCTGGGCCACCACATTAGGCACCCGCGTGCGGGACAGGTTGCCGTCCATGGACCCGTTCACCTCCTGCGTCAGCCAGGTCCCGGCGGAGTAGCGGATGCGCGAGTTCAGATTGCCCGAGACCCCGCGTTTCTCGAGGCTCGCGTTGCGGAGGTCGAGCAGGCCCGAGAAGAAGTTGAAGTCCGACGAGAGGCCGGCCAGGGGCCGCTGCCGGCTGCGCATCGAGATCTGGTACTCGTTCTTGGTCTCGCCGACGTCGCCGATCGACGACGGATCGCGCGTGTCGAAGCGCTCGAGATTTACGCGGCCGCCGAGCGAGAGATCGGGCGAGAAACGCCACCCCAGCTCGGTCGACGACGAGCGCGTCTGGCGCAGGCTGGTGCGGGTTCCGGCGGTGTAGCGACTCATCTCGACCGTGGTCGAGTTGCGCACGAAGATCGGCCCGGTCTGGAAGCCGTAGTCGGCGGAGTTGCGCCAGGCACTCTGCGTCTGGCCGACGCTGTAGCTGCTGTTGTACGCGAAGTCCTTGCGCGTGCCCGCGCCCGACGCGAGCGGGTTGAACCGCTCCCGTTGCATCATCGGGCCGACGCTGTCCACCGGCACGCTGAGGCTGTCGGCGAGGTGGACGAGCCGCTCAAGGCTCCACAGGTAGCGGATCGAGAGCGCGCGGAGCGTGTCCGGGAGCACCTGGAGGCTGTCGCTGAGGGAGAAGAGACCCGGGAAGTGCAGGCCCAGCGTATCGCGCAAGAGGGTGGTGTCGGCGAAGGCGTAACGCACGCCCTGGGCCTCTTGGGCACGCCCGGGCGAGGCCGCTGAGAACACCCCAAGTGCAACCGGGACAATAAGAAACGAGAGTCTGCGCAGTCGGGCCATCCCGTGGTGGGGCCGGTTACGAAGGGCAGGAGGAGTCTAGCATCGGCCCGAAAACCGGGTCAACGCCTGGCCCCCGACCCGCCACCCGAATACCCCGCGGCGGGGTCGAGGGGAGCAGAAAAATCCCCGGCGGCCAGGGTGGCGACCGCCGGGGTCCGGGTGCCCGGAGAGCCGTCAAAGAGCACCCGGGGTCGATCTGGAAGGACACGGATCCGCCCAGTATCGCCTTCCGTGAACGCAAGGAGCACACCACGCCCGCGGTCCGCGTGCGGGAGTTCGGCGAACGCGTTGCGGAGCGGCGGGATGGTGGACTCGGGGGCGGCCCGGGGTCCGGGTGTCACCGGCACGATCACCCACGAACTGTCGCATGGGCCGACGGCCCCGGCCGCGCCCGGGGGGGCTGGCTCCCGGCCGCGCGGGCGACCGCCTCGGGCGGGCCACCGAGGGGGACAAACTCCTTGCGGCGCTCAAGTTTCAGGTGCTAGCGTGCCGAAACTCAGTGGGGCATGGAGGCCCTGCGTGGGCCCACCTCGCGCAGTCTGCCACCCCGCACAGCCCGCTCTCATGAAGCCCAAGGCCGATCCGATCGGCCGCGACCCCAAGCTGCGGAGCAGCACGGATGTTCCTCGACAGGTTGATGGGATTCCTTTCCACCGATGTGGCGATGGACCTGGGCACCGCGAACACCCTGGTGTTCGTCCAGGGCCGCGGGATCGTCCTCAACGAGCCCTCGGTGGTCGCGGTGGAGAAGGGCTCGGGAAAGGTGATGGCGGTCGGCAGCGAGGCCAAGCTCATGCTCGGCCGCACGCCCGACACGATCAGCGCCGTGCGCCCGCTCAAGGACGGCGTGATCGCCGACTTCGAGGTCACCGAGGACCTGCTGCGCTGGTTCATCGAGAAGGTGCAGAAGCACAAGTTCCTGGTGCGCCCGCGCATCATCATCTGCGTTCCTTCGGGCATCACCGAGGTGGAGAAGCGCGCGGTCCGCGACTCGGCCCTGCGCGCCGGGGCGCGCCAGGTGCTGCTGGTGCCCGAGCCGATCGCCGCCGCGATCGGCGTGGGGCTGCCGGTGGACACCCCGACCGGCAACATGGTGGTGGACATCGGCGGCGGCACCACCGAGATCGCGGTCATCGCCCTGAACGGCATCGTCACCAAGACCTCGATCCGCACCGGCGGCGACGAGATGGACGAGGCGATCGCCAACTACGCCAAGAAGGCGTACAACATGCTCATCGGCGAGCAGACCGCGGAGCGCATCAAGATCGAGATCGGTTCCGCGTTCCCGCTCCCCGAGGAGATGGACATGGAGATCAAGGGGCGCGACCTGGTGCGCGGCATCCCGCGCACGCTGCGCGTCTCGAGCGTCGAGATCCGCGAGGCCCTCCAGGAGCCGGTCGGCCAGATCGTCAACGCCCTCCGCGAGTGCCTGGAGCGCACCCCTCCCGAGCTGGCCTCGGACATCGTCGATCGCGGGATCTTCCTCACCGGCGGTGGGGCGCTGCTGCGCGGCCTCGACCTGCTGCTGCGCGAGGTCACCAACCTGAACATCCGGGTCGCCCAGGACCCGCTCACCTGCGTGGTGCTGGGCGCGGGCAAGATCCTCGAGCACATCGAGGACTATGAAAAGGTGATCCTGAGCGGCGACAAGGACTAGGGCCATGGGAGGACTCCTCCCCCCGGCCGAGCGCCACAGCAGGGCCCTGGTCGCGCTGTACGTGGCGCTCTCGCTGCTTCTGCTGGTGGTGGGGGACCATCTGCCGCAGGCGGCCCTGCGCGGCGTCGGCGCCGCCCTGTTCGCGCCGCTCGACCGCGTCGTGCTGGCCGCGGATCGCCTGGCGGCGGCCTGGCGCGAGAACCGGCAGCTCCACCTGCGGGTGACGGCGCTCGAGCTCGAGAACGTGCGCCTGCGGGCGCTCGAAGCCGAGAACCGCGCGCTCCGCGAGCGCCTGGGACTACCCGGCTACCGCGGCCCCGCCCTCCAGCCCGCCGAGGTGCTGGCGCTCACGGGCGAGCCCTACCCGGCATCGGCCACGCTCAGCGCCGGGGCGCGCCAGGGGGTCCGCACGGGGGATGCGGCGGTCACCAGCGACGGGCTGGTGGGCCGCATCGGCGAGGTGTACCCGGGACTCGCGCGCGTGGTGCTGCTCACCGACCCCAACGCGGCGGTCGCCTGCGAGGTCGAGGGCACCGGCGTGCTCGGGTTGCTCCGTTTCGTGCCGACGCCGCGACCACGGCTGGTCCTCACCCTGGTGCCGTTTGCCGACACCGTGCGCGTCGGCCAGCGCGTGCTGACCTCGGGTCTGTCGCGGCGCTACCCGCGCGGGCTCCCGGTGGGTCGCGTCGTGCGGCTCGGCACCGCCGCAGGGGGCCTCACGCAGGAGATCGAGGTGGAGCCGGCCGCGCGCCTCACGCGGCTCCGCTACGTGTTCGTGATCCCCGGCCCCGCGGCCGCGGCGGCGGCGCCATGAGGGGCTTCGGCATGCTGGTGCTCGGGATCGTGGTGGTGCTCCTGCTGCGATCGACTGCGCTGTCGGCGTTCGCCGCCCGCGGGATCGTGCTCGATGTGCTCGCGTTTGCCGCGGTCGTGTGGTCGCTGCGACATGGCGCGACCTGGGGTGCGAGCTTCGGTTTTGCGATCGGGTTGGCCGCCGACCTGGACGCCACGCACTGGCTGGGGCGTCACGCGCTGGTCCTGAGCCTGATCGGCTACGTGGTCGGGAGTCTCGCCCGCACCCTGGTGCGCGAGAGCGGGCGCACCCAGTTCGTGCTGTTCGCGCTCGCCACCGCCGCGCACCAGGCGTGGGTGGTGCCTTTCGAGCTGGGCGGGATCGAGGGTCTGCTGACGGGCTGGCCCTACCTGCTCCAGCGCGTCGTGATCGGCGCCTTCGCCACGGCGCCGGCCGGGACGCTGGTGCTGGTGGCCGCGCGCCGGCTGGTCGGCCGGCCACTGTTCGGACATGCGCTCGTCCAGCCCGGCTAGGCGCGACCGCGAGCGGCGCTTCGCGGCGCTCGCCGCGCTCACGCTCGCCGGGTTCGCGCTCATGGTGCTCGGCCTGCTGCGGCTGCAGGTCGCCGAGCACCAGCGCTACCGGCAGCTCTCCGAGGAGAACCGCGTCCGTCTCGAGGTGCTGCGGGCCCCGCGCGGGGAGATCGTCGACCGCAACGGGCAGCTGCTCGCCGACAGCTATCCGAGCTTCAACATCGTGTTCCGCCCCATGCCCGCCGAGAGCACCGAGCGCGCGCGCGCCGCGGTGCGCCCCGAGTGGCTGCAACGCGTGTCCGCGCTGGTGGAGGCGGACACCACGGTCGTGCGTCAGCTCGTCCGCGTCGCCAACCGCAGCGGCAAGACCGCGGTGCTGCGGCGCAACGCGCCGTCCGCCGTGCTGGCGGCGGTCGAGGAGAGCCGCGGTGAGCTGCCCGGGCTCGAGGTGGTGGTGGAGCCGCTCCGCCGCTATCCGCACGGCACGCTGGCGGCCCATCTGCTCGGCTACGCGGGCGAGATCAACGACCGCGAGCTGGCGGCGCGCGCGGACGAGGGATACCGGGCGGGGGACCTGATCGGCCGCACCGGGGTGGAGCGCAGCTTCGAGGGCATCCTGCGCGGGCGGGATGGCGCGGAGTACGTGGTGGTGAACGCGATGGGCCAGCGCGTCTCCACGCTCACCGAGGTGCCGCCGCGGCCGCCGGTGCCGGGGCGCAGGCTGGTGCTGACGCTCGACCTCAAGGTCCAGCGGGCGCTGGAGGAGGTCATGGGCGGGGTGCGGCGCGGCGCCGCGGTGGCGATCGACCCGCGCGATGGAGGCATCCTCGGCATGGTCAGCCGACCCGCGTACGACCCGAACGAGTTCTCGCACGGCCTTACCTGGGCCCGTTGGAAGGAGATCTCGGGCGGGGGCTCGAACCCGCTGCTCGATCGCGCCATCCAGGGCCTCTACCCGCCCGGCTCGACCTTCAAGATCGTCACCATGATCGCGGCGCTGCGCAGCGGCATCGTGAGGCCCGAGACGCAGCTCCGGCCGTGCACGGGGAGCTACGCGTTCGGGGGCCGGTCGTTCGGCTGCTGGAAGCGCTCCGGGCATGGCAGCCTCGATCTCGTGAGCGCGATCCAGCACTCCTGTGACGTCTACTTCTACCAGCTGGGTCTGCGGCTGGGGCTGCCGCGCCTCGAGGCGACCGCGCGCGCGCTCGGACTCGGTGGCCGCACCGGGGTGGACCTGCCCCAGGAGAGCGGGGGGTTGATGCCCAGTGCCGCGTGGTACGACCGGCGCTGGGGAGGGGGGCGCTGGCGCAAGGGGGTGCTGCTGAACCTGGCGATCGGTCAGGGCGAGATCCTGGCGACGCCGCTCCAGCTCGCGCTGGTCGCGGCCGAGGCCTCCGTGGACGGGCGCGCGCTGCGCCCGCACGTGGTCCGGCGCCTCGGCGACGGACCGCCCCGCGAGCCCGAGCGCCCCGTGCAGACCGGCGTGGCGGCCGACGCCGCGGTCTGGGAGGCCCTGCATCGCGGGCTCCAGCGGGCGGTCGATACCGGCACCGGCACCGCGGCGCGCGTGCCGGGGATCGCGGTAGCCGGCAAGACCGGCACCGCCCAGAACCCGCACGGCGAGGACCACGCCCTGTTCGTCTGCTACGCGCCCGCCGATCATCCCACCATCGCGCTCGCCTTCGTGGTCGAGAACAGCGGGCACGGTGGCACCGTCGCCGCGCCGCTGGCGGGCCAGACGCTCAGGCGGCTGTTCCTGCCCGACTCCCTACAGCGGCGGGTACCGGTCGCCGCCGCGCACGCGGACACCGCCGAGGTGGTCCGTGGCGACTAGGTTGCGGCCGCCGCTGCTCGACTGGCCGATGCTGTGCGCGGCCGGGATGCTGCTCCTCATCGGGCTCGCCACGGTCTACAGCGCCACGACCGTGCCGGGCGCGCACCAGGGCTTGTGGACCAAGCAGCTGGTGTGGCTGGTCCTGGCGCTGGGCGCCGCGTGGGTCGCCGCCCGCTTCCACTATCGCGCCCACGACCCGCTCGCCTACCCGCTCTACGGCCTCTCGCTGGTGCTGCTGGTCCTGGTGCTCGCCGTCGGCACCAGCGCGTTCGGCGCCCAGCGCTGGCTGGACCTGGGCCCGGTGCGCTTCCAGCCCTCCGAGATCGCCAAGATCGCCACGGTGTTCGTGCTCGCCCGGCGGCTGAGCCATCCTCAGCTCGACCTGACGCGCTTCCGCTACTGGTTCCCGCCGCTGCTGATCGCGCTGGTGCCGTTCGCGCTGGTGGCGAAGGAGCCCGATCTCGGCACGTCGCTCGCGTTCCCGGTCATCCTGATCGCCATGTACTACTGGGCGGGGATGCCGGTCGGGAACCTGCTGCTCGGCCTCTCGCCCGCGGCCACACTGGTGGTGGCCTTCGTGCTGAGCCCCCGGCAGGCCCCGTTCTGGGTGTTGGTCGGGGTGGCGCTGGTGGGGCTGCTCGCCGTCCTGCGGCCGCGCCGGCTCCTGCTGGTGACGGCGCTGGTGCTCAACGTCGGCGTGGGCCTGGCGATGCCGAGGGTCAAGGACCACCTGCACGACTACCAGCTGCGGCGCATCGAGACCTTCCTCAACCCCGACCAGGACCCGCAGGGAGCGGGCTACCAGATCATCCAGTCGCGGATCGCCATCGGCTCGGGCGGCCTGCTCGGCAAGGGCTGGCTCAAGGGCACCCAGAAGGCCCTCTCGTTCCTGCCCATGCGCCACACCGACTTCATCTTCGCCGTGCTCGGCGAGGAACGGGGCCTGATCGGCGCGTTGACGGTGGTGCTACTCTACGGCCTCATCATCCTGCGCGGCTATCGCCTGGCGGCGGTGGCGCGCAATGGATTCGCCAGCCTGATGGCGGTGGGGTTGGTGTCCGGGCTCTTCTACCACGTCGTCGTCAACATCCTGATGACCATCGGCTGGGCGCCGGTCACCGGCCTGCCGCTGCCACTCCTCTCCTACGGGGGCACCGCGCTGATCGTGAACTGCGTCCAGCTCGGGCTGCTCCAGAACGTGGCGCTGCGGCGCCAGGAGTACTGACCGTGCACCCGGAGCTGGCCCACTGGGGCGTCGTGCACATCCGCTCGTACGGGGTGATGCTGGCGTTGGCGTTCCTCGCCGGCACCTGGCTCGGCCTGCGCGAGGCGAAGCGGCTCGCCCTCGACGAGGACAAGCTCGTCAACGTCATCCTGATTGTGCTGATCGCCTCGGTGCTGGGAGCCCGTGCGCTCTACGTGATGGAGCACGTCCAGGAGTTCCGGCGCGAGTGGGGCAGCGTCATCGCGCTGTGGCAGGGTGGGCTCACGCTCTACGGCGGCATCGTCGGGGGCACCGTGGCCGGGCTGATGGCCGCGCGGCGGTTCGGGCTGCCGATGTGGACGGTGGCGGACGCGCTCGCCCCCTCGCTGGCGCTCGGCACCGCCCTCGGTCGCGTGGGCTGCTTCGTCAACGGTTGTTGCTACGGCCGGCCCACCCGCCTGCCCTGGGGCGTCCATTTTCCTCCCGATTCGTTCGCCGGCCTCGAGTTCGGCAACGCCCCGGTCCATCCCTCGCAGCTCTACTTCGCCGCGGCCGGCCTCGGGCTCTTCGTGCTCACCTGGTCGCTGCGCCGGCGCTTCAGCGTCCCGGGCACTCTGTTCTGGACCTTCATCGTGCTGTTCGCGCTGGTGAGGATCCCGCTCGACATGACGCGGGCCTACGAGCCCGAGGCGACGCTGCTCCGCCTGCCGGCGTTCGAGGTCACCGAGAGCCAGCTCAGCAGCCTCGCCCTCGCGCTGTTCGGCGTGCTGATGATCCTCCGACTCCGTCGCGCCGCCCCCGCGCGGGCGTGAGCTCCCGGCCGGCATGCGCGTGACGGTGACGGTGGCGGTGGTCCGCCCGTGACCGGGCCCCTCGTCCGCCTCGCCGTGCTCGGGGACCCGCTCGCCTTCACGCGCTCGCCCGATCTCCACCGTGCGGGACTGGCGGCCCTCGGCCTCGCCGGCGAATCCATCGCCCGGCGCACGCCGGCCACCGAGCTGACCACCAGACTCGCCGACCTGGCCGGACAGGGTTTCCTGGGCGCCAACCTGACCCATCCGCTCAAGGAGGCGGCGCTGGCGCAGGTGGCCCGCGTCTCGGAGGCGGCACGGCTCGCCCGATCGGTCAACACGGTCGGCTTCGCCGCCGACGGCTGGTGGGGCGAGACCACCGATGGTTCCGGCCTTGTGGACCTGCTCCGGAGCCTCGGCCGCGACCCGGCCCGGGAGCGTGCGGTGTTGCTCGGCGCCGGGGGCGCGGCGCGAAGCCTGGCGCTGGCGCTCGCCGCGGCGGGCGCCGCGGCGGTGACCGTGAGCGCGCGGCGGCCGGAGGCCATCCGCGACGCGTGGCGCGGCATCCCCGGCGCGCGCCTGGTCGGCTGGCGCTCTGCCGACGAGGCGGACGCCCTGCGCGACGCCACGCTGGTGATCAATGCCACGCCGCTCGGGGTCGGGGACGACCCGGCGCCGCTCGCGGGCATCGCACGCCGGGCGCTGATCCTCGACCTGGTCTACGGCGCGGAGGTCACGCCCTGGGTGCGGCACGCGCGCGCCGAGGGTCGCGAGGCATACGACGGGCTCGGGCTCCTCGTCTTCCAGGCGCGGCGCTCGCTGGCGTTGTGGCTCGGCCGTGCGGTGCCGGTGGACCCGCTGGCGCGGGCGGTCGGGTGGCCACGGTGATCGTCCCGCGGCGGCTGTCCGGTCTCGCCCGCGATCTCGTCGCCTTCGCGCTGCCCCAGCGCTGCCCGGCGTGCGGAGCGGAGGCCGGGGCGGAGCGCCTCCTCTGCGCGGGATGCCACGCGCGCATCCCGCGGCTCTCGACCGCGCTGTGCGTGCGCTGCCTGGCCGCGGGACGCGAGGCGGTGGGCTGCCTCGCACACCCCGGCTTCGTCGCCCGAGCCGCCTGGATCTACGACGAGAGCGCAACGCTGGTCGTCCACGCGCTCAAGTACGGGGAGCGGCCCGGGCTCGCGGAGGCGCTCGGGGAGGAGATGGCGCGGACGCTCCCGCCGGGCTATCGTCCTGACCTGGTGCTCGAGGTGCCGCTCCACCGGACCCGCCGGCGCGAGCGAGGTTACAATCAGGCCGCGGTGCTGGCCGACTCGCTCGCCGCCGCAGTGGCGGCGCCGCGGCTGCCGGGAGCGCTGACGCGCGTGCGGGCGACCCAGGCGCAGGCGCGGCTCGGTCCGGCCGAGCGCCGGGCGAACCTCGCCGGCGCGTTCCGCGTCCAGCGTCCGGCGGCGCTCGCAGGGAGGTCCGTGCTCATCGTCGACGATGTCCTCACCACCGGGGCCACGCTCGAGGCCTGCCTGGTACCGTTGCATGTCGCGGGAGCCAGGGCCATGGGCGTCGCCCTGGCCTGGGCGCAGTAGCCATGTCGCATCTGCACATCCCCGACGGCCTGCTGCCGGTCTGGGTGTGGGGTGCCGGCCTGCTGCTGGCCCTGCTGCTGCTTGTGCGTGGCTCGCGCCGCGCGCGCGACCATTCGCCCCAGCGCATCGCCTACCAGGGGGCGCTCGGCGGGCTGATGCTGGCGGCGATGGCGATCCCGCTCGGGCCGCTCGAGTACCACCTGACCCTCGCGGGTCCGATGGGTGTGCTGCTCGGGGGCGGGGGCGCGTTTCAGGTGGCGTTCGTGGTCAGCGCGATCCTGGCGCTCATGGGGCACGGCGGGCTCACCGTGGTCGGACTCAACGCGCTGGTGCTCGGCTCCGGTGCGGCGGTCGCGAATCGTGTCTACGGCGCGGTCGCGCACCGGCTCCGGCCGGCGCCGGCGCTGGCGCTCGGCACTGCGGCCGGCCAGGCGGTCGCCGGATCGCTCTGGCTCGCCATGGTTGGGTTCGGCATGCGGCTCGACCCCGGTGCGGCTCCGCACGCGGGAGGGGGCGACGGCCGGCTCGGCGTGTTCTTGGGCCTTGCGCTGCCCCTCTGGATCGTGGGCATCGCCGTCGAATCGGTGATCGCCTTCGGCCTCGGGCGCTTCCTGGCCCGGGTGCAGCCGGGTCTGCTGCCGCATGCGCCGCCGGCCGCGGCAGCCCGGGAGGTCGCGTGATCGGCGCCCTCGCGCAGATCGACTACCTGGCGAACGCGGGCCTCACCCCGTGGCACCGCGCGACCGCGCTCGGGAAACTGCTGCTGGTCGGCGGGATCCTCGGGCTGGCCGTGTTCGCGCCCTCGCTGCGGCTGCTGGTCGCGGTGCACGTGATGGTCTGGGCCCTGGTGCTCACCGGGCGCCTGCCCGGCCGGCTGGTGGCGGCGGCCGCCGGTTATCCGCTGCTCTTCGCGGCGCTGTTCGTCGTCAGCCGGTGGGACGCGACCTGGCAGACGCCGCTGCGCCTGGTGCTGCGCCCGTTGACGGCGAGTCTCGCGGCGGTCTGGCTGGTCGGGACGACGCCCTATCCCGACCTGTTCGCGCCGCTCTCGCGCGTGCTGCCTCGCGGCGCCGGCGACGGGCTCTTCCTGACCTACCGCGCCCTCTTCGCCCTGCTCGCGCGCAGCGAGCGCCTGTGGCGGGCGTTCCGTCTGCGGGGGGGCCTCAGCGGTCCCGCGCGCCGGCAGCTGGCGCTGGCCGGCGAGGGACTGGGGACGCTGGTCGTGCACGGCTTCGAGCGCAGCCAGCGGCTCTACTCGGCGATGCTGCTGCGCGGGCACTCGGGACGGATCTGCGGCTGCCGGCATTACGCCGAGTGGTCGCGCGCCGATCTGTGGGTGGGGCTGGCCGCGATCGTGCTCGGGGCGGTCAGCGTCTGGCTCTGGAGGACGCCGTGAGCGAGCCGATCGTCCGCGTCTCGTGCGTGCGGCACACCTATCCCGACCGCACGCAGGTCCACCTGTGCGGGCTCGACTTCGTGGTCGAGCGCGGGCAGCGGGTGGTGATGCTGGGCCCCAATGGCTGCGGCAAGACCACGCTGCTCTATCACATCCTCGGCCTGCTCGAGCCGCAGGAGGGCGAGATCTCCGTGTTCGGGGTCAACCCGGCCCGCCACTTCAACCGCATCCGCGAGCGCGTCGGCGTGCTGCTGCAGAGCGTGGACGAGCAGATCATCGCCCCGACCGTGTGGGATGACGTCTCGTTCTCGCCCCGCAACTACGGCTACAGCGACGCCGACGTCGAGCGGATGACGCGCGAGGCACTCGAGCGGGTCGGGATCGCGCACCTGAGCCACAAGGTGTGCCACTACCTGTCGGGCGGGGAGAAGCGCAAGGTGGCCCTGGCCGGGGCGCTGGTGCTGCAGCCCGAGCTGCTGGTGCTGGACGAGCCGTTCGAAGGGCTCGACCCCGCCTCGCGCGCCGACCTGGTGGAGCTGCTGAACCAGCTTCACCGCCAGCACGGCGTGACGCTGGTCATGGCCACGCACGACGTGAACGTGGTGAATGCCAT
>JBBTLZ010000085.1:0-1046 GCA_038068435.1 Candidatus Eiseniibacteriota bacterium | reverse complement strand
GCTCTCCGGAGAGATGGCGGTCGCCTACCTGAAGGCCCACCAGCCCCACGGGGCGGAACCTGTCAACGACTTTGAGACACCGGGTTCGTGAGTTTACTGAGCAACGGCCATGCATAGGTCCTCGGGGATGAGATTCGGGCTCTCGCGGCGATCAGCCGCGAGAACGGCTTCGCAGGATGCCCCAGGATCGACGATCTCGACCTCGCGCGACTCCTGGGTCATGGTGTTTTCGGCCCTCGACCGGTCGACGTCGTTCGCCGGCGGGTTGATCCACACTGCGGTCGGCACCGCCTTGGGCGCCGGCCGCCCGTTCGGGAACCGCTCCGGGTTCCTGGCGAATGCCTCCGCGAGCACCCGCGCCCGCTGCTCGCGCTTCGCCGCGGCGAGTCCGTAGTGCACGTCGTGCGGCGTGAACAGTCCCAGCCCGACGTGATGGTGCTCGGTGTTGTACCAGGGGAAGAAGTCCCCGCAGTGGCTGCGCCCATGTTCGAGCGAGCCGAAGCGGTCCGGGAAGTCGGGCCGGTACTTGAGGGTCTTGAACTGCGCCTCGGAAAACGGGTTGTCGTTCGAGACGTGGGGGCGCGAATGAGTCTTGTTGATCCCGAGGTCGGCCAGCAGCAACGCGACCGGCTTCGAGGTCATCGCCGCGCCGCGGTCGGCGTGCACGGTGAGCTGACCCGGCGCGATACCCTGCCGCTCGCAGCTCTCCGCGATCAGCTGCTCGGCGAGCCGTGCCGACTCCTGCTCGGCCAGCAGCCAGCCCACCACGTAGCGGCTGAACACGTCGAGCAGCACGTAGAGGTAGTAGTAGGTCCACTTGGTCGGGCCCAGCAGCTTGGTGATATCCCAGCTCCACACGTCGTTCGGCCGCGTGGCGAGCAGCTGCGGTGCGGCATAGGACGGATGCCGGAGCTGGTCGCGCCGTTCGCGGACCTCGGCGTTCTCGGCCAGCACCCGGTACAGCGTGCGCTCCGAGCACAGGTAGCGGCCGTCGTCGAGCAGCGTGGCGTAGACCTCGGCCGGCGCCAGGTCCACGAAGCGCGGCT
>JBBTLZ010000084.1:0-18169 GCA_038068435.1 Candidatus Eiseniibacteriota bacterium | reverse complement strand
GAAGCCCTCCAGCTTGCAGATCGCCTCTGCCAGCATGGCCGCGTTGTACTTCCGGTTGATGACCCAGTTCCCGAACTGGTCCTTCTGCAGAAGCGACGGAGCCAGCCGGTAGTAGCGGAAGCCCCCGCCGCCTTTCCAGCCCACGGATTCCGTGACGCCGCCGGGGTCCTTACCATCGACGACCTTCTCCAAGCGCGGAATGATGTGGGTATGGCAGTGCTCGCCGAGCTCCACCATGATCCAGCGGCGGCCCATCTTATGCGCGACCGCGCCACTCGTGCCGGAACCAGCGAAGGAGTCGAGCACCCAGTCGCCGGGGCTGGTGGCTAACTTGATTACACGTTGAAGGAGCCTCTCCGGTTTCGGCGTGTCAAACACGTTCTCCTCACCGAAGAGAGAGATGCTCTCCTTCTTCGCTTCTTGCGTGTGGCCGACCTCTTCGTTCGTCCACCACGTCCAAGACTGATTGCCCTCCGACTCCGACAGAAATGTTTTGCGTCGCGGCATGGCGTTGCCGTCCTTGCCGAACCAGATTCGGTTGTCGACGACGAGTCCAAGGAAGACTTCCTCGATGTTCTTCCAGCACACGCCCTTCGGCGGTGCGAAGACCTTGCCGCCGGGTGTCTTGATCTTGTACATCTGGTTCGGCCGGAAGCCCTGCGCTGTGTAATCTGATGACACCCACGGTCCGCGAGGGTCGTCGTCAGGGTTTTTGTACTGGGCGACTTGCTCTGGTGTCTTCTGCAACTTGTTGAGCTGCATCTTTGCGATGTCCTTGGCGTACACCAAAATGTGGTCGTGTCCAGCCCCGAGCCACGCGCGCATGTCCGGTGACGTGCGCTTCTGCCAAAGCACGTTCGCTACGAAGTTCGGACGCCCGAACGTCTCGTCGCACAGCACTTTGCAATAATGCGCTTCGTTGTCATCAAGGTTGATCCAGATCGCCCCATCCTCTGCCAACAGCTGCCGGAGAATCTCTAATCGGTCGCGGATAAGCGAAAGCCAAAGGGAGTGCTCGACGCCGTCGTCGTAGTGCGTGAACGCCGACCCCGTGTTGTACGGCGGATCGATGTAGATGCACTTGATCTTTCCCGCGAACTCCTGCTCCAGAGCCTTCAAGGCGAGCAGGTTGTCCCCGAAGATTAGGCGGTTGTCGAAGACGTCCTTGTCGCTCACCCGAAACGCGGCGTGGCAGGACTTCGCCTGGTCCTCGATGAGGATGCGCGGCTCCAGCTTCTGCTGGTTCTCCTTGCCGATCCAGGTGAGCTCCAGTTTCGTCGGTCGAGCCATTGTCATTCCGCTCCCGTCCGCTCTCGAAGAGCCCGTTCACCTGCCTGGGTCAGTCGATACTTTTGAAGACGGCTGTTCGGTTTCTCGGGGATCGTATATTCGATCCAGCCATTCCCGAGCAGCTCGGAAACCGCCCTCTTCATGCCCCCGGACACTGTTCGATGTCTCAAGGCATGCGCGATTCCGCGCCGGCTCAAGGGAGCGCGGCGGAGTGCCGCGAGGATTCGGGTCTCCAGCGGCGCCTCGCTGTCACCCTCGACCGACTCTGGCCTTCGACTCTGGCCTGACTCTGGCCTACGACCCCGGCCTGACTCTGGCCGAGCCCAGTCCGCTTCGATCCGCCCGGCGGTCGACCCCACCCGCACCCGGAACGTGACGACCGCGAACGGGCCGATCTCCTGGAACACAGGGACGGCGATGCCCGCCGCCCGGCACATCTCGATCACGCGGTTGGTTCCCCTCCCCCATTGCTCGATGAGCCCCACCCTCTGAAACATCTCGGCGATGGTGGGATTCCGGAGGACGGAAAGATGCTTCCGCGTGAGCATGTCGGGCGTGATCCCGGCCGGGAACGTGCCCGCGCTCCAGATCTCCACGCGGTCGTCGAAGATGGCCAGCGAGACCGCGCCACCCGCGATGGAGTAGTCCCGGTGGATGAAGGCGTTCACCAGAATCTCGCGCATGGCGTCCGGTGGGATGAGGGGCGTTTCCACGCGCCGGAGACTCTCCGGCACGATCTTGCCCGGCAGCGGGAAGTGCCGCTGGCAGAAAAGTTGCGCCTCTTCGAGCAGCTTGAACGCCGGACCGCGAATCTGCCGCTGGTCGAGGAACTCCGTCTTGTCCGTCCCCCGGAAACGCGCCATGCGCAGTTCGCATTGCGGGTAATCGGGCATGAACTCTTTCCCAAAGAGAACCACGGCGGCCTGGAGAAGCTTGCCATCCCGGCGCAGCTTGAGGCGGTCCAGTATGTCCGCCAGCCGCGTTCCCACAGGACCGACAAGGCGGCCCAAGGACCGGGCGATCTCAACGATTCGGAACACCTCGTCCCGGTCCATGTCGCGGAGCCCGACACCTTCCGCCGGTTCCGTTTCCCAGCGGCGGGTGCCGTGGGCGCGGTCCAGGAGCGCCTTCTCGTAACGCGACTGCGCCATGCGCCGCGTGGTGCTTTCGACACGCTCGTAGGGACGCCCGTCATACGCGAATGGACGCTTGCCCAGGTCCCCCTCGACCGCGATGGCGACGACCTCGCGCCCCCCATGCACCTTGGCGCGCCGGATCGAGAGATGAACGGCGGGGTCAAAGCGTTCCGTAGCTTGGGCGATCTCCCGCAGGGTCTGGTCGGAGACAACTTGTCCTTCGGCCTTGCCATCCGGCCGAACGCCGAAGAGGACCGTGCCGCCGACGCCGTTGAGAAATGCGCAGAGCGTCTGCATGGCCTCCTTCATCTCGCCGGTCGAACGCTTGAACTCGATGGACTCCCCTTCGCCCTGAGCCAGGAGAGTTGATAGCTCTTGCGCGTTGATCGTGGTGCCGCGGTTCATGCCAGACTCCACCCGTTGTTCGCATTTCGGTGGAGTCTGGCATGAACCGCGGAGACTTCGCTCGCTCCGGTCTCGCGGGCCCGCATCTCCATGACCTGCGTGTACGACTTGTGGAGTCCGGGGTGGGTCTGCGGCTCGGGCGGGCGCTCGGTGACCCGCGGGTCAGCGGCGACGAACCGCCGCGCCCATGCCTCGAGTGCCAGCCAGCGCCAGATCTGAAGTCCGATCCCGCGCCGCCCGGCGAGGTAGTCGTCGAGTTCGGTCGCCAGCACGCCGGGTTCGAGCCACTCGTGCAGTACCCCGGGCGTGAGCAGCCGCCGCCGCACCTCGGCGGCGAAGCGGCCGCGCAGCCACAGGTCGGCGGGGGTCTCGAAGCCCATCTTGTCCTGGCGGGCGAGCACCGCGGGCGGGATGCGGTCCGCAAGCGCGCGGCGCAGGATGGCCTTGGTCGTGGCACCCTCCAGACGCTGCCGGTCGGGGAGCGAGAACACGAACTCCACCAGCCGGTAGTCGAGGAACGGGAGCCGCGTCTCGATCGAGAACGCCATGCTGTTGCGATCCTCGTAGCGCAGCAGCGAGGGCAACAGGCGCTGTAGCAGGTCGAAGGCCTGCTGCCGGGAGACGGCACTCGGGAACTCCCGCGGCGGCCGCAGCGTCATGGTCGGCAGTGCGCGCAGCGCCGGGGTCAACACCCGGTCCTTGCCCTGGCCGAAGCGCCGCCGCAGCGGCGCCACCAGCGCCGACGGCAGCCACGGCTCGACGGTGAGGGCCAGCGCGGTCGAGGCACCCAACCGCCGCGCGACCGGGCCCCACAAGCGGAGGAACGCCGGCACATCACCGGCCGTGAGCAGGTCACGCAGCCGCAGCGGCAGGTAGCGCCAGTAGCCGGCGAGCGTCTCGTCGCCTCCCTGCCCGTCGAGCAGCACCTTGAGCCCGTGCCGGTGCGCGAGCCCCATCACCTGCCACTGCGAGTAGACGCCCGGGCCGGCGGTGGGCTCATCCTGCTGGTAGGCGAGCCGGTCGAACGTGTCCCAGAAATCGCCACCGTCCGGGACGACGATGTCGGAGCGCGCGCTACTCGCCGCGACCGTCGCCTTCACGTACGCCCGCTCGTCATAGAGCGGACCCTCGTCGTAGGCGCAGGTGAAGGCGTGGATCGGCCGCTCCAGCATGGTGGCGGCGGTGGTGACCACGGCGCTCGAGTCGAGTCCGCCCGAGAGGCACGAGCCCACCTCGACGTCCGCGCGCAATCGCAGGCGCACGGCGTCGCCGAACCGCTCGGCGAACTCCCGCGTCCAGTCCTCGGGCCCGCCGGCGGCGCGACGCGACGGGTCGAGCGTCCACCAGCGGCGCAGCGAGAGTCCCTTCTCCCCCACCACCAGGGAGTGCCCGGCGGGGAGCTGCAACACGCCCTGGAAGAACGTGTGCGCCTCGTGGTCCACCCAGTCGAGCGCCACCAGATCGCGAATGGCGGCGAGCCGCGGCGCGATGCGGCGCGCCTGGGTGAGCACCAGCGCCTTGGGCTCCGAGGCGAAGGCGAACGAGCGGCCGTCCCACTGGTAGTAGAACGGCTTGACGCCGAAGCGGTCGCGCGCGCAGAACAGCTCGCGCGTGCGCGCGTCCCAGAGAGCGAACGCGAACATCCCGTTCATGCGCTCGAGGCACGCGTGCCCCCAGCGCCGGTACGCGGCGAGGATGACCTCGGTGTCGCTGGTGCTGGTGAACCGCTCGCCCAGCGCCTTCAGCTCTTCCCGCAGCTCGATGAAGTCGTAGACCTCACCGTTGTAGGTGATCCAGCAGCGGGCGTCGGCGTCGCACATCGGCTGATGTCCCGCCGGCGTGAGGTCGACGATCGCGAGCCGCCGGTGGGCGAGGCCGACGCGGAACGCGCCGGCATCGGGGTCGAGCGGACGATGTCCGGGTGCGTAGCGGTGCGGGCTCGTGTACACGTCGCGCGGCGTGTCCGGCCCGCCGAGCGGCAGCGCGGCACCGCTCACCGGGTCGATGAGGACGATGCCCTCGTCATCCGGGCCGCGATGGCGCAGCAGACGGGACATGTGCTGCAGCCGCCCCAGGTCCACCCGGTCGTCGCTCCGGTAGAGTCCCGCGATCCCGCACATGGTCGAGCGCCTCCCCCCTACGCGCCGGGCGCCGGCGCGCCATCCGTCCGCGCGGGCCGCCACAGCTCGAGCCGCCACACGATCGCGGCGTAGGCCGCGGCGGCCGCAAGCTTCACCCCCACGCCCGGAACCCCGGCCGGCGCCAGCCGCTGCGCCGCCAACGCCAGTGCCACCGCGAGCGTGAACATCGCCACGATCCGTCCGCCCCGGTAGGGCAGCGGATGCACGCGCTGCGAGACCGCGTAGGCGAGTACGCCCGAGGCCGCGTAGCCCATGAAGGTCGCCACCGCCGCCCCGGATGCTCCGAGTGTGGGCGTCAGCACCGCGTTCGCGGCCACCGCCACCAGCGCGGCGCCACCGGCGGTCCAGCCGAGCAGCACGGTGCGCAGCGAGAGGCCGATGCCGAGTGCGGCGACATAGTAGGCACCCTGTGCGACCGCCGCAAAGGTGAGCCACAGCGCCGGCCCCGCGGCCGCAGCGTAGTCGCTCGGCGCCAGCACGCGCACGATCTGCGGGGCGAATGCGGCCACCAGCAGTGCTCCGAGCGAGGCGACCGCGGTGTAGAGCGAGAACACCCGCGCGTAGAGGCGCGGCGCCTCGGGCGTGCGGGCGCGCGCGAAGGCGAACGGGCCGAAGGCGAGCTGGAAGGCCGAGACCCCCATGGTGGCGAGCGCGAAGAACTTCATCGCCACCGCGTAGACGCCCACCTCCGCCAGCGCGTGCGTGCGCTGCAGGAAGAACCGGTCCACCCCGGTGATGAGACCGTAGGCGAACGCGACCGGCACCAGCGGCAGCCCGTAGCCGAGCATGCGACGCAGGGCCGCCCGGTCGAAGCGCGGCCGGATGCTGTGGCGGCAGAGCACCAGCCCGAGTGCGGCCGTCAGCGCGTCGCCGCCCAACTTGCCGTAGAGCACGCCGACCACGCCCAGGTCACGGACCAGCACCAGGTAGAGCGTGAGCCCGCCCACGGTCACCGTCTGCGCGAGGTTCAGGGTGATGAACTTCCAGGGCTGGAAGGTGACGCGCAGCACGTCGTTCGCGAACAGGGTGAGGAGCGTGAACGGGAGCGTCACGGCACCGATGGTCAGGTACTTGCGGTATGCCTCGCCGGCGAGCAGCGGGGCGCCGAGCGGGACCACGACCAGCGCCAGCGTGAGCGCCACGGCGGTGCCGGTCACGAGCCGGAAGAGCAGCGACGAGGACACCATGCGGATGCGCGCCTCGCGGTCGGGCTGGTCGTAGAAGAGTCGCGCGAGTGCGCCGTCCATGCCGAACACCAGCACCAGCAGGGCGGTCTGCGAATAGGCCAGCACCAGGTCCGAGACGCCGTAGGCCTGGGGGGTGAGCAGGCGCGTCAGCACGGGCACCAGCAGGAGATTGACCGCGCGGCCGCTCACCTGGCCGAGCCCGTAGATGAGCGACTCGCCCGTGAGGTGCTTGAGCGCCTCGCGCACCGGGGAGCTGAGCGCCGGCGCGGCGGCGGGGGTCGGCTCAGGCATGCGCGGGCGCCCCCTCCGGGATGAGCGAGCGATAGAGCTCGAGCAGGCGCCCGGCGATCACCGGGGCCGCGTGCTCGCGCTCGGCGTAGGCGCGCCCCCGCTCGCCGAGGGCGCGCCGGTCGGTCGCCTCCGAAAGCACCTCGCCCAGGCGCGCGGCCAGGTCCTCCTTCGTGCAGCGCACGATCGGACAGTCGGTGAGCTGCGGCTCGAAGTCGTCGCGGATGAAGCACAGCACCGGCTTGCCGAGCGCCATCGCCTCGACCGCCACCATGCCGTACCAGCCCATGAAGACCTGGTCCACCACCACGTCGGCGCCGGCGAGGGTCTCGCGCAGCTCGCTCCACGGCCGGCGCTCGACCACCTCGAAGCGCACCTCGGGGAAGCGCGGCGCCAGCGCCGCGTAGGCGGCCTCGACGTAGCGCGTGCCCTTGATGAGGCGGTTGGTGGGCGCGTGCACCACGAGTTTCGGGCGTCCGGAGGGCGGCGTGAAGGGATAGTCGGCGAGGTCCAGCGCCACCGGCAGGTGGCGCGCGCGCGGTGCGGACTCGAGCAGGTCGGGGGTGGAGACCAGCTCGGCGTCGGCCCAGCGCGTGGCACTCGCGAGGATGCGCTTCTGCCGCGCCGGGATGCAGAACGGATCGCACTCGGTGCAGGTGGCGTGGGTGTGCGCCGCCAGCATGTGCGCGCGATCGCGCACGTCGCAGCCGTGATAGTGGAACACCACGCGCCTGCCCAGCGAGCGATAGAGCGGCAGGTCGAAGTTGTGCGGCGGGATGAGCGTGCGGCCGAAGTGGAAGTGGTAGAGGTCCCAGCGCCCGAGATGGCGCAGCGTGCTCGCCAGGTAGCCTAGGTAGCGTGGCAGCGGGCGCTGGTCGTCGTAGGGCCGCAGCTCGTCGGGCTGGTACTGCGGGAAGCCGGGGTTGTAGGCGAGCGAGTGGGCGTCCACACCCAGCCCGCGCAGCGCTCGCGCCAGCACCGACCCCTGCCCGGCGATCTCGGCCGGCGCGTGGAGGACCCTCATCGCTTCGCCTTCGCCAGCGTGTCGCGCGGGCCTCTGGCGGCGGCGCCCGGATCCTCGAAGGGCACCTCGACGCGCATCCACGCCACGACCGGCCGGTCGCCGCGCAGGGCCGGGCGGAAGCCCCACTGCCTCACCGAGGCGACCGCGGCGCTGTCGAACGACGCTCGCAGCCGTCGCGACATGATGTCGTTCCGGACCGAGTAGGGCACGACGACGACGCGGCGCGCCCTGCCGTCCGTCCCGACCTGCACCCGCACTTCCACGCTGGTGCCGAGCCCCGCGCCACGCGCCCACGCGGGATACTCGGCCGCCACCCGGCGCACGACCTCCGGACCGCGGCCGGCCGTCCCCGCGCCCGCGGGCGGGGCTCCGAGGGCCGCGACCAGCGCGAGGGCGGCCGGCGTCGCTCTGACGCCGCGCATCACCGCAGCCTCCCGAGCGGGTTGGACTTCCCGCACCATGGGCAGGTCCAACGCTTTGGCACCGGCGGCGGCGGCGTCAGCACGCTGTGCTCGCCGCACTCGCGGCACACGTGGGTCACGCGCCGCAGCCGGGGCGTGCGCCGCACGGCGCGCGCCCCGGTCTTTCGGAAGGCCAGGACGAAGTTGGCGTGGCGCGCGAGGTCCAGCCCCGTCGCGCGATGGAGCCAGGCCAGCGCGTCGGTGAACGGCGCCTGCAGCCGCTTGGTGCGCGGGTCGTTCATCCACGAGAAACCGGCCGGGACGCGCGCGAGGGATTCGATCTCGAAGCCGCGCGCCTCGAAGAGGGTGAGGAGCTTCTCCAGGTCGAAGCGCTGCTGATGCTGGATGCGCTTGCCGAGCTTCAGGAGCGCATACTTGGCGAAGTAGCCGGCGAACCGGTAGAGGCGGTCGTCAAAGGAGGCCGAGCGCGGCACCGAGAGGTAGAGCGTGCCGCCCGGCTTCGTCACCCGCGCCAACTCGTCGCAGCAGGCGGCGAGCGCGGTCACGTGCTCCAGCACGTAGTGGCAGAGGGTGAGGTCGAAGAGCCCGTCCCGCAGCGGGACGCGGGCGAGGTCGGCGCGCAGCACGCCCACGTGTGCCGCGCGCGCGGGCGGCCCGGGCGGGAACTTGAGGTCGAAGCCGACCACGCGCAGGTCCGGGCGCTCGCCATAGCGCCACGATCCGGGACCGCAGCCGGCGTCGAGCACGCGCGCACCGGCGGGCGCATCGGCGATCAGCTCGTGGAGGAAGAGCGGCGGCTCGCCGGGAGCGAGCTCGGGCCTCCGCGCCCAGCACGACGTGGACGAAGCGGTCGCGGCCTGGGACCCGGCGCTCACAGGCGCACCTCCGCCGCCGGCCGCCCGTTCGCCGCGTCCCACAGCGCCCGCGGCACCGCCAGCGCCGCGCCAACCTGACCGCGCGCCAGCAGCCACAGCGCCAGCGCCGCCTGCTGTACCAGGAAGCAGGGCAGCCAGGTCAGCCGCCCGACCCCGCGCGCGTGGCGGGCGAAGAGGGTGAGGTTCGCCCGCAGGCGTTGGTAGATCTTCCACGGGCTCGCCGCTCCCGAGGCGGCTGAGACCTTGTGCCACAGCCGCGCCTGAGGGACAAACAGCAGCCGGTAGCCCGCGGCGCGCGTGCGCAACGACCAGTCGGCGTCTTCGGCGTAGATGAAGTAGCGCTCATCGAGCAGACCCACCGTCTCCCACGCCTCGCGCCGCGCGAGCAGGCAGCAGCCGGTGAGGTAGCCAGTCGCTTCCACCGCCGTGAACTGCCCGCGCTCGCGCGCGCGCAGGCCGCGATGCGCAGCGAGGCCGAGCGCCGGCACGCAGTACCCACCCGCGTACCAGATGCGGTCGCGCGGCTCGGCGAAAGCGATGAGCGGCGCCGCGGCGCCGGCCCCGGGGTCCGCCTCCAGCGCCGCGAGCAGGTGCTCGAACAGGCCGGGGTCGGCCTCGGTGTCGTTGTTCACCAGCATCACCGCGTCGGCGCCGGCAGCCAGCGCGCGGCGCACGCCTTCGTCGTTGCCGCCGGCGAAGCGGCGGTTCTCCCCCAGCGCCAACACCTCGACCGCGGGGAACTCCCGGCGCACTGCCTCCACCGAGCCGTCGGTCGAGGCGTTGTCCACCATCATCAGCGCAGCCTGCCAGCCGGCCGGGACCCGGCAGGCGACGAGGCTCGCGAGCGCCGAGCGCGTGTCAGCCAGCCCGTTCCAGTTGAGCACCACGACCGCCAGCCGTCTCACGGCGCGTGGGTCTCGTCGGTGGCGACCGCCAGCATCTGGAGCGCGGACCAGCCGGTCACGAACAGGAGCACCGCGAAGGCCGCGAGCAGCGGCACGAGCGGCACGCCCGCGTAGACCGCGTAGAGCCACCAGAAGTCGAGCGCGTGCAGCAGCGCCTGCTGGTCCTGGGTACTCACCCCGACACGTGCGTCCACCTCGCCCTCGCCCGAGAGCCGCGGGCCCTTGCGGGCGAGGTGTTCGCCAGTGTTGCGCGCCAGCATCCGCCAGTGCCCGGCGATCGGGCTGAAGTAGGGGTTGAAGTGGCTTTCGCTCATGAAGTGCGGGTCGTTGAGCGCACGCGTGTAGGGGTAGTCCCCCGCCTCGCGCATCTGGGCGCCGAAGTAGATGGCCACACCGCCGAGCTGGACGGCGAGCCCGGCGACCGCGAGCGCGGTCGCCAGCGCCTTGCGCAGCCCGGTCGCCTCGTTCAGGGCGAACGCCACCAGTACGAAGGCCAGCGGCAGGAGCGGGACGAGATAGCGCGGTCCGAACGAGCCGTCGCCCGCCCAGTGCTCGAACTTGGCGTAGAGCAGCACCGCGATCGCGCCCGCGAGCGCCACCGTCACCGCGGCGCGCGCCTGCGCACCCCCCACGCGCCGCATCGCCCGCCAGCCGGCGGGTGCCAGCCACAGCGCCGGCGCGAACCACGCGATCCCCTTGCCCGAGGAGAGCAGCAGTCCGTAGAGCCCGACCAGCAGCGGCGTGGAGTACGCGGTCGGCGTGGCCTGAGCGCCGTAGCCGGTCTCGAACGGCGTGCCGAAGCGGGCCTGGTTGTAGAGGGCGTGCCCCGCCAGCGCCAGCGCCAGCATGACCAGCGGCGCGAACCAGGCGGTGGGCCGCGCGCCGCGCAGGGGCCACAGGCAGACGAGGGCGAGCGGCAGCATGCTGAGCTTGACCGACACGGCGATCAGGATCCCGAGACCCGCCCACCACGCGCCGCGCCCCGCGCCCGCCGCGGCCCGCGCGCTGCCGGCGAGGGCGAGCAGCAGGCCCAGCGCCTGCAGCGGCTCGGCCATGAAGCTCTTCGCGTACACCCAGACCGGGGTGGTGAGGCCGAGCATCACGGTCGCGGCGAGCGCGGGCCGTGCGCGGACCCCGAGGGCCCGCACCGTCGTGTAGAAGGTGGCCAGCAGCAGCGCGGTGACGAGCGCGTTGAAGAACGAGACCACGAAGCGCACCGCCAGCACGCGGCGGTGCTCGGGCAGCGGCAGGCGCTCGGCGGTGGCCTCGGCGGCAGCCACCAGCGGCAGGGCGATCACCGCCTGGCCGGCGGCGTTCTTGCTGTAATGCCGGCTGTCGGGCCCGTCGAGCGTGGCCCCCACCGGCACCGCGACGCCGCCGTGAAGGAGAGCGTGCGAGAGGTCGAGCATCGTGACCTCGTCGCTGCCGACGATCCGCCCGCCGCCGGTGAGGGCGAAGAACAGGAACGCGGCGATGCCGATCCAGCGCGCGGTGCGCGCCGCCATCCACGTCGAAGGCGGGGGCGACGCGACGAAGGCCGGCGACGCGCCCATCGTCTCGCTCATCGCCATCCCCGCGCGGGCTGGAGCTCGTCCGCCAGCTCGACCACGCGATCCGCCAGCACCTCCCACGAGTGCTGGCGCTGGAGCGACCGCACCCCGGCGCGCAGCCGCGGCCCCATGTCGTCGGCGAAGAACCGCACCACGGCGTCGGCGAGCGCCGCTGGATCCTCGGGCGGCACCACCAGCCCGGTCTCGCCCGGCCGCACGGTTTCGGCGAGGCCGCCCACGTCGGTGGTGATGACCGGTACCCCGAGCGCGTAGGCGACGTGCGTCACGCCGCTCTGGGTGGCCGAGCGATAGGGCAGCACCACCACGTCGGCCGCCTTGAACAACGCCTCGACCTCATCGTCCGGGAGGTAGCGGTCGAGGAGGCGGACGGCCGCGGCGCCGGCAGGAGCACCCGCGTTCGCCTTCTCCACCAGCGCCCGGTAGGGTGCGGCGTCCTCGTAGAACTCGCCCGCCACGACCAGCGTGACGGGGCGCCGGGCGCGTACGGCGGGCCACGCCTCAAGCAGCGTGTCGAGCCCCTTGTAGTGCCGGACGTAACCGAAGAACACCGCCACCTCCCCGTCGAGGCCGAGCCGCGCGCGGGCGCTCTCGCGCGTGGTCCGCCCGCGGTCGAACTGCGCGTAGAGCGGGTGCAGCACCCGGCGGCGCGGGGCGCCGGGTTTCAGCCGGTCGAGGTCGCGCTCGACGCTCTCCGACATCACCAGATAGCCGTCCGAGTTGCGCAGCATCCAGCGCGTGAACGCCAGGTCGAAGGGACGCCGCTCGTGGGGGACGAGATTGTCGCACACCAGCATCACCCGGGTGCCACGACCTCGCAAAGGGCCGACGGCGGAGGCGAAGGCGGGGCCGAAGAACGGCAGCCACCACTTGAGGATCACGATCCCCGGCGCGAACGCCTCCAGACGCCGGGCGGTGGCGCGCCAGCTCCACGGGCCGATCGAGTCGAGCCGCGGCTCCACCGGGAAGCGGGGCGGCTCGGCCGCCGGGTCGCGCTGGCTCGCGCCGGGGAACAGGAACCCCGGGTACTGGCGCGTGAAGGTGACGCCGCGCACCTCGGCGCGCGGCATCAGCGACTCGCCGAGCAGCCCCAGGTACTGCGCGATGCCGCCGCGCCAGGGGTGCACCGGCCCGACGAGCGCGACGCGCATCAGCCGGGACGCGACTTCGCCGCACGCCGGATGCGGGGCCGGGGGGCCGTCACGCGCGGACGCGCCGCGCGGCCGCCGGCGGCGGAGGCGGACGCCGCCCAGGTGGTGAGACCGCGGTTCTCGAAGCTGAACGGGACCACCTGGCCGCCCTGCCGCTCGAGTGCGGCGGCCACGCGATGCTTGCGGTCGAAGCGGGTGAGGAACAGGAAGTAGCCGCCGCCGCCGGCGCCCGGCATCTTGCCGCCCAGGGCGCCCTCCTTGCGCGCGATGCGGTACAGCCGGTCGACGCGGCTGTTCGAGATGCCGGCGTCGAGCCGCTTCTTGTTCTCCCAGGCCTGGTGCAGCAGCTCGCCGATCGCGTCCACGTCGCCGAGCAGCAGCGCCTTCTTCATCTCCAGCGTCTCGGCCTTGAGGCGGTGGAACGCCTCCACCACCTGCGTCTTGCCCTCGCGGTACGACTCGGTCTGGCGCTCGATGATGCGCGCCGACTGGCGCGTGTGCCCCAGGTAGCAGAGCAGCAGCCGATACTGCAGCTCGTTCAGCACGTCGGGGCGGATACGCAGCGGGTTCACCACCGTCGCGTCGCGGTGGAACTCGATGAAGTTGATGCCGCCGAAGGTGGCGGCGTACTGGTCCTGTCTCCCACCCGCGAGCCCGAGATCCACGCGCTCGATGCGGTAGGCCATCTCGGCCACCTCGTAGCCCGCGAGCGGTCGGCCCTGCCAGGCGCTGATACAGCCGATGAGCGCGACCACCATGGTGGAGGATGAGCCGAGCCCCGAGCCCGGCGGCGCGTCGGAGTGCGTCCACAGGTCGGCGCCGCCCCGGACCTTGAGCGCCTTCACCACCGCCTTGATGAGGTCGAGCTGGCCGTCAAAGCGCACGCGCCGCGGGTGGTCATACTTGGCGACCATGTCGTAGTCGAGGCTCGCGAGCGTGAGCCGCGAGTCGCGCCGCGGACGCAACGAGACGTAGGCGTACTGGTTGATGGTGGCCGAGAGCACCATGCCGCCATGCTCCTCGGGATAGGGCGAGACGTCGGTGCCGCCGCCGCACAGCGAGACGCGGAGCGGCGCCCGGGCGCGGTAGTACGGGCGCGGCTTCATGACCCGAAGTGCCGCTCCGCCCGCTCCCAGTCCTCGGGCGTGCCGATGTCCCAGAACTCCCCTGCCACCTCGAAGCCCTGCAGTCGCCCCTCGGCGGCGAGCCGCGGCAGCACCTCGCGCTCGAGCGAAGCGGCGCCGGCCGCCGGGATGTAGCGCCACACGCGCGGCGCGAACGCGTAGAGCCCGCCGTTCACCCACGCCGGGCCGCGATGCGCGGCGTCCTTCTCGAGGAAGCGCGCGATGCGCCCGCCCGGAGCGCACTCGACGCGCCCGCGCGACGAGGCGTCGGCGACGCGGAACAACGCCACGGCGCCGAGCGCGCCCGACTCCCAGCGCGCGCGCTCCAGCGCCCACGGGACGCACGGTACCAGCGTGTCACCGTTCAGCACCAGCGCCGGGCCCGCAAGGTGCTCGCGCGCGAGGCGCAGTGCCCCGGCGGTGCCGAGCGGCTCGTCCTCGGCCGAGTAGCGGAGCCGCACGCCGAGCCGAGCACCATCGCCGAGGGTGGCGCGCACCTGGTCGGCCCCGTAACCCACGCACAGCACCACGTCGCGCACGCCGTGGCCGGCGAGCCATTCGAGCTGGCGCTCGAGCAGCGGACGGCCGCCGAGCGGGGCGAGCGGCTTGGGCAGCTCGCCGAACCTGGACCGGAGCCGCGACCCCATCCCTCCCGCGAGCACGAACGCCCTCACGTTCACGCGTCCAGGTTGAAGCGCCGCCGCACCGGGTAGTCGGCGCGCGCGCCCTGGTGCGCGATCATCTCGCCCAGCAGGCCCATCAGGCCGAACTGGATGCCCAACAGCACCAGGCCCACCCCCAGCAGCATGAGCGGGCGGACGCGCATCGGCTCGCCCCCCGCCCACTGCACGACGAACCAGCCGCCGATCGCGACACCGACGCCGAGGAACAGGAGCCCGATGCGCCCGAACACGTGCAGGGGCTTCAAGGCCGAGGTGGAGATGAACGCGGCCGCGAGCAGGTCGAGGAAGCCGTTGATGAAGCGCGAGGCGCCGAACTTGCTGCGGCCGAAGCGGCGCGCGCGATGCCGCACCGCCACCTCGCCGACGCGGAAGCCGCGCCAGTGCGCGAGCGCCGGGATGAAGCGATGGAACTCGCCGTAGATCTCGATCGCCTCGGTCACCTCGCGCCGGTAGAGCTTGAAGCCACAGTTGTAGTCGTGGAGCTTGAGCCCCGCCACCGCCGAGGTGGCGGCGTTGAAGAGCCGCGACGGGAGCGTCTTGGTGATGGGGTCCTTGCGGTCCTGCTTCCAGCCCGAGACCAGGTCGAGGCCGTTCTCGAGTGCCGCGACCAGGCGCGGCAGCTCGGCGGGATCGTCCTGGAGATCGGCGTCGAGCGTCGCCACCCACTCGCCGCGGGCGAGACGGAACCCGGTGGCGAGTGCCGCCGACTTGCCGAAGTTGCGCCGCAGCACGGCGCCGCGCACGCGCGGGTCGGCGGCGGCGAGGCGCGCCAGCACCTCGTCGGTGCCGTCGCGCGAGCCGTCGTCCACGTAGACGACCTCCCAGGGGCGGCCGAGCGATTCCAGTGCCGCCGCCAGCTCGCGCTGCAGCTCGGGCAGGCTCTCGGCCTCGTTCCAGGCCGGCACCACCACCGAGATCTGCGGTCGCGCGGTCATGCGTCTCTCCTTCCGTGGGAGTGCTCCGGTACGCGTCGCCGCCGACCGCCCATCATCGCCTCGGCGCGTAGAGCCCGCGCGCCCATTCCGCCTCGGCCGCCAGGCCCGGCTCGATGCCGGCGCCCGCCACGAAGCCGAGATCGGCGCGCATGCGCGACGCGTCGGCGCGCGTGCGCAGCGGATCGCCGGGCGGGCGCGGCTCGAAGCGGAGCTCGGCCTTCACGCCGAGTGCGCGCTCCAGGATGCCGATCGCCTCCAGCACCTCGACCTGCGAGCCACCGCCGACATTGTAGACCCCCTGCGGCGCGCTCTTCGTCCACGCCCGCACGTTCGCCTCGATGGCGTCGGCGATGAAGGTGAAGTCGCGCGACTGCTTGCCATCGCCGTAGACCGCGATCGGCTCGCCGGCGAGCATCGCGCGGCAGAAGCGATGGAACGCCATGTCGGGGCGCTGGCGGGGACCATAGACCGTGAAGTAGCGGAGCGCCACCACCGGCACGCCGAAGTTGCGCCCGTAGAGCAGCGTCAGGTGCTCACCCGCGAGCTTGGTGACCCCGTAGGGCGAGAACGGGCGCGGCAGCATGCCCTCGTCGGTCGGGTAGCGCTCGGCGTCGCCGTAAACGGAAGAGGACGAGGCATAGACGAAGCGCTCGAGGCGCGCCGTCTGGTAGCGCTCGAGCAGCCGCTGGGTGGCGAGCACGTTGTGGTGCACGTAGGCGGCGAAGTCGGCGCCCCAGGAGGCCCGCACCCCGGCCTGCGCCGCCTGGTGGAACACCACCTGCACCTCGGGCAGCACCGCCAGATCGGCGGCGCCGAGGTCCAGGTCGAGCAGGCGGAAGCGCGGGTTCGCGAGCGCGCCGGCGACGTTGGCGCGCTTGAGCGCCGGGTCGTAGTAGTCGGTGAAGCAGTCGACGCCGGTCACGGTCGCGCCCTCGGCGAGCAACCGCTCGACGAGATGCGAGCCGATGAACCCGGCCGCTCCGGTGACCAGCGCGTGCGGTGATGACACCAGGGCCACGTGGGGCCTCCCCTACGGCAGGTTCGGCATCGACGGGGGCGGCACGGGCATCCGCCCCGGACTCATCCCCATCTCCCGGCGGCGTCCTTCGAGCAGCGCGCGCGCCTGCGGGTCCTCGGGATGGCGGCTGATCCACCGCTCGAGGATCGAGAGCGCGCGCTCGCGCTGACCGGCCTCCCACATCACGCTGTAGGCCGCGAGGTAGGGGTACGCGTACTCCGGGTCGATCTGGATCGCCGCCTCGAACTCGCGCAGCGCCTCCTCCACCCGGTGCTGGAAGAGCAGTACCACGCCGTAGTAGTAGCGCACCTCGGCGTCCTTGGGATGCTCGCGGGCGAGATGGGTGAAGACGCGGATGGCCTTGGCCGTGTCGCCGGCGTCCACGTAGAAGCTGCCGAGCGGCAGCAGCACGTCCACGTAGCCCGGGAACATGCGCTCGACCCGCTCCATCTCGACGATCGCGCGCGGGAGCTGCCCGGTGCGCCGGTAGTGGTAGGCCAGCTCCAGGTGCGCGGCGGCGTAGTTGCGTGACAGGGTCGAGGCGTTCTCGTCCTTGTAGACGGAGCGGTCCCACGCGCCGTCGGCGGTGAACAGGCCACCGTACTTGAACACCTCATACATCGCCCGCCGCGTGGCGGCCTCGTCGAACCTGGGTCCGGTGGTGTCGGGGTTGACCCGGTATACCAGGCCCTCCAGGGTGAAGTGCTGGTCGAGCCCCATGTGATCGGGCACGGTGACCGCGAAGTAGGGCGGCTTCTTCCAACCGCCCGGGGCCCGATTCTGCTGCATGATGTGATCGACCATGAAGCGGCTGGTGTAGATGTATTCGCCTGTGGTCTGATCGCGCAGCAGCCCCACGCCCAGCATGTCCACGGTCTTGTCGTCGAGCTGGATCGGGACCTTCGGCTCCTCGTCCCGCAGCTGGCGGATGTACCAGTCGGTGTTGAGCAGGCTCAGGTTCACCACCCGCACGTCCTTGCGCACGCCCTCCACCTGCTGCATGTACCAGAGCGGAAACGTGTCGTTGTCGCCGTTGGTGAACACGAACGCGTTCGGGGCCAGCGGCGCGAGCATGTTGTAGGCGTAGTCGTGCGCCACGTAGTTCCCGCGCCGGTCGTGCGTGTACCACAGGTTCTTCAGGAGCAGGAACGGCTGCGCGACCATGAGTGCTGCGCACGCCGCGGTGGCGGCGACCTGCGCCCGCCCGGCCGCGAACGAGTCGCGCACCCAGGTGACGAGCCAGGCGGCGCCGAGCGCGATCCACAGGGCGTAGGCGTGATAGCCGCTCTGGAAGAAGTAGTCGCGCTCGCGGACCTCGTGGTCGGTGAAGTTGAGGAACGCGATCATCCCCGCCGTGGTGAGCCCGAGGAAGCACCCGGTCACCAGGAACGATCTTCGTTCGCGCCGCGCCTGCCAGACGCCCCCCGCCACGCCAAGCAGCAGCGGCAGCAACGCGCCCCACAGCCGTTCGGTCGGGACCAGCGGCCACTGGCGGCTGAAGTAGCGCCAGAACTCCTTGTCGAGCTGGGCCGACAGCGGGGCACGCCGCTCGAACGGCTTCATCTCGCCGTACTGCTTGCGCTCGAGCAGGTCGCGCAGCTTCTCCCAGGTGGCCGGTGCCCCCTCGTTGATGGCAGGGTGCTGGGCGGCGCGGATGGGCAGGTAGAGGTGGGTCGAGTAGCCGGCGACCATGAGGAACAGGGCGAGCGCGATGATCTTCCCCTCGCGCCGGCGCCGGGCCAGCAGCACCAGCGGCACCAGTAGCGCGGCGATCGCGATCACGGCGGCGGCGAGCGTGAAGTCGCGGTCGCCGAAGGCGAAGTAGAGACCGTAGAGCAAGGCGACGAACGCGGCGAACCACACCCGGCCATCGAGCTGCTTGCGCACGGCCATGACCAGGAACACGACCATCGAGAGCCCGAGCACCGCGCCGGCCATCCTCTCGAACCCGGCGGTGACGAACAGCACCGAGAGGAACGGCATCGCGAACACCAGCGCCGCGCGCCGGTCCACCAGC
>JBBTLZ010000083.1:0-12891 GCA_038068435.1 Candidatus Eiseniibacteriota bacterium | reverse complement strand
CGGGGCCGCGCCTTTGCGCTTGTGTCGCCTCCCGCGCGGGTGCTACCCCTAGCGTCGCCCGTCGGTGCCGGATCCTCCGGCCGCGCGGCCGCGCGGGCCGCGGAGGCGGGATGATGGTCGCGGACACGCTGATCGGAATCTTCCTCGAGGCCGTCTCCACGTTTCGGCGGCCCGACCAGTTCATGCGGCGGACCGCGCGCGGTTGGGAGGCCATCTCCGCCGAGCGCGCCCTGGGCGACGTCGAGGCGTTGGCACTCGCGCTGCGCGAGCTGGGGATCGAGCGCGGCGACCGCGTGGCGCTCCACTCCGAGACCCGCTACGAGTGGGCGGTGACGGACCTCGCGATCCTCGGGATCGGTGCGGTGACCGTGCCGATCTACCCCACGCTCACCGCCGCGCAGTGCCGGGCACTGTTCGAGGACTGCGAGGCGAAGGTGCTGGTGGTCTCGAGCATCGCCCAGCTCGAGAAGGTCCGCGCCGCCTCGGCGGGGCTCGGGTTCGTCAGGGCACTCGTGTGCATGGACCCGCTCCCGCCGGTGGGGCCGCCAGGCGAGCACGCCCTCCACGCGCTGCTCGAGCACGGTGCCGCGCTCCGCCAGGCCGAGCCGGGCGCCTTCCGCGCCATGGCCCGGGCGGTGCGTCCCGACGACCTGGCGACCATCATCTACACCTCGGGCACGACCGGAGAGCCCAAGGGCGCCATGCTCACCCACGGCAACATCGCCTCCAACGTGGCGGCCGCGCTCCAGGTGCTGCGTTTCGAGTCGACCGACCGCTGCCTCTCGTTCCTGCCCCTCTGCCACATCTTCGAGCGGATGGCGGGTTTCTACGCGATGCTGGCGTGCGGGGCGGGCATCGCCTACGCCCAGAGCCTGGAGAAGGTCGCGGCCGACGCGCTCGAGGTGCGGCCGACCATCGTCGTCGGGGTGCCGCGCTTCTACGAGAAGGTGTACGCGCGCGTGCTGGAGGGAGCGATCGCGCATCCGGCGCCGATCCGGGCGCTGTTCTTCTGGGGCCTCGACCGCGGCCGGGCGATGGCGCGGGCGCACTACGCATGGCGCCGTCCCTCGCCGCTCGCCGCACTCCAGGCGCAGCTCGCCGACCGGCTGGTGCTCTCCAAGATCCGCGCCCGGCTGGGCGGCCGGCTGCGGTTCTGCGTCTCGGGCAGCGCTCCGCTCTCGCCCAGGGTGATGGAGTTCTTCTACGCCATCGGCATCCCGATCATCGAGGGCTACGGGTTGACCGAGACCTCGCCGGTCATCTGCACCAACCCGTTCGGCCGCGAGAAGCCCGGCTCGGTCGGACCACCCATCCCCGGCGTCGAGGTACGGATCGGCAAGGACGGCGAGATCCTCACCCGCGGCCCGCACGTGATGCGCGGCTACCATCGTAACGAGACCGCCACCCGGGAGGCGTTGCGCGACGGCTGGTTCCACACCGGCGACATCGGACACCTCGACGCCGACGGCTATCTCGTCATCACCGACCGGCTCAAGGATCTATTGGTGCTGGCGGCCGGCAAGAAGGTGGCGCCCCAGCCGCTCGAGGCGAGGCTCAAGACCAGCCCCTGGATCGCCGAGGCGGTGCTGCTCGGCGACCGGCGGCCCTACGTGGTGTGCCTCATCGTGCCCAACTTCGTCACCCTCGAGGCCGAGGCGAAGACGCGCGGCTGGGCGTGCGCCTCGCGCCGCGAGCTGATCGCGCGGCCCGACGTGCAGGCGCTCTACCAGGCCGAGATTGACCGCCTGAACACCGACCTCGCGCCCTTCGAGCAGATCAAGCGCTTCGCGCTGCTGGACCGCGAGCTGAGCCAGGAGGCCGGCGAGCTGACGCCGACGCTCAAGCTGAAGCGCCGCGTCATCACCGAGAACTTCGCACCGATCATCGAGGAGCTGTACGCCGGGCATTCGGTGCCGGCAGGAGTGTAGAGCGCACGACGACGGGGACCCCCTGGAGGCCGTCCATGGGCGAGTCTCACCCAGTCACACCTGTCATCCAGCCGCCGATCCATTACGACTCACCGGTCGTGGTCACCGGCGGGGCCGGACTGCTGGGCCGGGACGTGGTGCGCCAGTTGGCCGAGGGCGGCTGCCGCGATGTCCGCGTGGTCGACCTGCAGGCGCCGCCGGGCGCCGGCGGGGGCGCGGTGCGGCACCACCCCATGGACATCCGGCGCGACGATCTCCTGCCCGCCTTCGCGGGTGCCAGGACCGTGCTTCACCTGGCGGCCTGCCAGTACCACAGCCCGCTCGCGCCCACGACCTACCGGCTCCCGTTCTTCGCCATCAACGTCGAGGGCACGCGCCGGGCGTTGGATGCCGCGCGCCGGGCCGCCGTGGGCGCGTTCGTCCACGTCTCGACCAGCATGGTGTACGGCCTGCCACGGGAGGTGCCGCTGCGCGAGGACCACCCGCGGCGACCGCTGGGTCCCTACGGCCGCTCGAAGCTCGAGGCCGAGAGGCTGGTCGAGGCGGCTCATGCCCCGGGGCTGCGAACGGTGATCGTGCGGCCGCCGCCGCTCTACGGTCCCGGACGAACGGGGGTGGTCACGCGTCTGTTCGATCGGATCCTCGCGGGCCGCCCGGTCACCCTGATCGGCAGCGGACGGAACCGGCAGGAACTCGCGGCGCCGGAGGACTGCGCCCGGCTGGTGCTGCTGGCGGGGCAGGGCGGGGAGGAGCAGGCCGTCTACAACTGCGGCTCCGCCTCGGTGCCGACGATGCGCGAGTGGATCTCGGCGCTGATCGCCGACGCGGGCTCGCGCTCCGTCATCCGAACCGTGCCCGCGGGGCTGATGACGGCGGGCTTGCGGCTGCTCGAGCTGGCGCACCGCTCGCCGCTTCGTCGGGAGCAGTACGCCATCGCGCACCGGGACTACTACCTGGACACCGCCGCGGCCCGGGAGCGACTGGGATGGGTCCCACGCTCGGGCGGCGTGGACGCGGCACTCGCACTGTTCCGCTGGTACCGCGTGACGCGCGGTCGCGCGCCCGGAGCGTGAGCCCGGCGCCCTACTGCAGCGCCTCGGTCAGTTCCTCTTTCACCAGCGCCGGCGGCATCGTGCCGCGGCTCAACAGCGCGGCGTGGAAGTCGTGCAGGTCGAACCGGCTCCCGAGACGCTTCTGTGCCTCGTCGCGCATGGCGAGGATCTCGAGCTTGCCCACCAGGTAGCTCATCGGCTGGGTGGGCGTGAGCGTGTAGCGCTTGACCTCGGCGATCGCGTTCACGCGCTCGATCATCGCCTGCTCGCGCAGGGTGTCCACCGCCTGCATGAAGGTGAGCTTGCCGGTGTGGAGACCGACGTCGAGCACCACACGGCACGCCCGCCACAAGAGATCTTTGAGCTGGTAGAGCCGCGTCAGCGGGTCGAGGTAGAAGCCCTGCTCGTGCATCAGCTCCTCGCAGTAGAGCGCCCAGCCCTCCGCGAGCAGGTTGCTGTCGGCCAGCCGGCGCAGCCGCGAGCCGACGCGGTTGGCGTGGCAGAGCTGCAGGTGATGCCCGGGGTACGCCTCGTGCACGGCGGTGAGCGCCAGCCCGGCGTAGTTGTGCCCTTCGAGCTGCTGCTGCTGTTCCTCCGGACGCCGCGAGGCATCGATCGGGGTCACGTAGAAGTGGCCGGTCTGGTCCTCGTCGAAGGGGCCGGGCGGCAGGTAGGCCGCGTAGGGGATCACCGAGCGCTCGAACACCGGCGTGTCGATCACCGCGAGCTTCTCGCCCGCGGCCAGCGGCGCCAGCCGCTTCTCGACCACGAACCGTCGCGCGCGCTCGGTCTCCGACCGGTAGGCCTCCTTGAGCTTGAGCGCCTCGGGGTGCCGCGTCTTCGCCTCGCCGATCAGCGCCTGCCAGGTGCGCGAGGGATCGATGCGCTTCGCCTCCTCCTCCAGCATGGCGCAGGTCTTCGCGACCTGCTCCTCCCCCAGCGCCGCGAGCGCCGCGCAGTCGATGCCCAGCAGGTGCTCGCGCTCCAGCTTGTAGTTCATCCAGCGCTCGCCGATCGCGAAGGTGCCGCCCACCATCGAGTCCAGCTCGCGATCGAGGAAGTCCTGGTACTGGGCGAAGCCGATGCGTGCCCGGCCGGCCGCGTGCTCGATGCGCTCGCGCTCCGCCGGGAAGCTCTCGAGCAGCGAGCGCGCGACCTGGTCCACGAACCCCGGACCGCTGCGGTTCACCTCGTCGGCCACGCCCAGGAACACATCCGGCACCTGCTTCAGGTTCGCGCGCGCGCTCTTGAGGTAGTCCGGGATGGCGATCATGCGGTCGAGCAGCGCTTCCTTGCGCTCCTGCGGCGGCAGCGAGGGGCGGGTCCACAGCAGGAACAGGCTGTCGAGGGCGGTCTGCGGGAACATCACCGGGTTGCGGGTGTGCACCCGCAGGTCTTCGCAATCGGCACGCATCGCGGCCAGGCGCGCGCGCAGCAGCCCGTAGTCCATCCGCTGCTCGGTGGGCATCTCCTGCCAGTGCACGCCCAGGACGAGGCGCTGGTCCAGGTCCCGAAGCCACGCCATGCGCGCCAGCATGCCCTCGGGCGAGTGGTCGGGCAGCAGGTGGTCATAGTCGTGCACACCCGCCAGGGTGGCGGCGACCGGGTCGTGCTTGAAGTACAGTTCGACGAACTCCTCGCTCAGCGCCGTGAAGGTCTTGCTGGTCTCGATCATGTCTCCCCGGGAGGTCGTGCGGGAAGGCCCCCGCGCGCGGCGCGGAGGCCTTCCCGAGTGCGCGGCGGTCGGGCCGCCTCAGATCCTGACGACGTTCGCTGCCTGCTTGCCCTTGGGTCCCTCGACCACATCGAACTCGACGCGGTCACCCTCCGTCAAGGTGCGGAAGCCCTCGCCCGAGATGGCGGAGAAGTGGACGAACACCTCCTCGCCGCCGTCCGCCTGGATGAAGCCGAAGCCCTTCGACTCGTTGAACCACTTGACGGCGCCCTGGGAGCGCGGCCCATCGTCAGGGGCCCGCGGCGCCGGCGAGGCGGCAGCCCGTGGTGCCCCGGCATGCGCGGGGCGTTTCTCGCGGCCGGCGCCGCCCGCGGGCTTCTTCGCGTCGAAGCAGTCACGGCAGTAGACCGGCCGGTCGTTGTTCGGCTTGAACGGCACCATGGTCTCGGTGCCGCAGTTGGCGCACACCGCGGGGAACATCGGCTTCGCACCGCCGCCGCCACCACGGCCGCCGCCGCGGCGCGCCTCACCGCCCATGCCACCACCGCCTCCACCGCCGCCGCGCTGCCCCTTGCGCTTCTCCCTGCAGTTCTTGCAGCGCGTCGGTGCGTTGGTCAACCCGTGGTCGCGGTAGAACTCCTGCTCACCGACCGTAAAGGTGAACTCCTCGCCGCAGTCCACGCACTTGATGAGACGGTCTTGAAGGGTAGCCATGTTCGTCGATGAGCCTCCGTGGGGACCGCGGTGGTACGGGCTGCGTGGACCGGAAACACGAACGCCCCGGCAGGCGAAAACTGCCGAGGCGACTCAGGTGACGAGACGGGTCAGCCGGGACGACGACTGGGAATAGGACCGACGGCGACGAAGACTCACGGGCGACCACGCTCGCTGATACCGACCCTCATGGCGTGTTGCGGGCCAAAGTATAGGAGGGGGGCGGAAGGAGTGTCAACGACACAGCGCCGCCAGCACCTCGCCCATGGTGATCACGTCGAGCAGGTTGTGATGGAAGACCGGGACCAGCCGATAGGGGTCACCGTGGCGCACGAAATCGTGGTAGAGCCCCGGCACCTCCTCCCCCGGCACGTCGCCCGTGCGGCGCCGGCGGCAGACGCGCAGCTCGAGGGTCTGGAGGCGGCAGTCGGGCAGCTCGCCCCGCCAGCGCCGGCGCGCGGGGTGCAGCAGGTCGAGGTGCCTGGGCGGCATCGCGACCCGGACGCGGTGGACGTTCGCGCGGTCGCGCAGGAACGGTAGGTCGTAGGACTTGCCGTTGAAGGTGACCAGGAAGTCGAACCCGCGCGTCGCCTGATCGAGGGCCGAGAGCAGCGTCGCCTCTTCGCCGTAGTGGCGCGCGAAGTACTGGCGCAGGACGAAGTCGCTCCCGTTCCAGTGCATGGTGCCGGCGAGGAACACCGGGCTCGAGGAGAGGCCCCCGGTCTCGAGGTCGAGGAACAGCGCGTGCTCGAGCCCGAGCGCACACAGTGCGGCCAGGTCGGGCTCGCCGACCGGCGCCTCGCCGAGCCGGCCCCAGTGCCGGCGCGGCTTCTCGATCTCCGAGCGCATGCGCTCGTGCACGAACACCGCCCCCCGCCCGTCCCGCCACTCCCCGCCGGGGAGAAAAGCTTCGACGCCGGTCTGATCGGCCGCAGCTGCGGCGCCGGGAGCGGACCGGGATCTTCGCGGCGCCTCACCCGAGCGCGCCCGCGCCAGCTCCCCCAGCCGCGTCTTGAGCGCCCCGTCGCCGAGCGTCATCCCGCGTCCCCCGTGCCACCCGCCTCGCGCTCCGCGAGCAGCACCAGCCGCGGGCTCTCGGCGGAGAAGTCGCTGCGGTCGGCACCGCCCCACACATGCTTCACGCCCAGCCCGTGGCGGGCGAACATGGCGGTCAGCTCGGCGCAGGTGTAGAGGCGCAGGTGGAACTCCTTGGTCACCTGGGCACCTCCCTGCGGCGGGATCAGCATCAGCCGCGAGGTGACCCGCGAGCTCGCGAGGTCCAGTGTCGCCTCCTCCATCAGCAGGCCGCCGTCCTCCTGCTGCGTCCAGGTGCGCTGCTGGCGGTGGGTCAGGATCCAGTCGCGATTCGCCATGTCGATCAGGAACCGTCCCGAGTGCCGCAGCGAGCGCACGATGTTGGCGATCACCCGCTCGTTCTCGCCGTCCGGGAAGTAGCCGAACGAGGTGAAGAACGAGTAGGCGCCGTCGAAGGCCTCCTCGAACTGGAGCGCCCGCATGTCACCCACCATCCACCGCACCGTGACCCCGGCCTTCTCGGCCTCCTCGGCCGCGATCTCGAGATAACGCGGGTTGAAGTCCACACCGGTCACCTGGTAGCCGAGCTTCGCCATGCCGATGGCGTGGCGGCCCACGCCGCAGGCCAGGTCGAGCACCGTGGCGCCGTGCGGCAGGTCGAGGGCGCCGGCGATGAACTCGGTCTCCAGCCGGTTGCGCTCCTCGGTGAGCTGCGGCCGGTAGATCTTGAGGTAGTCCTCGTCGAAGAAGGTGATGGGCCACTCGGGGCGCACGCTCATTCCGTCATCCTCCCACCTCCGCGTCGCTCCCCGCGGCGGCGTCGGCGCGCTCCTCGCGCCGCGCCAGCCAGTACCTCAGCAGCACGCGGGCCGCCTCCTTGCCGGGCACGGCCCGGCCGTGACCGAGGTCGGGGTCCTGCTGCTGCGCGGGGCGCAGCACCGGGAGCCCCACGCACGACGGGCAGCCGGCTTCGCACGGGCAGGATTCCAGATGCTCGCACGCTGCGCGCGCCAGCTCGTCGAGCCGCGCCCAGCCCTGCTCGGCGAAGCCGAGGCCGCCGGGGTAGCGGTCGAAGACGAACAGCGCGGGGCGGCCCAGGTTCGACGAGTCGATCATGCCGCCCAGGTCCGCGGGGTCGCACATGCTGAGCATCGAGAGCAGCGTGAGGAACAGGTTGCGCACGCCGCTCAAGCCCTCGAACGGGTTGTGCCCCGCGCGCGCCACCGCCGCCCAGGCCGCCTCGTCCGGGGCGAACCAGAACCCGACCGTGTCGAGCGTCAGGCGCGGGAGCGCCAGGGGATGGTAGCCGATCGAATCGCGCGAGCCGAACTTGACTTTCTTCATGGCGATGGTCTGCCACGAGTAGGTGACGTCGCCGAGCGTCACCGTCTCGCCGCGCCAGCCGCGGCGCTGGCGCTCGCCGCGCACCCGGATGTTGGTGTCGAGCACCGGCTGCGTGTAGTAGTCCACCTCGCGCCGCTCGACGAAGGCGGTCTTCTGCTCCAGGTCGAGCGTGCGCACGAAGTAGGTCTCGCCCTCGTGCAGGTAGATGGCCTCCGGGTAGACCAGCTCGAGCGCGCTGATGGCGTCCACCGTGCCGATCACGGCGTTGGCGCTGCCGGCGTCCATGATGGTGTAGGTGTTGTCCGAGATGGTGCGCAGGTTCACCTTCGCCGCCGGGAACTCGGTGTTCGCCCAGTAGGCGCGCCCGTCGATGGTGCGGGTCTCGCCCGCCTCCTCGAGTGCCGCGAGGATGTCGGGCATCTGCGGGCCGAACGCCGCCGCGTCCGCCGCCGAGAGCGGCAGCTCGTAGGCCGCGCACGCCAGTTGCTGCGCCAGGATGTAGGGGTTGTGCGGGTCGATCACCGCCGCCTCGGGCGAGCGGCCGAAGAAGTAGTCGGGGTGGCGCATCAGGTATTGATCCACCGTGTCGTTGTAGGCCACCAGCACCGCGAGCGCCGGGTTGCCGCCGCGCCCGGCGCGTCCCGCCTGCTGCCAGGCGCTGGCGAGCGTCGGCGGCGCTCCGATCAGCACCGCGGCGTCGAGCCCGCCCACGTCGATCCCCAGCTCGAGCGCGTTGGTGCACACCACGCCGCGCAGCTCGCCCGAGAACAGCGCCTGCTCGATCTTGCGTCGCTCCGCGGGCAGATAGCCGCCGCGATAGGGACGGATGCGGTCCTCGAGCCCGGGCTCGAGGCGCTTGAGCCGGTCGCGCGCGTAGCGATAGACCAGCTCGGCGGCGACCCGCGACTTGGTGAAGGTGATCACCTGGGCTCCCGCCTCGAGCAGCCCGGCGGTGAGGGCACAGCCTTCGCCGTTGGACGAGCGCCGCTCGACGCGCGACGCGTCGCTGAAGGGCGGGTTCCAGAACACGAAGTGCTTCTCGCCCCGCGGCGCCCCGTCGTCGTCCACCACCGTGACCTCGCGGCCGGTGAGGCGCTCCGCCAGCTCGGCGGGGTTGCGGATGGTGGCGCTGCACAGCACGAAGCGCGGGGTGGCGCCGTAGTGCGCGGCCAGGCGCGCCAGCCGGCGCATCACGTTCGCCACCTGCGAGCCGAAGATGCCGCGGTAGGCGTGCATCTCGTCCACCACCACGAAGCGCAGGTTGCTCAGGAAACGCGCCCACTTGGAGTGCGCGGGCAGGATGCCCTGATGCAGCATATCGGGGTTGGAGAGGATGACGTTGGCCGAGTCGCGGAGCTTGCGCCGCGTCGCCGGCGCCGTGTCCCCGTCGTAGACGCCCGCGGTGAGCCGCCGCAGCAAGTCCGGATGGCCGGTCGCGAGGCGCGTGAGTCCCTTCAGCTGGTCCTGCGTGAGCGCCTTGGTCGGGAAGAGATAGAGTGCGGTCGCCGCGGGCTCGGCGAGCAGCCGTTCGAGCACCGGCAGGTGGTAGCAGAGGCTCTTGCCGCTCGCGGTGCCGGTCACCACCACCACGTCGAGCCCGCCGCGCAGCGCCTCGATGGCCTGCACCTGGTGCGTGTAGAGCCGCGCGATGCCGCGTGATTCGAGCGACTCGACGAGTGGCGGCGGCAACGGCAGCGTCAGCTCGCCGTGGCGCGGCGGCCGCGCCGCGATCCGCTCCCAGTGGCTGATGGCGCCGCGATTCTCGGGGCGGCGGGCGTGCTCGGCGAGCCAGGCGGCGGGCGAGGCCGTGCCGGCGCGGTCCGCCCCGGGCGGCGATAGGAAGCGTGCGGGTTCGGCGTGCATGTCGGAACCTCGCGGACCACGCGCATCGGGTCCGCAGGTCTTGAACGGACGCGCTCGGACGCGCCGGGAACGGCGAAGGGCGGCAGTATAGCCTCTACGGCACGCTTTCGGGCGGAAAGGTCTTCCGGCTCTCCTTCCACCATCGCTCGAAATCGCGCGCGAGCTGGTCGCGCACGACCGTCTTGTCCGTGAAGTGGGTCGTCTTCTTGCCAATCCCGTCCAGCGAGTGACTGATCTCCCATGCCTCGCGGTCGCCAACCAGAAAGCGCACATGCCAGGGAACGGGATTGGCATCGGACTTCGGCCACTGGCGCACTTCCACCCGTTTTCTCAGATCGTGATGCATCTCCTGCAGGGCAGACAGCGTCTTAGGCCATGCGGGGTCCGGCGCCATCAGCACCCTGATACTCACGCCCGCCCCGGCGGCCTCGAGGAAGCTGACCGCGCGCCCGCGGAAGTGCTCGTCCAGAAGGTCCAGGCTCTTGCTGGCCGCCCGCCGGATGATGTCTTCCACCTCCTCGCGGCCCTGCACTGGGCGTCGTTCCTCCACCCTGCGATGGCCCGGGGGCTTCATCTTTCGCTCGCGGGCTTTTGCCTGGAGAAACGTTCGGAACAATGGGTGGTAAACCTCGTACGTTCCGTGACCGGGCAGCCTGCGGAGCAGTCCGCGATCGGCTGAAAGCCTCCGGAGGTACGTGTCGAGCGACTTCTTGATCTTTTGCCGGAGCTCCTTGGCCTCAAACGTCGCGCCCAAGAGACTGGCACGGAGCAATGTTTCCTTCTCCCCCTCCGGCAGGTCTTTGAACTCGTCACCAAACCTCGCGACTTCCAAGCTTTCCTCCACCTCCGGCCAGCGCTTGGAGAGCCATCGGGAATCAATCACCCCCCTGCCGTGTGAAATCTCGAATACGGCGCTACAGATTGCCTTAAGAAAATAGGGATGTCCCGCCGCGCGCCGGTGAATCAACCGCGCGGCCTCGTCCACGAACGAGATCTCGTAGCCGAACTGAATGGGTTTTTGGATCGCCTCAACGCTCTCGTCCTCTTCGAGCGGGCCGATGGGAAGGCGTTGGAAGAAGCGCGCCGTGGGGTCGGCTGCGGAAACGCCGGGGATCGGCAGCACCTTGCCGGCAAAGATGAGCATGTAGCGGGCACCTTCGCTCCTAAGGCTTTGGAAGATGTCCCTCACGTCCGCCAAGAACTCTGGTCTCGCGCGCTCCAGGTTGTCCAAGGTGATGACGACGATTGCGTGTCCCTGGTCCTTGAGGGCTTCCCAGATGGCCTTCAGCGAGCGCCGGATGGATCGGCGATCCCACCCACTCGAGACATCCAGCTCGTCCCCCGAGATGCCCGCAACACCCAGAAGCTCGTTGAGAATCGCGATGAGGAAATCGCGGGTCTGGTCCCCCGCGACGGTCACGTCCTCCTTCACCACCGGGCCACGTTCCTGCAGTTCGGGCCTGACCTTGTCCAAGAGCGAGGTCTTGCCGATGCCCCACGCTCCTTCGATGAAGACGTTGGTCAGATGGCCGTCGCAGCTGGCATCGAAGCTCCTTCGAATCGTCTCAAGCGCAGAGCGCCGGCCGGCGAACAAGCGCGGGGCGACCGGATAGCCAAGAGCGTAGGGATTCGAAGCGGCCTTGGGCATGTCGCATCCTCGGGTTGCGGGCTGTGAAGGACCCACGGGGCGCAGTTGTAACCGAGTCTTTCAAATCTTTCAAGGGAGGGGGGGTATACCCCCACTCCCCGGGGGACCCCCTCCCCCTCCCACCCCTCTACCTACTACCTATCTACTTGATAAGTAAGGGGGTTAAACGGTTATCCAGTCCTAGCCATGGTTATCTCTGGTCTCTTCTGAGTCTTTCAAGACATGTATCTGCTGCGCAGTACAGGTACTGAGATGTAGTCAGTCATAGCCTGGCTATAGCGCTACCTGACCGTATGGGCCCAGGTGAGAGGGGCATGCGTAGGCATGGTAGCCGCCCCAGGAGGCCGAGCCAGGCAAGGGAGACTACTCGCGGACGGCGCCCGTCCCCGAGGCCGCGGCTCCGAACTACGCGGTCGGCCATGAGTGGAACCAGCCGGGCCGCCCCCGGCGTCCCTACTCGACCGTCCGCTGCGTGGGCTGGAGGTCGGTGACCACCCACTGCCCGCCGCGCAGGGCGAACCGCACCTTGTAGGCCTCGCGGGTGCCGCGGAAGAACGTCATCTCCTCGGCGGACTCGCCGGTGCCGGGCGCCACCCGCCACAGCCCCTTCGACCGACCCCAGTCGTAGCCCCGTGCGGCGTCGATGAGCGACGGATCGGCGAGGAACCGGAGCGCCATCTCGCGGTCGCTCACCGAGAGCGCGGTGATCAGCTGGACGAAGCTGTAGTAGGGCGAGGCGGCCGCCTCCTCGCTCACCTTCGCGAATCCGGTGGGCGCCCAGTCGAAGCGCAGCGTCCGATAGATGTGCGGGCAGGTCGCGCACTCATCGAAGCCGGGGGTGGACCGGTAGGTGCGCGCCTCGAGCCCGGGGCCGCCGTCGGGCCGCGGCACGAACTCGGCCACGCCGACGCCGCCGAGCGAGTCGGCGCCGAGCGTCTGCGCCAGCGACCAGGCGGCAGCACCCGGCGGCCGCCGCCAGACGATGACGACCGGCTGCTGGCCACGGGGACCGGTGCGCCCGAAGATCGCCGCCACCTGCGCGGGCTCCGCACCGTCGTCTCCAGCGGCACCGTCCGTGGTACCGCCGCGCGCGGTGAGGTCGAGCAGGCGCATGCCGCTCCCTTCGAGCACCTGGTCGCGCACGGCCTGCTCCTCGCGCCAGATGAGGTAGGGCCACGCGCCGCCGGCGGGGTCCGAACGGGCGAAGAAGTTGACCGCGGCGACACTGCCGCCGCCGGCGACCTCGGCGCTGAACCCGCAGGAGTCGAGGAACGTGCGGGAACGCTCGGCGAGCGGGCGGTCGGGATGACGGCGCAGGTCGTCGAGCAGGAGGCGCGCGGTCATGGGCGCCGCGTTCGCGCCCCCCTGGGACTCCCACTGGTCACGCGCTTCGCCCACCAGCACGGCGAACGAGTCTGCGGCCGCGGCCGCGGTGGAGTCCACCCAGGGAGGGACGAAGCGCGGCGGCTGGCGGCTGCAGCCGGAGAGCGTGGCGAGGCCGGCCGCGAGCGCCACCAGGCAGCCCGCCACCGTGGCGAGGCGCGCGGCGCGCCGCGCGCTCGTGCCCACCGGTCGCCGCGGGGTCATGCACGGTCCCGCGATCACGGCTTGCCCCCCGGCGTGGCGGCCCCG
>JBBTLZ010000082.1:0-1235 GCA_038068435.1 Candidatus Eiseniibacteriota bacterium | reverse complement strand
ACCCTGCGGCTCGTTCTCACCCTACCCGACCCCATGGAAGAACGCGAACTCATCCACGACTGGAACGAGGCCGGCGAGCGCTGGGACCGTCCGCCATTCCGGATCGCGTTCGACGACGAGACGCTGCGCGACGGCCTGCAGTCGCCCTCGGTCCGGACCCCGGCGATCGAGGACAAGATCCACATCCTCCACCTGATGGAGCGGCTCGGCATCGACACCGCCGACATCGGGCTCCCCGGGGCGGGTCCCCACGTGGTGGCGGACGTCGCGCGCCTGGCGCGCGAGATCGCGGGACAGCGCATGCGCATCACCGCCAATTGCGCGGCCCGCACGCTGCGTCAGGACATCACCCCGGTCATCGAGATCTCGCAGCAGGCGGGCATCCCCATCGAGGTGTGCACCTTCATCGGCTCCTCCCCCATCCGCCAGTACGCCGAGAACTGGACCCTGGACACCATGCTCCGGCACACCGAGGACGCGGTCACCTATGCGGTCTCGCACGGCCTGCCGGTGATGTACGTGACCGAGGACACGGTGCGCGCCCATCCCGACACGCTGCGGCGCCTGTTCCTCACCGCCATCCGGGCGGGTGCGAAGCGGCTCTGCCTGTGCGACACCGTGGGCCACGCCACCCCGACGGGCGCCGCCAACCTGGTCCGTTTCGCGCTCGAGGTAGTGCGGGAGAGCGGGACGGATACCGAGCTCGACTGGCACGGCCACTGCGACCGCGGGCTCGCGGTGATCAACACGATCGCCGCCATCCGGGCCGGCGCCACGCGCGTGCACGGGTGCGCGATCGGCATCGGCGAGCGCGTCGGCAACACCCCGCTGGACCAGCTGCTCGTGAACCTGAAGCTGCTGGGCTGGATCGACAACGACCTGGGCGCCCTGCCCGAGTACTGCGAGCGGGTGAGCCGCACCACCGGCGTGCCGGTGCCGCCCAACTACCCGGTGGTGGGCCGCGACGCGTTCCGCACCGGGACCGGCGTGCACGCCGCCGCCGTCATCAAGGCGTTCCGCAAGGGACACGACTGGCTCGCCGACCGCATCTACTCCGGGGTGCCCGCGGGGCTGGTCGGCCGGCGCCAGGAGATCGAGGTGGGGCCGATGAGCGGCGAGAGCAACGTGGTGTTCTGGCTCGAACGCCGGGGGATCGCCCCGACCCCCGAGCGTGTGCAGGCGGTCTTCCAGCGGGCCAAGAGCGTGGACCGGGTGCTCACCGACGCCGAGATCCA
>JBBTLZ010000081.1:0-3870 GCA_038068435.1 Candidatus Eiseniibacteriota bacterium | reverse complement strand
CCGGGCCCCCCCGCGCCGCTTCCCGGAGGAGGCATGGCCACCAGCTTGCAGCCGGTGATCGGGAAACCCGCACCGGATTTCACCCTGCCATCGACCACGGGCGAGAACATCTCGCTGCGCCAGTTCAAGGGGAAGAAGACGGTCATCCTCTACTTCTATCCCAAGGACGAGACGCCCGGCTGCACCCGCGAGGCCTGCGATTTCCGCGACCACGCCGCCGACTTCGAGACCAGCGGCACCGTCATCCTCGGCGTCTCGACCGACAGCCTGGAGTCGCACCAGCACTTCAAGGAGAAGAACCGGCTGCCGTTCCCGCTGCTCGCGGACGTCGACTCGACGGTGTCCAAGCTCTACGGCGTCTACAAGCAGCGCAATCTCTACGGCAAGAAGTACATGGGGATCGAACGCACGACCTTCGTGATCGACCGCACCGGGCGCATCGCCCAGATCTACCCGAAGGTGAAGGTCGAGGGACACATCCAGCAGCTGATGGAGTTCGTGGGCGGAGACTGATCACGGGCCTGCGAGCCGCCCCCCCCGGACTCCGGCTCGCCCGCCCGCCGCACGGGAGGCGCCTTGCCGTTCGTGCCGAAGCATCCGGTGCCGGTGTTCCCGCTCCCCGGAGTGGTCCTCTTCCCGGGAGCGCAGCTCCCCCTGCACGTCTTCGAGCTGCGCTACCGCACCATGGTGCGCGAGGCGCTGTCCGGTGAGCGTGTCATCGCGCTCGCCCTGCTGCGGCCGGGCTGGGAGCGCGACTACCAGGGCAGCCCGGAGTTCCATCCGCTCGGCTGCCTCGCGCGCATCGACGAGGTCGCCTGGCTCCCGAACGACTGCTACAACCTGCGCCTGCTCGGGCTCGCCCGCGTGCGGCTGGGCCGTCTCGTGCGCGAGTTCCCCTACCGCGCCGCCCGCACCCAGGTGCTGCCGCAGGAGCCGCTCTCCGAGGACGATCCCCTGGTGCAGCTCGAGCGCCGCGCCCTGATCGAGGCCGGAGCGCGGCTTGCGAGCATCGAGCGCACCGCACCCCCCGTTGCGCCCGCGGCGGAGACACCCGCGCCGCTCGCGCCGCCGGAGGAAGGGCTCGCGTTCGAGCCGCTCGTCAACACGCTCTGCATGGGGCTCGCGGCCGAGCCGGCGGAGAAGCTGGCGCTGCTCGAGATGGACAGCCTGCTCGAGCGTGCGCGCCGCGTGCGCGAGATGGTGGAGGAGCGGTTGCGCTGGGCGAGCCGCGGCGGGAGCGAGGGCGGGGAAAGGAACTAGGTTCGTCGCAAGAACGCGGGCGGGCCGACCCTCCGGCCGGCCCGCCCGCGACTACCGGTTGCTCGCGAGCGTGGGGCGAAACGGGGGTCCGCCCACGCGGTGTCGCGTGCTGAAACCGAGGCCGCTGCCCGAAGGCGGCCGACAACCTGCGCTGTTTCACGAAGCGGGCGTTGGAGTCCCCCGATCCCACAACCGCCCACCCGATCCACAGCGCAGAACCAGGAAGCAACCTCGTCTCGACGCAGCGGGGGGAAGCGGTGCGACTGCGAGGTGTCGGCTCCGTGTTTCGCCGCTCCGACGCGAGGGCCGTGGCCCGGGCGAGCGGAGCGCGAGCACGCACTGGGGATGGTGACGCGCGGCGATCGACTGCGATGTGTACCGCTTCAAGGATAGCGAGTCGGCCACGCCGAACGCAACGACAATCTTGCACGACAATCTTGCACGACGATCTTGCCCGGTCGCCTTTACTGCAAGCCCGACGTGGAGCGTCCCGCCGAGACGCGCCCGGAGACCCGCGGCCACACGGCGGCGCACGCCGGGCGCGGCGATCGCCCCGGCCGCGGCCGCCTTGTCGCTCCGCCGCACGCGGACTAGACTCCCGCCCTCATGCGCTTCCCGGCCGAACCGTTCCGTATCAAGGTGGTCGAGCCCCTGCGCTTCGTCTCGCGCGAGGAGCGCGAGCGGCTCATTCGCGAGGCCGGCCTCAACATCTTCTCGGTGCCGGCGGACAGCATCTACGTGGACCTGCTCACCGACAGCGGGACCTCGGCGATGAGCGACAACCAGTGGGCCGGCCTGATGCTGGGCGACGAGTCCTACGCCGGCAGCCGCAACTACTACCACTTCGCCGAGACGGTGCGCGGCATCTTCGGCTACCCGCACGTCATCCCGACCCACCAGGGGCGCATGGCCGAGAACCTCCTGTTCTCGACCGTCCTCAAGCCCGGCGACGTGGTGCCCAACAACAGCCACTTCGACACCACGCGCGCCAACGTCGAGCACCAGGGGGCGGAAGCCCGCGACCTGGTGATCGACGAGGGCCTCGACCCGGCGGCACTCCACCCGTTCAAGGGCAACCTCGACCCGGCGAAGCTCGACCGCGCGCTCCGCGAGCTGGGGCGCGAGCGGGTGCCGCTGGTGATGATCACCGTGACCAACAACTCGGGCGGCGGCCAGCCGGTCTCGCTCGCGAACGTGCGGGCGGTGCGCGAGGTGTGTGACCGGCACGGCGTACCCCTCATCTTCGACGCCTGCCGCTTCGCCGAGAACTGCTGGTTCATCCAACAGCGCGAGCCGGGCTACGCGAACCAGACTGTGCGCGAGATCGCGCGCGAGCTGTTCGCGCTCGGCCACGGCTGCACGATGAGCGCCAAGAAGGACGGGCTGGTCAACATCGGCGGCTTCCTGGCCCTCAGCAACGCCGAGTGGGTCGAGCGCATCACCAACCTGCTCATCCTGGTCGAGGGCTTCCCGACCTACGGCGGCCTCGCGGGGCGCGACCTCGAGGCGATGGCGCGCGGGCTCGAGGAGGTGCTGGACGAGGACTACCTGACGTTCCGCATCGGCCAGGTCGCGCAGCTGGGGGAGATGGTGGACGAGGCCGGCGTGCCGATCGTGAAGCCCGTGGGCGGGCACGCGGTCTACCTGGACGCGCGACGCTTCCTGCCGCACCTGCCGCAGTCTCAGTATCCCGGGCAGGCGCTGGTGGTGGCGCTCTACCGCGAGTTCGGCATCCGCGCGGTCGAGGTCGGCAGCCTGATGTTCGGCCACCGCGACCCGGCGAGCGGCGAGATGGTCTATCCGCGGCTCGACCTGGTGCGGCTCGCCATCCCGCGCCGCGTCTACACGACCGAGCAGATGCGCTACGTCGGCCGATCGGTCATCCAGCTCCACCACGAGAGGGACCGGCTCAAGGGCCTGCGCATCACCTACGAGGCGCCGATGCTGCGACACTTCACGGCTCGGCTCGAGGAGCTGAGCGACGCCGAGGCCGCCAGCCCCGCGCGTTGAACCGGGCGCGGGAGGGAGGAAGGGACATGCCGAATCTCAACCGTGGTTTCGCGCTCACCTGGCTCGGCCATAACACCTTCAAACTGGCGACCCGGGGCGCGCGCACCGTCTTGCTCGACCCGTGGGTCGAGGGCAACCCCTCGTGCCCCAAGGAGCAGAAGAGCTTCGACAAGATCGACGTGATGACCATCTCGCACGGGCATGGCGACCACATGGCCGACGCCGTGACCCTGGGCAAGAAGTTCAAGCCCGCGATCGTCTGCAACTACGAGATCCACCTGTTCCTGAGCCGCAAGGGCGTGTCGAACACCAGCCCCATGAACAAGGGCGGCACGCAGGAGGCCGCGGGCCTCAAGTTCACGATGGTCCACGCCATCCACTCCAGCGGCATCGAGGACGGCGGGCAGGTGCTCTACGGCGGCGAGCCGTGTGGGTTCGTCATCACGCTCGAGGACGGTACCCGCATCTATCACGCCGGCGACACCGCGGTGTTCTCGGACATGGCGCTGATCGGCGAGTTGTACCCGCCCGACATCGCGCTGCTGCCGATCGGCGACCTCTACACCATGTCGCCGCGCGAGGCTGCGGTGGCGGCGCGCA
>JBBTLZ010000080.1:0-1104 GCA_038068435.1 Candidatus Eiseniibacteriota bacterium | reverse complement strand
CGCCGCCGCCGGACGACGTCGCGCGGCGGGGTCTCGCATCCGCGCGCGTGGACGGCGCAGGCTGGGCCACGTTGCCGGTGGTTCAGCAGAGCCCGGCCGGGCTCGCGGCGAACCTCGCCGCACGGCGCCCGTACCCGCTCGATGTGCTGCTGGTGCACGGCGTCAACCCGGTGCACGAGTGGCCGGGGGAGAAAGCGGTCGAGGAGGCCCTCGGCGCGGTGGGTCTGGTGGCGGTGATGGGAACGGTGGCGGACGAGACCGCGCGGGTCGCAGACCTGATCCTCCCGGAGACCAGCTTCCTCGAGGCCTGGCAGATCCTGCCGCCGGTGGGAGGGATCCCCCTGGACTACGCCGGCCTGCAGCAGCCGGTGCTCGATCCGCTCTACCAGAGCCGAGCCTTCGAGGATTTCTGGTTCGACCTCGCCCGCCTGATCGGCGGTCCGGCGGCGGCCGCGGTTCCCGCAGGCAGGTATGCCGAGTGGCTGCCCGGCGCGGCGGCCGGGCTCTTCCGCTCCGGCCACGGGACCATCGCGGGAGGGCCGTTCCACGCGCGCATCGCCGGCTTCATGGAGGAGCGCGGCTGGAAGGCCCCGGGGCCGCAGACGGCCGAAGCGTTCTGGGAGGAGTTCCGGCGCGCGGGCTCGTGGGTCGCGGTTCCGCGCGGGGCGCACTCGCCCACCGAGCTCCTCGGGGATCGCGGGGCGCGCTTCGATTTCTGGCCGGCGCGGCTGCGCGCGGATGCCGCGGCGCTCGGCGGGACGCCGGTTCCCGACGACGCAGCCTATCGGGGTGCAGGCGAGGCACCCGCCGCGGGAGCGGCGGATCCCGCCCTCTATCCGTTCCGTCTCCTGCTCTTCGACACCAACACGCTGTGGGCGGGCCGCACCGCGACCACGCCCGTCCTGCTGGAGATGTCGGGATTCCGCGAGGACATCGGCTGGGACAGCTGGGTCGAGATCCACCCCGAGACCGCGCGCCGCCACCGAGTCGAGCCCGGCGACCGGGTGCGGCTCGAGTCTCCGGCGGGGTCGCTGCTCGCGCGCGCGCGGATCGCGCCCGTCGTCCCCCCCGACGCGGTGGCCATGCCGCGCGGCCTCGGCCACC
>JBBTLZ010000079.1:0-21547 GCA_038068435.1 Candidatus Eiseniibacteriota bacterium | reverse complement strand
AGTCGGCGCCGCTGGGGCTCGCCCACGCGGTCAAGATCGCGCAGGGCTTCATCGGCCGCGAGCCGTTCGTCATGTACCTGGGCGACAACCTGATCAAGGACGGCATCACGCCGTTCGTGCGCGAGTTCCTGGCCGAGAAGCCCGATGCCCAGATCCTGCTCGCGCACGTGAAGACGCCGTGGGAGTTCGGCGTCGCCGAGCTGGACGGCGACCGGGTCGTGAAGCTCGAGGAGAAGCCGAAGCAGCCGAAGAGCGACCTGGCGCTGGTCGGCGTCTACCTCTTCGACGAGAAGGTGTTCGAAGCGGTCAACGCCATCAGCCCGAGTCCGCGCGGCGAGCTGGAGATCACCGACGCCATCCAGCACCTGATCGACGGCGGGAAGCGCGTGCGCTCGCACGTCATCACCGGCTGGTGGAAGGACACGGGGAAGGTCGAGGATCTCCTGGAGGCGAACCGCATCGTGCTCGCCGACCTCACGACCGGGATCGACGGCACGCTCGACCAGGATTCGGTGGTCGAGGGGCACGTGCGGATCGGCCGCGGCACGGTGGTCGAGCGCTCACGGCTGCGGGGCCCGCTGGTGATCGGGGCCGGGGCGCGCATCGCGGACTCCTACGTGGGCCCGTTCAGCGCGCTCGCCGACGGCGTCGTGCTGCGGCATTGCGAGCTCGAGAACTCGATCGTCCTCGAGCGCAGCCGGCTCGAGAACCTGCCGCATCGCGTCGAGTCGAGCCTGATCGGGCGCGACGTCGTGGTGACGACCAGCGAGTCGCGTCCGCGCGCCCATCGCCTGATGCTCGGGGACTCGAGCCGCGTGGAGCTGGCGTGAGCCACCGGGCGTCCGGGTCTCTGCGCGCGGCGGGGGAACGATGAAGGCGCTGGTCACCGGGGCCGGCGGGATGCTGGGCCGCGCGCTGATGCCGGCGCTGGCGGCGGCCGGACACGAGGCGGTCGGGCTCATGCATGGCGATGCCGACGTGACACGACTCGACGCGCTGTGCCATCCGCTCAAGGTCTTGCGTCCGGACTGGATCTTCCACCTGGCGGCCTTCACCCGGGTGGACGACTGCGAGACGCGGGTGGACCACGCCCACCTGGTCAACGGACTCGGGGCCCGCAACGCCGCGCAGGCCGCCGCCGAGGCCGGGGCCGCGGTGCTCGCCGTGTCGACCGACTACGTGTTCCCGGGCGACGCCACACGGCCCTACCGCGAATACGACCCCGTCGGACCGCGCTCGGTCTACGGCGCCTCCAAGCTGGCCGGGGAGATGGCGGTCCGCGAGGTCAACCCCCGACACGTCATCGTGCGCACCGCGTGGCTCTACGGCCCCGGCGGCACCAACTTCGTGGACAGCATCCTCGCCCGCGCCCGCAGGGGGGAGCCGCTCCGGGTGGTGGACGACCAGCGCGGCTCGCCGACCTCGACCGCCGATCTCGCGCAGGCGCTGGTCAAGCTCGCGGGCGCCGGGCAGTATGGCACCTATCACTGCACCAACGCGGGCGACTGCACCTGGCACGATCTGGCGGTCCATGTCCTGGGGCGGGCGGGTCTCGCGGCGTCGGTCGCGCGCATCGACAGCGCGACCCTCGCACGCCCGGCGCGGCGGCCCGCCTATTCGGTGCTGAGCAACCTGATGTTCGAGCACGTCACCGGCCACCGCATGGCGCACTGGCAGGACGCGGTCGACCGTTACCTGGGCGCCGGCGCCGTGGCGCACCGGGCGACGGAGGAGGGGTGATGAAGCGAGGTCGGAAGGAGGGGCGGGGGCCGCTCGAGCGGCAGGCGCGCGCGACGCTCCGCGAGGCCGGCCGCAGCATGGCCGGCATCGAGCGCGCCTGTACCCAGGCGCTGGCGTCGGCGGCCGAGGTGGTCATCGCCTGTCTCGAAGGTGGCGGCACAGTCTACTTCTGCGGCAACGGCGGCAGCGCCGCCGATGCCCAGCACCTGGCGTGCGAGCTGTCGGGGCGCTACCTCATGGACCGCCCGGCGCTGGCCGCGGTTGCCCTCACCACGAACTCGTCGGCGCTCACGGCGATCGCCAACGACTACGGCTACCAGACGGTGTTCGCGCGCCAGCTCGAGGGGCTCGGCGCCCCCGGTGACGTGCTGGTCGCCATCACCACCAGCGGCCGCTCGGCCAGCGTGCTCAACGCCGTGCACGCCGCGCACGCCTGCGGCATGACGGTGGTGGGCTTCACCGGCGCCGCCGGGCGGCGCTTCGCCGCGCACTGCGACCATGCGCTGGTGGCCCCCGGCACCGCCACGCCGCGCATCCAGGAAGCGCACATCGCCCTCGGCCACACCCTGTGCGAGCTGGTCGAGCGCGCGATCTTCGCCCGCCCGCCCCGTGACCGGCGCGGCGGCCGCGGCGCGGGCCGCGCGTCCCGCCCAGGAGCGAAGGCGACGTGATCGGCCCGCTGCTCCAGGAGCTGCGGCCGAAGCAGTGGACCAAGAATCTATTGTTGTTCGCCGGCGTCCTGTTCTCCCAGCACCTGACCGATCCCGGCATGCTGCTCCGCGCAGCGGGCGGCTTCCTGGCGTTCGCGCTGCTCTCGGGCAGCGTCTACCTGCTCAACGACCTCAAAGATATCGAGGCCGACCGCCGGCATCCGGTCAAGCGGCTCCGTCCGCTCGCCTCGGGCCGGCTGAGCGCGGGGGCGGCCTGGGGCGCGCTCGGTCCGCTGCTGGCGGCCGTCGCCGTGATCGCCCTGTGGCTCGGCCGGCCGTTCGCGCTGGTGGCCGCATTCTATCTGGCGTTCAACCTGGCCTACACGTTCGGACTCAAGCAGCGGGTGCTGGTGGACGTGTTCTTCGTCGCCATCGGTTTCGTGCTGCGCGCGATCGCCGGGGTGCAGCTGCTGCTGCCGGTGGCGCCGCGGACCGAGCTGTCGCCGTGGCTGCTGGTGTGCACATTCTTCGGGGCCCTGTTTCTGGCGCTCGCCAAGCGTCGCCGCGAGCTGACCAACGCGGGCGAGGGCGCCTCGCGCCAGCGCGCGGTGCTCGACCACTACACGCCCGAGCTGCTCGACAGCCTGCTCACGGTGTCGGCGGCGGCGAGCCTGATGGCCTACGCGCTCTACACCATCTGGCCCGCCACGGTGGCCAAGTTCCAAACCGAGGCGTTGCTCTTCACCGTGCCGTTCGTGGCCTACGGGATCTTCCGTTACCTGTACCTGGTGCGGGCGACCGAGACCACCGAGGATCCCGCGCAGGTGCTGCTCAGCGACCGGCCGCTGGCGTGGTGCATCGGGCTCTACCTGCTGACGGTCGTGGTGATCCTCTACCACCGCTCGTGAGCGACGGGACCCACTCCCGGCGCCGCACGCCGACGCGTCGCGTGCGCGTCGAGGCGCGCGCCAAGCTCAACCTGGGACTCGCGGTCGGTCCGGCGCGGGCCGACGGCTTCCACGAGCTCGCCACCGTCTTCCAATCCATCTCGCTCGCGGACACGCTGATCCTGGAGCCGCGCCGGCGCGGCTTCTCGCTCGCGGTCCGCTTCGAGGACGCATCGGCGCGGCGGGGCGGATCGGCGCGGCGGGGCGCCCGCTCCGCGCGGCGCACGGCGGTCGCCGCGGTGCCGCGGGGGCGCGCGAACCTGGTGCTGCGCGCCGCCCATCTGCTGGCCAGCCGGCACCCCTTTCCCGGCGGGGTGCGTTTCACGTTGATCAAACGCATCCCGGCCGGCGCCGGCCTCGGCGGCGGGAGCGCCGACGCGGCGGCGGCGCTCATGGGCCTCGCGCGGCTCCATCGCCTGCGCCTGGACCCCGCCGAGCGGCACGCCATCGGCGCCCAGCTCGGCTCGGACGTGCCCTTCGCCCTGCTGGGGGGAACCGCCCTGGGGCTCGGGCGCGGAGAGTGGCTGCGGCCGCTGCGCCTCGCGCATCCCTTCCGCGCGGTGCTGGCGGTGCCCTCCTGGCGGGTCTCGACCGCTCGCGCCTTCCGGCAACTGGACCGGAGGAAATATGGCTTGACTCGCTGGACGGCCAAACTAAGATTCGTCGAAAGTCTTGGGCGCGAGGCGATAAAGGTTGAACGCGCCATGCGTCTGGGAACCACCTTCGAGGAGGTGTTGGGCGAGCGACGGTCGGAGTTCCTCTCCCTGTGCGCGCGTCTTCGGCGGGCGGGAGTGGAGGAGCCGCACTTGACCGGCAGCGGGTCAGCGGTGTTCGGGATCGTTCCGGCCGGGCTTCCGGGAAGGCGCGTCGTCGAGCGCTTCACGGGGGACGAGGCGATTTATCTGATTCGATCGAGGGGAACTGGTCTGACCCACACCACGCTGCTGTAGCTTGAGCCGGAGGCAAGGATGCATGAAGCTCAAGGCGACATCCCCGATGTAGAGCGGGCCCAGCTGGAGCCAGACATCTTCCCAAGGATGGCTCCCGAGGTGATTCCGTCATGATCGAGATCACTGAGGTCCGCGTCTCCCTGCGCAACGACGACAAGCTGAAGGCGTTCGTGAGCATCACGCTCAATGACTCGTTCGTGATCCGGGGTCTCAAGATCATCCACGGGAACTCCGGTCTGTTCGTAGCCATGCCGAGCCGCAAGCGGCCGGACGGCCAGCACCAGGACCTGGCCCACCCGATCAACGACCCCACCCGCAAGTACCTGACCGAGAGGGTCATGGCCGAGTTCCAGCGGGAGCTCGCGAACCCGGGGGTGCACAGCGTCCAGCCGCAGGGAAAGCAGTCCGAGACGGTGTACTAGGCGGGCTCCGGAGGCCGGCCGCGCGGACGGGCCCCCGGCCCATCCCCCGGACGGGCCGTCCCGGGCGGGGGCCGGCGCTGCCGGACGACCATCCCGCGATTGACTTCCCAGGGCCTCCCCGCTAGATTCCCCCGGCTTTTCTTCCCGCAGTTCCTTCGGGCCAATAGCCATCACCCCGAGCTCGCCCGACCCGCTCCCGAGCGGGTGGCCCGAGGTCGGACCGTGACGGAAATCCCGTTCTGTTGGTGGGGCGTGGCCAAGCGGTAAGGCACGAGACTTTGGATCTCGCATCCGGAGGTTCGAATCCTCCCGCCCCAGCCATTCGCCGGGCCAGGGGGGAGACTCCGGGTCCTCGAGTCCGCCTGGCCCGGACCATGATGGTCGCGATCGATTAGAGCGGAGGCTCAACGCATGGACCCCTGTCGCATCTTCGCGGGGAACGCCAGCCGCCGACTGGCGCGATCCATCTGCGACCGGCTGCAGGTGCCGCTGGGCGACGCCGACGTGGGGCGCTTCGAGGACGGCGAGGTCTCGGTGCGCTTCAACGAGAACATCCGCGGCAGCGACGTGTTCGTCATCCAGGCGACCGGCGCGCCGGCGGACAACCTGATGGAGCTGCTGGTCATGCTCGACGCGGCCAAGCGCGCCTCCGCGCGCCGCGTCACCGCGGTGATGCCGTACTTCGGCTACGCCCGCCAGGACCGCAAGGACCAGCCGCGGGCCCCGATCTCGGCCAAGCTGGTCGCCAACCTCATCACGGTCGCGGGCGCCGACCGGGCGCTCTGCATGGACCTGCACAGCGCCCAGATCCAGGGCTTCTTCGACATCCCGTTCGACCACCTGTACGCGGCACCGGTGCTGATCGACTACTTCGCGCACAAGAACATCCGCGACCTGGTGGTGATGGCGCCGGATGTCGGGGGCGTCAAGATGGCGCGCGCCTACGCCAAGCGTCTGGGCGCCGACCTCGCGCTCGCCGACAAGCGCCGGCCGCGGCCGGACGCAGTCGAGATCATGAACATCATCGGCGACGTGAAGGGCAGGAACGCGGTGCTGTTCGACGACGTGGTGACCACGGCCAGCACCCTGTGCCAGGCGGCGGAAGCCGTCCGGGCCGCGGGTGCCAGGGACATCTACGCCGGGGTCACGCACGGCGTGCTGAGCGGGAGCGCCCACGAGCGCATCGCGCGCTCGCCGATCAAGGAACTGGTGGTCACCGACACCGTCCAGCACGACCACGGGGCGCTGCCGCCCAGGGTCACGGAGCTGTCGGTCGCCGGCCTGCTCGGCGAGGCCGTCCAGCGCATCCACGAGGAACGCTCGCTCAGCTCGCTGTTCGTATGAACCACGGGCTCGCCGGGCGCATCGCCGCCCGGATCGCGACCCCCGCGACACGCAAGGAGGAGATCCCATGGCACTCATCCCGTTGAGCGGCACGCGCCGGGAACGACTCGGCAAGGGCGGTGCCCGCAAGGCGCGCGCCGCCGGCCACATCCCGGCGGTGCTCTACGGCCACGGCGAGGAACCGGTCCCGGTCAGCATCCAGGCCCGGGAGTTCGACCTCGCACTGCGCGGCCATAAGGGCGGCAACCCGATCGTGAATCTTGCGGTCGGCGGTGGTGAGTACACGGCCCTGATCCGCGACGTGCAATACGACCCGGTGTCCCACGGCATCCTGCACCTGGACTTCCAGCACATCTCGCTCACCGAGACCATCGAGGTGAAGGTCGCGGTACACCTGACCGGACTGCCGCTCGGGGTGAAGGACGGCGGCGGCATCCTCGAGACCATCCTGCGGGAGCTCGAGGTGCGCTGCCTCCCGACGGCGATCCCCCCGTCGATCGAGGTGGACGTGAGCCACCTCAACATCGGTGACTCGGTCCACGTTCGCGAGGTGACGGTGCCCGACGTCACCATCCTCAGCGATGGTGACGAGACCATCGCCACGGTGGTGCCGCCGACGGTGATGGAGGAGAAGCCGGCGGAGGAGGTCGTCACGGAGGTCGCGCCGACCGAGCCGGAGGTCATCGCCAAGGGCAAGAAGGACGAGGAAGAGGCCGAAGCTGGCGAAGGCAAGGACAAGGAGAAGGACAAGAAGGAGGAGAAGGGGAAGAAGTAGGCCGTGCGGCTGGTGGTGGGTCTCGGCAATCCTGGCGAGCGCTACGCGGGCACGCGGCACAACGTGGCCTGGCGGGTGCTGGACGCACTCGCCGGCCGCTGGCACGCGACGGACGATTCGGCGGCCGGGCTCTACACGGCCCGGCGGGCGCGCGTCGCCGGCGTCGTCGTCGAGCTGATGCAGCCGCTCACCTTCATGAACCTCACCGGCGAGGCCGTGCGGCGCTGGCTGCACGAGAACCAGGGACCGCCCGAGGATCTGCTGGTCGTCAGCGACGATGTCTACCTGCCGGTCGGGACGCTGCGTCTCAGGGCGCGCGGATCGAGCGGCGGGCATCGCGGGCTGGAGAGCATCGAGGCCGCGCTGGGATCCCGCGACTTCGCGCGGCTCCGGATCGGCGTCGGGGCGGCGGAGAGCAGCGCGGAACTGAGAGAGCACGTGCTGGACGCGTTCTCGCCCGAGGAGGCGCCGCGGGTGGACGAGACGGTGCTGCGGGCGGCGGACGCGGTGGAATGCTGGGTGGCCGAGAGCATCACGACGGCCATGAATCGCTTCAATCGCAGAGCAGGCAAGGAGGTTCAAGAACCGTGACCAGGTACGAGACGACCTTCATCCTCGAGCCCGGCGTCGACGAGGGGCGGATCAACGAGGAGATCGAGCGCGTCTCCCAGTGGATCAAGGACCTCGGCGGCGAGGTGCTCGAGATCCAACGCTGGGGCAAGAAGCGGCTCGCGTACGAGATCGAGAAGAAGCGGGACGGGATCTACACCCTCATGCTGTATCAGGGCGCGGGCGCGATGGTGAAGGAGATCGAGCGGCGGCTGCGCCTGAACGAGTCCGTCATGCGCGTGCTCACCGTGATCCACGTCCCACCCGAGCTGACACTGCCCAAGGCCGATCCCGCGGCGATCGCCGCGGCGGAGGAGGCGGCGGAGGAGTAGCCCCCCGCGCCCCCGGAGGAAGGACGGGATGAGCGAGCTGAAGCTCCCGGAGATCAACCGGGTGCTGCTGAGCGGTCGCCTGACGCGCGACCCGGACCGGCGCTATGCGACGGACGGGACGGCGGTGACCAGCTTCGGGCTGGCGTTCAACCGCCGTTACCGGGGGCGCGACGGCAGCCCGGCCGAGCAGACGGGGTTCGTGACGGTGATGACGTATCAGCGCCTCGCGGAAGTGTGCGGGCAGTTTCTGAAGAAGGGCAGCGCGGTGCTGGTGGAAGGACGATTGCAGATGCGGGAGTGGACGACGCCGAAGGGTGACAAGGGCTCGCGCCTCGAGCTCCGCGGCGAGATGGTCCACTTCCTCGAACGGCGACCCGCGGGGATGCCGCCCGAGGGCGGTCTGCCGGCGGGCCCCGCCGCGCGGGAGGCCCCGCACGGGCGTACGGAGGGCGAGGAGCTGTTCTGACCCGCCCGTCGCACCACTGGAGGTGAGAGAGAGGACCATGGCGAGAGAGCGCGAAGGCAAGAGCTTCAAGAAGAAGTACTGCAAGCTGTGCCTGGAGAAGGTAGGCTTCGTCGATTACAAGGACGACAAGCGCCTGGGACGATTCATCACCGACCGCGGCAAGATCGTGCCGCGCCGCGTCTCGGGGACCTGCTCGCGGCACCAGAAGCAGATCACGGTCGCGGTCAAGCGGGCGCGGATCCTGGCGCTGCTGCCTTTCACCAGTGACTTCTATCGCTGAACCGGTGGTACCGGCGGGCGGAGGATCGTGGTTCCGCATGCTGGTACTGGTGGCCGCCCTCGGGCTCTTCGCCTGGCAGACGCCCATGCCGTGGGGCGGTCTGTGGGTGCTGGTGCCGGCGGCGGTCGCGGTCTCGCTCCTGAGCGCGTGGCGCTGGGGTGCATGGGGGGTGATCGCGCCGGTCGCGCTCTTCGGCGCGGCGATGCTGATCGAGGGACCGTTCAGCCTCTGGGTGTGGTGGATCCCGGTCGCGGCGCTCACCGGCGCCTGGATGGGGTTGCGCGAGGAGGGCGGCGGTCCTCCGGCCGGCCAGCGGGCCTGGACGCTGCTGCCGGTGCTGCTGCTCGCGGCACTGCTGCCGTGGATGGCGAACTACACCGGCCTGGTCGCGAGCTTCGAGCGCTGGTTGCGCCTGGGGGATCCCGAGGTGCTGGCGCTCTACCGGCAGCTGGGCTACCAGGGCGAGCGGCTGAAGGCGATGGAGCGCGGCCTGTGGGAGAGTGCGGCGCTCCAGAAGCGATTGCTGCCGTACGTGCTGCCGACCGTGCTGTTCGTCTGGATGGTCGCGCTGGTGACGGCCGGACGCGGGCTCGCCGCCCGCCTCGCCGAACGGTTGCGCTGGCCGGACCTCTCGCCCGGCCGGCTCGCGGACTGGCGGCTGCCGGACGGCGCGCTCTGGCTCTTGTTGCTCGGTCTCGCGCTGCTGGCCGCGCGCTGGTCGATGTGGTCGGCGAGCGCGTGGACGCTGCTGATCAACCTGGGGCTCGGATATTGTGTACAGGGGGTCGCGGTCGTAGAATCGCTGCTGCTCGCGCGCGGCGTCCCTCCTTCGATCATCGCATTGACCTTCGTGTTCGTCTTCGCCATGGCCACGCCGGTGTTCCTCCTCGCCACGGTGTGCGTGGGAGTGAGCGACGTGTGGCTGGACTATCGCCGTCTCGAAGCCGTCCCCGACGGGGACTCATCCTAGGAGAGTGCTGATGGAAGTGATCCTGCTCGAAGACCTGTCCGGCGTGGGCGCCAAGGGCGCCACCGTGAACGTGAAGCCCGGCTACGCGCGCAACTTCCTCCTGCCCGGCAAGCTCGCCATCTCGGCCGGCTCGCGCTCGGCCAACCTCTATCGGGAGCTGGAGCGTCAGAACCAGATCCAGCAGGAGAAGCTGGTCGCGCAGGCGCGCGCCGAGGCGGCGAAGCTCGAGGGGGTCGAGGTCAACGTGCCCTCGCAGGCCAACGAGGAGGACACGCTCTTCGGCTCGGTGACGTCCGCCGACGTGGCCGAGGCGCTCGCGCGGGCCGGCCACATCGTCGACAAGCGCAAGATCGAGCTCGGGGACCACATCAAGCAGCTCGGCCGCTACGACGTGACGGTTCGGATCGGCGCCGGTGTCACGGCGACCGTGAAGGTCTGGGTGGTGCGCACGTGAGCCCGCGGGCCCGTCTCGCGGCGGCCGTGCTGCTCCTGGCGGCAGGGACGCTGGCCGCGACCTGGCCTACGTCCGGTGCGGCCGTGGAGAAGTCGGGGGAGGCCTTGAAGCGCGCATCCTCCAGGCCCGCGTCGGTCGCCGCGCGGGGCGGCAGAGCGGCCGGCCGCGACTCGGTGCTGGCGCGCATCGGCCGCGAGGTCATCACGCGCCGTGAGGTGCAGCGGCGGATCGACGGGCTGCCCGAGCCCCATCGCACCAACTACGGCACCGTCGATGGGCGGCGGCAGTTCCTGGACCGCCTGATCGAGGAGCGGGTGTGGCTGCTGGGCGCCCGCAAGCGCGGCGTGGCCGCCCGGCCGGAAGTCCGCCAGCAGATCGAGCAGTCCGAGCGGGAGCTGCTGATCCGGACCTACGTGAACGAGGTCATGGCCGCCAATCCCGCCCCGTCGGATTCCGAGGCGCACGCCACCTACAACGCGCACGCGGCCGACTACCGGCTGGCGGCGACGGTGACGATCAGCCACATCCTGCTGAAGACGGAATCGGAAGCGCGCCGCATCCGGCAGTGGGCGAAGGGCGGGCAGGATTGGAAGAAGCTGGCCGCGCGCTTCTCCGCCGACAGCCTGACCCGGGCCAACGGCGGCGCCCTCGGGACCGTCACCCGCGAGGGCATCTTCGGGGCGATCGGATCGCAGCCCGCGCTCGCCGAGTCGGCATTCGCGCTGGCGACCGGATCGGGTCCGGACGCCGGCGTCGGCGCCATCGGCGGCCCCTGCAAGACCGCCCGCGGCTGGCACGTCATCAGGATCGATGCGGAGAAGCCCGAGAGCACGCGCCCGTTCGAGCAGGTGCGCACGGTCATCCTCCGCCAGATGGTCCAGTCGCGGAACCAGGACTACTACCGCCAGCGGCTGACCGCCGAGAAGGCGTCGCTCGGGTTCTCGGTCGACTCGGCCGCTGTCGCGAAGTTCGTCTCGCCGAAGAAGACGCCGCAGGAGCTGTTCCGCGAAGGGCAGGAGGCGGGCGCCCCGACGGTCCGCATCGCCGCCTACCGGCGGCTGGTGCAGGACTACCCGGACAGCGAGGTCAGCCCGCAGGCGCAGTTCATGATCGGGTTCATCTACTCGGAGGAGCTGAAGAGCTACGAGGAGGCCGACCAGGCCTTCCGCGAGCTGCTCAAGCGGTATCCGAACGCGGAGCTGGCCGACTCAGCGCGCTGGATGATCGAGCACATGCGCACCGAGGGGGCCCCGCCCTTCATGAACCTGGAGGCTGATTCGAGTGCGCGCGTCGCTCCCCCGGGCGACGCGCGGCGCCCGTCGGGCAAGCCGTGAGAGTCGTCGAGGCGAGGGTCAACGGGCTCATCCTCGAGCACAAGACCCAGCAGAACATCGTCATCCTGCGCGAGGCCGATGGCCAGCGCATCCTTCCCATCTGGATCGGGCCCGGCGAGGCCCAGGCCATCCGGCGCATCCTCTCCGAGGAGGCGTTCCCGCGCCCGCTCACGCACGACCTGCTCGTCATCATGCTGGACGGGCTGAAGGCGAAGATCACGCGCGCGATCATCGCCGACCTGCGCGAGAACACGTTCTTCGCCAGCGTCATCGTCGAGCGCGAGGGCGAGGTGCTCTCGGTGGACGCGCGGCCCTCGGACTCGATCGCGCTCGCGCTGCGCGCCAAGGCGCCGATCTACGTGAACGAGAAGCTGCTGCAGCCGGCGCCGGCGGAGGAGGTGGCGTCGGAGGAGGGCGGCGAGCCCCGCCTGCTCACCGACGAGGAGAAGGCCGAGCAGCTGCGGCGCTATCTCGAGAAGCTCAATCCCGAGGACTTCGGGAAGTTCCAGTTCTGATGCCGCCGGCCGGTCCGGCAGGGACGTCTCGTTCCCGGCCCTCGCGCGTCCCGGCGCCATCTGCGCCCACCGCGGTCTGCGCCGTGCTCGCGGCCGCTACAGGGCTCTTGCTCGCCGCCTCACCGGGCGTCTCCCGGGCGGGGGCGACCCCCGCGGTGCCCGATGTGCGCGCCGCGGATTCGCTGGTGACCGCCGGCTCCGGCCGTGAGCGCGACCGCGCGCTCGAACGCTGGGCCACCCGCGCGTCGTTGCCCGAGCTCATGTTCCTGCTGCGGCAGCCGCCCGCCATCCTCGGAGCGGTCGAGGCCCCGCTCACCGGGGCGGCGCTGCGCCGCACGCCCGCCTCGCGCCCGGCGCTGCGCCGCCGCCTGCTGCTGCGCCTCGCCGCCGCCGCCCCGCGCAAGGCCGACCGCGCCTGGCGCGAGCTCGCGCCGGAGGCCGCTCATCTGCCCTCGCGTCCGCGCGCCTCGGTCTTCCGCATCGCGGCGGTGCTCCCCGACACCGGCGACTACCAGGCCTTCGGTCGTGCGGTACGGCTCGGCCTCGAGGCCGGTCTCGCGCAGCACGATGCCCATGCCGCGTTCCCCCTCGTGCTCTCGATCGAGCCCAGCGGGGACGATTCGCCCGAACGCGTCGCGGCCGCCTTCGACCGCGCCGCGGCGGGCTCGGGCGTGATCGTGGGCGGCCTGCTGAGCGTGCCCACCGCGACGCTGGCGACCGCCGCGCGCCTGACCGGCCTGCCGCTCCTGTCGCCCACCGCCACCGACGAGAGCGTCGGGGCCATCGGCCCGATGGTGTTCCAGGTCGGGCCCTCGGGCCTTCAGCGCGGTCGCGTGCTCGCGCGGGAGGCGCTCGCCCGCGGCCCGCGCCGCATTGGGCTGCTCACGGCGGGCCCCGCCGCCGCCGGCCCGTTCGCGAGGGGCTTCGCGGGCGCCGCCGAATCGCTCGGCGCGAGCGTCGTGTGGTCGGCCTCCTACGCCCCCGGGAGTCCGGACTTCCGCGCCGAGCTGCGGGCGCTCAAGGCGCGTTCGGTCGAGCTGCTGTTCTGGGACGGCGAGGCGCGCGATGCCGAGACGCTGCTCCGCCAGCTGGCGCAGGAGAACATGCGTGTGGCGTTCTGCGGCGGCGCCGAGCTCGCCCCGGAGCGTCATCACGCGCAGACCCGCACGTTGCTCGAGGGTGTGCTGTTCGTGGGCGAGGACTGGGTGCTCAGCGCCGGCTCGCGGGCGGTGCTCGATGGCGCCGCGCGGGCGGCGGGCGAGGAGCGCGCGAACCGTCTGCACACGCGCGGCTATCTGGCCGCGCGGCTCATCGCCTCGGCGGTCGAAGGTGGCGCGTTGTGCCCCGAGGAGCTGGGCGTCTCGCTCGCGACCCGCGTCGGCGCCGACCCGTACCTCGCGTCGCACGGATTCCTCGACTGGAGTCCGGCGGAGGCGACGCTGCCGGTGTACGCCGTGACGCGCGGCCGCGCGGTCGCACGCTGACGCGGGGGCGGGGAGCGCAGCTCAGTAGATGCGGAACGCGAATCGGAAGATCGCGTAGACCTCGCTCGCCACCCCGGCCGGGCGGTACGGCCGGAAGCGGTACTGCCACACCGCCTCCGCGGCCGAGCGCTCGAAGGCGCCCACCCCGCTGCTGGCGAGCAGCTGCACGTCGACGACGCGGCCGGTCGTGTCGATGAGCGCCTGCACCATCACCTTGCCCTCGATGCCGCGCTCGGACTCGGCCTGCGGGTAGATGGGCTTGGACGCGTGCTCGATCACCAGGTCCTGGGACTGGACGACCGGCACGTTCGCCAGCCGCGACACCGCGCGCGCCGTCATGTCCTCGTCGGCCAGCCCGGGCCCGAAGGTATTCGCCCGTGTCTCGGGCTGGGCCCGCGGATCGTCCACGCGGCGCGCCCGGACCGCTCCGCCCGACCGCTCCCGGCGTGTGTCGACCGCCCCGAGCTCGCGCACCACCGTGTGGATGCCCGACAGCTGCTGCAGTGTGATGCGGCGTACATACTGGTCCGGGCCCTCGTAGCCGAAGCGCGTGGTGCGGCGCAGCATCTCCCGCAGCGGGCGCTGGAAGGGAGGGAGCGTGAGGGCGATCAGGGGTGCGAGCAGAAGGGCGGCGAGGCCGGCCGCGAGCACCGCGACCCGGCGCGCCGACCGCGCGCGCTCGACGAAGAAGCCCTGCACGCCATGCATCATCAGAGGTGCCCCCGGGGGGCGCAGCGGTAGTGCGTTCAGTTCCCGCGCGGCCCGGTCAGCACGGCGCCCCGCATGAAGTCCAGCAAGACCGCCCGCGCCCGGACCCGCGGCTCGTCCACCACCGCCGCGATCGGGCCGGGCTCGGTGCGTGCGAATCGGACGCGCCCGAACCGGTCGGTCTCGAGCACCAGCGCGTCGCCGAGCGTCACGCGTGCCCCGGGCACCGGCGCCCCGGCCTGGTCGCGCACCGCGAGCGAATCCACCGCCCACACGGCGGCGGGCGCCCACTCCCGCGCGAGCCCGAGGAACAGCGCGTAGGCCTCCGCGCGCAGCGCGCCGGGTGCCAGGAGGGCCGCCTCGTCGCCGGCCGAATCCACCCGGGCCGGGCTCGCGTAGAGCGCGGGGCAGGAGGTCTGCTGGAGCGGGTAGAGCGCGTCCTCGCCCGCCGGGGGCGCGGCGAGCCCCAGCGAGACGAACGCCGCGCCGGTGCGCTCCGCCCAGCGGCGCCCGGCCGGGCTCGAGAAGTAGTAGCCGAACCGCCGCGCGCGGTGGCCGATCCGCAGATAGCGATCGGCGCGGAAGTCCTCGCTGCCCTGGACGCGCTCGACCTCGGACAGGGCGAGATCGCCCGCGCGGGTGAGGTGCACCTCGGCGCCGGCGGCCGAGAGGAACCCGGCGAGGATGCGCGCGACCTCGAGATTGAGGTGCGCGGCGCGCGTCCCGGATGCCCCCGTGCCGGCCGGGTCCTCGCCGCCGCCCTCGGGATCGAGCGTGATGCGGCGGCCCTGGAGCGCCCCGCCCGCGACCGGCACGAAGCCCGGTGCGCCGGCGCTGTCGTCCGCCCAGCGGCGGAAGCCGGGGAGCCGCGGCACGGCGATAGCGCCGGCGCCGTCGCGAGGCAGCACCGCGAAGCCGTCGCGGTTCATCCAGCGCAGGGTCGGATCGGGCTCGCGGGTGCCGGGCGCTTCACGCAGCGGTTCGCCCCCGGGCATGCGCGTCACGAAACCCAGCCAATCGGTCGCTGGTTGCCGGGACGGCGTGAATGCGAACTCGTCCTTCAGGACGCCCGTGGCACCTTCGGAGCGGACCGTGTCTGTCGCCTGGAAGCGCACCGCGCGCGTGAGCGGCTCGACCCTGCGGAAGTAGGCCCAGGCCACCCCGTCACGGGCGACGACGACCGTGTCGGCGGGCCGCACGCCCCGGCCGGAGGCGCGTCGGATGCGGATCCGATCCGGCGCCGGGAGGCTGTCGACGTGGACCGTGCCGCCCCGCTCGCGCAGCTCGAGGCGTACCGCGGCCAGCGGCCCCGCGCGGGAGAGTCCCATCCCGCCGAAGCCGCGGGCCGTCAGCGAGGCGGCGGATCGCACGGCGGTGAACCGGAGACGGCGCTCGCGCGCGGCGCCGACGCCGCCCAGCCTCACCTGGAGCGTCGCCTCGTGGGTACCGCCCGCCCACGGACCGGCGGGGGCCCACTCGATGCGACCCCCCGTGCGCGTCGGTGACACCGGCCGGCCGTCGACGCGCAGGTCGACCCTATCGAAGTCACCCTCGACCCGCGCGCGGATCGACGGGTTCCCGGTCCGGAACACCGAGTCCGCCTCCCCTCCGGACGGGTCCACCGCGCGGAACTCGGCGATCACCGGCACGCGGCGCGCGAAGTAGCGCGCCAGCCCGATGAATAGCGCCTCGGCCTCCAGCTCCTGTTTCTCGGGAAGCCGCAGCCGCGCCTCGACGTCCGGGTTGGTGATGTAGCTCGTCTCGGTGAGCAGCGCCGGCGCCTCGCTGCCGCGCAGGACGAAATAATTCCCGGGCACCACCTTGTGTGGCCGGATGCCGACGTTGCGGACCAGCGCGCGATGCACGTCCTGCGCGGCGTCGAGGGACGCGCCATCGTCGCCCAGCTTGTAATAGGTCTGGGTCTCGTTGACATCGTGTGCACCCGCGGCGTCGGCGTTGTGGTGGATGGACAGGAAGAGATCCGGGCCGAACGCGTTGGCGAGACGCACGCGCTCGGCGAGGTCGGCGCGCAGCGAGCTGTCGGGCGGGCCCAGGAAGTCGCGATCGCGATCGCGGGTGAGGAAGACTTCGGCGCCCCGCCCGGCGACCAGGTCGCGCAGACGCAGCGCCACCGCGAGGTTGACCTCGGCCTCGGTCAGGCCGTGCACGCCGAGCGCGCCGCGGAAGAAGCCGCCGTGGCCGGGGTCGAGGGCGATGCGCCGGCCCGCCAGGCCGCTGGCGTCCACGAGGGCGAGGCTGTCCGCGAGCCGTTCGTAGCCCGGGAAGGGGCGCGGCGGTGCCGGTGGCGGCGGGGGCGCGACCGCGGGCCGCCGGGCGCATCCCACGCCGGCGAGGAGCGCCAGCGCGAGCGAGGTCGCGGCGGCGCGACGCGTCCAGGCGCGGGGGACGACCCTCATGCGGGCACTGTAGCAGCGCCCGCGCCGGGGCGGCAACGGGCGCGCCCGGGCGCAATCTCCTTGCTTCGGCGCGCGAACGCGTGCTACCTGTTCCCGGCTCATCCCGATACACGGCGGCCCGCTGGCCGCCGGTTCGCTCTTCCCGGCTGCCCCCGGCGGGGGCGCGGAGCACCGGCTCCCTCCGGCATCGGCAAGGAGACTGACATGAGGTCACGCTACGGTCTGCGTCTCGCGCTCGCGGGCGCCCTGCTTCTCGCGCTGGGCATGGCAGGGTGCGGCGGCGCGACCACGGAAGAGCTGGTGATCGGCGAGTACGGCTCGCTCACCGGCAACGACGCCACCTTCGGCCAGTCCACCAAAGCGGGGATCGAGATCGCGCTCTCCGAGCTCGCGGCCAAGAAGGAGGGCAAGATCGGCGGGCTGCGGGTGCGGGTGGTGGTGGAGGATGATCAGGGTAAGGCGGAAGAAGCCGCGACCGTGGTGCAGAAGCTCATCAATCAGGACCGGGTGATCGCGGTGCTCGGCGAGGTCGCCTCCTCGCGCAGCCTCGCCGGGGGCCCGATCTGCCAGGCGGCGGGCGTGCCGATGATCTCGCCCTCCTCGACCAACCCGGAAGTGACCCGCAAGGGCGACTTCATCTTCCGCATGTGCTTCCTGGATGATTTCCAGGGCTGGGTCATGGCGAAGTTCGCGGCCGAGAACCTGAAGCTCAAGAAGGTCGCGGTCCTGAAGGACGTCAAGAACGATTACAGCGTGGGGCTCGCGAACTATTTTGCCGACGCCTTCCAGAACCTCGGGGGCTCGGTGAACGTGGTGCAGTCCTACAGCGCGGGCGACGCCGACTTCCGCGCCGCGCTCACCACCATCAAGGCCCGGAATCCGCAGGCGATCGTGGTGCCCGGCTACTACACCGAGGCCGGCCTCATCGGCCGCCAGGCGCGCGAGCTCGGCATCACCGTCCCGCTCATCGGTGGCGACGGCTGGGAAAGCGAGAAGCTGCTCGAGATCGGCGGCGAGGCGCTGAACGGCTGCTACTACTCGAACCACTGGGCCCTCGACTTGCCCGATCCGAAGCTCCAGGACTTCCTCAAGGCCTATCGCGAGACGTTCAACGGCGATCCGGACGCGATCGCCGGGCTCGCCTACGACGCCGCCAACGTGCTGTTCACCTCGCTCGAGAAGCTCTACGAGCAGGACCCGGCGGCCTTCAAGGGGCTGTCGTCCGCGAAGGCGGGCACGCCCGAGCGCAAGGCCGCGACCCGGAAGCTGCGCGACATCATCGCCACCACGGCCGGCTACCCAGGCGTGACCGGCAACATCACGTTGGACGAGAACCGCAACGCCACCAAGCCGGCGGTGGTGCTCGAGATCAGGGGCGGCAAGAAGGTCTACAACACCACGATCCATCCGTGACCGACCCGCGCAAGATGCCCGAGCGTCAGTGACCGAGTTCCTCCAGCAGCTCGTCAACGGCATCACGTGGGGCAGCGTGTACGCCCTCATCGCCCTCGGGTACACGATGGTCTACGGCATCCTGCGCCTGATCAACTTCGCCCACGGCGACATCTACATGCTGGGGGCGTTCTTCGCGTTCTACGCCGCGCGGCTCACGGGCGCGGCGGTGGAGCCGAACCCCTTCAAGGCCACCGGCATCCTGCTGATCTCGATGGTCGGCTGCGGACTGGTCGGGTTCCTGATCGAGCGGTTCGCCTACAAGCCGGTGCGCAAGTCGTCACGGCTCGCGGCCCTCATCACCGCCATCGGCGTCTCCCTGCTGCTCGAGAACGGCGGCCAGCTGATCTTCGGCGCCGACCCCAAGTTCTTCCCCCAGATCATCACCGCCACGAACATCCCGCTCGGGATGGGGGTCACGATCTCGAATCAGCAGATCATCATCCTGGTCGTGTCCCTGGCGCTGATGGCTGGGCTGCGCTTCGTCGTCCTCCACACGCGGGCCGGCAAGGCCATGCGCGCGGTCTCCTACAGCCACACGGCGGCGGCGCTCATGGGCATCTCGGTGGATCGCATCATCACCTTCACGTTCGTGCTGGGCTCCATGCTCGCCGCCGCCGCCGGCGTGCTGGTGGCGCTGCAGAATCCCAAGATCGAGCCGTACATGGGCATCATGCCCGGGCTCAAGGCGTTCGTGGCCGCGGTGCTCGGCGGCATCGGCAACATCCCGGGCGCGGTGCTGGGGGGGCTGGTCATGGGCGTCGCCGAGGTCATGGTGGTGGGGTACCTCTCGCCCACCTGGCGCGACGCGATCGCTTTCGTGCTGCTCATCCTCATCCTGCTCGTCCGCCCCTCCGGGTTGCTCGGGCAGCCGCCGGCGGAGAAGGTGTGAGATGAGGCAGCTGCTCTGGTTGATCGGCGTGCTGGCGCTGCTGACCGGCATCAACGTCGTCCTGCCGCGTCTGATCAATCCCTACATCGCGCAGATCATCGTCCTGTGCGGGATCAACATCATCCTCGCGGTCTCGCTCAACCTCATCAACGGCTTCACCGGCCAGTTCTCCATCGGCCACGCGGGTTTCATGGCGCTGGGCGCGTACGGCTCGGCCATGTTCACGCTCCACGTCGGGGTACGCTGGGTCGCCGGGTTCACCGCTGCGGGGGTGCCGGCGCCGCTCGCGCAGGGGATGGCGCTGCTCGTGGCGCTGGTGCTGGGAGGACTGCTGGCGGCGCTCGCCGGCTACCTGGTGGGGCTGCCCTCGCTCCGCCTGCGCGGCGATTACCTGGCGATCGTCACCCTCGGCTTCGGCGAGATCATCCGCGTGCTCATCCTGAACGTCGACGCCGTCGGCGGGGCGCGCGGGCTGCCCGGCATCCCCGGCTGGGTGGATTTCTTCTGGGTCGGCGTGGGGGTGGCCGCCGTGATCCTCCTCTCGCGGCATCTGGCGCTGAGCACGCACGGTCGCGCGCTGTTCGCCATCCGCGACGACGAGGTGGCGGCCGAGGCGCTGGGCGTCGACACCACCTCCTACAAGGTGCTGGCGTTCGTCATGGGGGCCTTCTTCGCCGGCGTGGCGGGTGGGCTGTTTGCCCACTTCCTCTCGTACCTCAATCCCAACTCCTTCACCTTCATCAAGAGCATCGAGGTGATCGCCATGGTGGTGCTCGGCGGCATGGGGAGCATCTCGGGCTCGGTGCTGGCGGCGGTCATCCTCACGCTGATGCCCGAGGTGCTGCGGCCGGTGAAGGACTACCGCATGGTCATCTATTCGCTGATGCTCATCATCCTCATGATCACGCGCCCCGGAGGCCTGCTCGGCAGCCGGGAGATCTCGCTCGCCGGCCTGCTCAAGCGCTTCCGCCCCGCGCGGGAGAGCGTGTGAGCGGCCCGGCGCTGGAGCTCCAGCGCGTCACCATGCAGTTCGGCGGCCTCAAGGCGGTGGCCGATCTCGACCTCGCCATCGGCGAGGGCGAGTTGGTGGGCCTGATCGGGCCGAACGGCGCCGGCAAGACAACTGTGTTCAACGTCATCACCGGCGTCTACGCGCCGACCGGCGGGGATGTCCGCTTCGCCGGCCACTCGATCCGCGCACTCCGGCCGCACGCCATCGCCCACCGCGGCATCACCCGCACCTTCCAGAACATCCGGCTGTTCGGCTCGCGCTCGTGCCGCGACAACGTGTGCATCGCCGCGCACCACCACACGCGCGCGACGTTGTTCGACGCGCTGCTGCGCAACGGCCGCTTCCAGCGCGATGAGCGGGCGTGCCGCGAGCAGGCCGACGCGTTGCTCGGATTCTTCGGGCTCTCGGCGTGGGCCGACACGATCGCCGCCGAGCTGCCCTACGGGCAGCAGCGCCGGCTCGAGATCGCGCGGGCGCTGGCGGGCAAGCCGAGCCTGCTGCTGCTCGACGAGCCGGCGGCCGGTCTGAATCCGCAGGAGAGCGAGCAGCTCATGCACCTCATCGAGGAGCTACGCCTGCGCTTCAAGGTGACCATCCTGCTCATCGAGCACGACATGCGGGTGGTGATGGGCATCTGCCAGCGCATCGTCGTGCTCGACTACGGGGTCAAGATCGCCGAGGGGACGCCGGCCGAGATCCGCACCGACCCGCGGGTGATCGAGGCCTACCTGGGCGAGGAGGTCCACGCAGACCTCGGAGCCGGGGGCTGAACGATGCTGAAGGTCGAATCCCTCGACGTCTACTACGGCGCGGTGCACGCCCTCAAGGGCGTCACCCTGCGCGCCGACGCGGGCGAGGTGGTCACGCTCATCGGCGCCAACGGCGCGGGCAAGACCACGCTGCTCCGCTCCATCTCGGGCCTCATCCCCTCTCGCGCCGGCAAGGTCACGTTCGAGGGACGCGACATCACGCGCATGCCGCCCCACGAGATCGTGGGGCTCGGCGTCTCGCAGTCGCCGGAAGGCCGGCTGGTGTTCGCCAACCTCTCGGTCGAGAACAATCTCGAGCTCGGCGCCTACCGGCGCAAGGATCGCGCGGGGATCAAGCAGGACTACGACGCGGTCTACCGGCTCTTCCCGCGCCTGCTCGAGCGTGGTCGCCAGACGGCGGGCACGCTCTCGGGCGGCGAGCAGCAGATGCTGGCGATCGGCCGGGCGATGATGTCGCGGCCGCGTCTGCTGCTGCTCGATGAACCGTCGTTGGGCCTGGCTCCACTGCTGGTGCGCGAGATCTTCCGCACCATCCTCGAGATCAACCGCGGCGGCGTCACGGTGCTGCTGGTCGAGCAGAACGCGCACATGGCGCTGTCGATCGCCGGCCGCGGCTACGTGCTCGAGACCGGCCGCGTGCAGCTCGAGGACCAGGCCGCGCGCCTGCTGCAGAACGAGGACGTGAAGAAGGCCTACCTGGGCGGGTGAACGGGGCGCCCTACGCCGCCCGCTTCCGCTTGCGATCCGCCGCCAGCTGCACGGCCCCCTCGATGTCCTCGATGCTGAACGGCTTCGCGACCACCGTCTGCGCGCCGGCCCGCCGCACCCGCTCCAGGTCCACTCCCTCGCCCCACCCGGTCACGAACGCGATGGTCACGGCGTCGTCCAGCGCGCGCATGGACTGGCAGACCTGCCAGCCGTCGAGGCCGGGCATCCCGAGATCGGTCAGCACCAGGTCGAATCGTCCGGGCGCGAACCCCGCGAGCGCCGCGGACGTCAGGACCGCCGGCCGCGCCGCGCTCGC
>JBBTLZ010000078.1:0-4913 GCA_038068435.1 Candidatus Eiseniibacteriota bacterium | reverse complement strand
TTCTGGTGCGAGAACGGCATGGTCAACCTGGGCGGCGAGAAGATGTCGAAGAGCACCGGGAACCTCTTCTTCATCGACGACATCGCCGCACAGGTCGACCCCGAGGTGGTGCGCTATTACCTGCTTTCCACGCACTACCGGAGCCCCATCGACTTCACCCTGGAGCGTCTGAAGGAGGCGGCGATCGCCTACCAGCGCCTGCGCCTGCCGCTCGAGCGCGCGGGGGTGTGGGATCCGGTGGCGGGGAGCGGTGCGGCCGAGGTTCCCGGGGGGACGCTCGGGGAGGCGGTGGCCGGCGCACGGCGGCTCTTCGCCGAGTCCATGGAGGACGACTTCAACAGCGCCAGGGCGATCGGCCACCTGTTCGACCTCGCCCGCGAGGTCAACCGCGCTCTCGACGGGGGGGCGGGGCAGGAGGGCCGGCTGGCCGCCCGGGCGCTCTACGACCTGGGCCAGGTGCTGGGCCTGTTCTGGAAGCCGCCGGCGGGCGAGACCTGGGAACCGGAGGTCCTCGCCCTGGTCGAGGCGCGGGAGCGGGCTCGCAAGTCCCGGGACTGGGTGCAGGCGGACGAGGTCCGCGCCCGGCTGCTCGAGCGGGGGGTGTCGGTCGAGGACAGCGCCCAGGGGCCCAAACTCAAGCGGAAGTAGCGCGCGGGGGTGTGGCGGGAGGCAACCGCCCCGGGCGCCCCAAACTAACGCTTGACCCCCCAGCGAATGCGGGCCTAGCCTTGTCATCGGACCCGGGTGTCATTGGACTTCGCCAGGCGGGAGAATCACCCCGTATCCAACCGTTCTCCCGACGAGCGAAGACGTGGCTGCGCGAGTCCATTTTCGTATGGGGCCGGCATGTCCGGCTCGCATCATTGGGACAGGAAGGAGCTACATGCGTCGATTCGCCAAGAATCGGTGGTGGGCCTTCATCCTGACACTCAGCGTTCTCATCGCGAGCAACGCGACCTTCTCGTCGCTGACGTACGGCGATGGGGAGGACCCGGTCTCGATCAGCGACGGCAGTGGTGGTGGTGCGTCGCCGCCGATGGGGGATCCCGACGGTCCGAGTGGCCCGACCAAGTGGGCGCCGACCGGTGGTCGCCTCTCGCCGGGTGGGAACGGTTACGCGGTGACCCCCGTGGGTGACGGTGGCACGGCGGTGCGTGTCTGGAGCTGGCGTTTCCACGTCGTACTGCGGAGCCTGATGAGCCGCTGGTTGCGGTTCTAAGTCAGGTCCCGGCAGTACCGACCATCGTTCGTGACCGGAGTATCGTGGTGCCGAGCTACGACCGGATTCGCATCTCGAACCTGGAGCAGCGGCTCGCGGTGACCCCCGAGGGGGGGGCGTATGCCCGCCCCGCGGAGCTGGAACTTCTCGCGGACCTCTACATCCAGGCCGACACGTACACTCCCGCGCTGGAGATCATCCAGCGCCTGCTGACGCTGCCCGAAGCGCGGGCACTGTCCGCTTCGCGGCGCGCCGCGCTGGAGCTGAAGGCGGTCGCCTGCCGCCTGGCGCAGGGGGACTCGCTGGGGGCGTTGGGGCAGTGCCGCGAGCTGCTGGCCGGGGAATCCGAGATCGACTCCGGCGCCGTCCGCGCCACGCTTCACCTGCGCTGCGCCGATGCCCTCCAGCGTCTGGGCCGGCTGGCCGACGCTCGCGAGCACGGCGGGCGCGCGTTGCGGGCGGCCGACGAAGCCGGCGACCTCCCGCACTCCGCCAAGAGCCTGCACATGCTGGGGGTGGTCGCCTACCGGCTGGGCGAGCTGTTGAACGCACGCGACCTGTACGAACAGGCGCTGGCGCTCTATCGGCGGGTGGGGGAGGAGGCGAGTGCCGCGCGTCTGCGCAACGATCTCGGCCTCATCCACAAGAACCTCTGCGAGTGGGACGCCTCGATCGCCCACTTCCGCGCGGCGCTCGAGAGCTTCCGAGGCATGGGCCGATACGCCGAGACCGGGCTGCCCCTGCTCAATCTGGGCATCGTCTACCAGAAGAACGGCGAGTGGCAGCGCTCGCTCGAGCATTATCGCGAGGCCGAGCGCGTCTTCCGCCAGGTCGCGGATCCGCTGGGGATGACCCGGGTCACGATCGGGCTCGGCAACGTCGCGCGCCTGCAGCGGCGCTTCGCCGACGCCGAGCGCGTGTTCACGGAGGCGCTCGAGGGCGCGCGCGCGCAGTCTGCGCGGCGCGAAGAGGTGCTGGCGCTCGAGTTCCTCGGCGAGCTCGAGTTCGACCGCGAGCGGCCCGAGGCCGCGCTGGCCCGGTACGGGGAGGCGCTCGCGCTCGCCGAGCGGGTGGCCCCCGAGGGCGACCTGGTGGTCGAGCTGGAGCGGCGGCGCGCGGAAGCGCTCGGCACGGCCGGCCGCCTCGAGGAGGCCGAGCGGTCGCTGGAGCGCGCCCTGCGCCTCGCCCGCGCCAGTGAGGACCGGCTCGAGTTCGCCGCCGCGCACCGGGTGGCCGGACAGTTGGCCATGGCCGCCGGGCGGCGCGAGTCGGCGATCGAGCGATGGACGGAGGCGGCCCGGCTGTTGACCGACTGCCGCGAGCGCTTCGAGCTGGGGAGGACCTGCCTCGCCCTCGGCCGCGTCGCCGCCAATCCGGCCGACGCGCGCCGCCATCTCTACCGGGCCAGCGCGCTCTTCAGCGAGCTGGAGGCGCCGTACTGGCTGGATCTCGCCGAGCAGGAACTGAAGCGCGCGCTCGAAGCGCCGCCGGGCGGCGGGCCGACCCCGGCCGGGTCCCTGCTCGGACGGCGCCATCGCGCCCCGAGCCTCGTGACCTGCTCGCTGGCCATGCAGCGCGTGGAGAGCCTCGCCCGCCGCGCCGCGGCCACCGAGCTCTCGGTGCTGATCACCGGGGAGACGGGCACCGGCAAGGAGCTGATCGCGCGCACCATCCACACGCTGTCGCCGCGAGCGGAGCGGCCCTTCCTCGCGGTCAACGGCGGTGCCCTGCGGGCGGATCTCGCCCTGTCCCAGCTGTTCGGCCACCGCAAGGGCGCGTTCACCGGTGCTCACGCCGACGGCGTGGGCCTCGTGGAAGCCGCACACGGCGGCACGTTGTTCCTGGACGAGATCGGCGAGCTGCCCGGCGACGTGCAGGTGACCCTGCTCCGCTTCCTCGAGAGCGGCGAGTATCTCCGCCTCGGCGAGACCCAGGTGCGGCGTGCCGACGTGCGCCTGATCGCGGCCACCAACCGCGAGCTGCGGGGGCCCGGCGGCGAGAGTGGTTTCCGCCGCGATCTGCTCTTCCGGCTCGACGAGATCGAGATCCGGCTTCCGGCGCTGCGCGAACGGCCGGACGACATCCTGCCGCTGGCGCGCCACTTCTTGGGTTTCTACGGGGGGATAGACGGTCCGCGGCTGACCCGCGAGGTGGAGTCGGTGCTCCGTTCCTACCCGTGGCCTGGCAACGTCCGCGAGCTCGAGAACGTGATGAAGCGCGTCGCCGCCCTGCACCGCGCGGACGCCGTGCTGGATGCTGACGCGCTGCTCCCGTTCCTCTCCCGCGTGGCGGAGCAGCAGTCCGGGCCCAGGCGGCCCGACGATGAGCGCGCCGCGATCCTGTCGGCGTGGGAGAAGGCGGAGGGCAACAAGAGCCGCCTCGCGGTGCTCCTGGGTGTGAGCCGCAAGACGCTGTACGCGCGGCTCAAGCGCCTGGGTCTGCACCTCTCCTAGCCTCGCCCGTCGGCGGCGCGCCGGATCGTCGGTCGCTCGCCTTCCCACTGTCACCCCCCCCGTGCGGTGACAGCCCCGTAACAGGGCGACCACCCCCTTGTGGCACATGGGTTTCGCCGCCGATTCGAAGGGGACTTTCCGTTACCCGACCGGGTGACAGGTCACCCGGTCGGCGCACGATCGAGCCGGCACACCCCGACCGTCGCTTCCCGACAAGAGTCTGCCCTTAAATGTCTTGCACTCCCGACGTCGGCGCGACATGACGCCGCCGTGACTGTGGCATGCGTCCTGCTTTCAAGGTCGCGCGGATACGGGGTGCAGGCCCGCGAGGCCTGCGATAGTGAGAAGGGGCAGGCTCCTCCGGGGGGACGGGGCCTGAAGCATCGGGCGGTCGGCGCGACGATCGCGCATTCCCATCGCTGCCGCCAATGACCGCCCGAGCTGTTCCCCCGCAGTGATGGTGACGTATCCACTTGATGTCGGGCGCGTAGGGCGCCCCGGGGCTCGTACCCCGGCCGCGAAGCCGGGTCCCGTTACCCGAACGCGAAGGGGGGGTGAGAGCGACTCAGACCCATCGTAATCGGCAGTTCGGTGAGTAGTGTCAGCAACCAAAAAAACCAAATACGCCCGGTCAACGAAGCCGGGAGGACAGTGGAGTTTGAACCCGGTCATTCACTGTCTTCTCGGGAAGAGGCAGTCAGGAGCGACGGATGAGACCCACACGGTCCGTTGATTCCTCGGCTGCCTTTTCGCTTGTGCTCGGAAGATCGTTTTCTCGGCGGTCGGCCCGCCGACAGCGAAGAGGTTGCGGCGCAGATCCCTCGCGGCGCCGACGGCGTGGGGGGAGATGGCCCCTGGCGCATGAAACCGATGTCCCGAGCACAAGGGGCGGCTTGACAGCCCCGGAGGCCCTCTCTATCTTGCCCGTGCCTGACCGGCCACGAGACGCGCTGGCGTAGCTCAACTGGTAGAGCATCTCATTTGTAATGAGGCGGTTGGGGGTTCGAGTCCCTTCGCCAGCTCTCCATTTCCTTGCGCCGTGCCGCCCGCGTCCAGCGCTTGTCCCCCATGGAGGGGTTCCCGAGCGGTCAAAGGGAGCAGACTGTAAATCTGCCGGCGAAGCCTTCGGAGGTTCGAATCCTCCCCCCTCCACCATTCTTTTGTGGCGCAGTGACTTGAGCGGGAATAGCTCAGTGGTAGAGCGTCAGCCTTCCAAGCTGAGGGTCGCGGGTTCGAATCCC
>JBBTLZ010000077.1:0-50827 GCA_038068435.1 Candidatus Eiseniibacteriota bacterium | reverse complement strand
CTGCGCCGGGACCCGGTGCCGCCGCCGGCGTGCTACTCGGCGGCGGCGTCCGCGCCGCCGTCGGCCATGGCGAGCGGCGTGCCCGCACTCTCCGAGAGCTGGATGCCCACGACCGCCGCGGTGTTGACGAGGTGCACGGCGATCGGCGTGATGAGCGCGAAGTACTCCCAGCCGCGCTGGTTCATGAAATCCGAGATCCGCTGGCTCTCACGCTGCAGCGGCATCCAGATCCGCCCGGCGAGGGTGGTGCCGTCGTCGAGCCCGACCTCGGCTTCCTCTTCGCGCCACGGCTGAAAACCCCGGGCGAAGACGTCGCTCTGGATCACCTGGCGGCCGGTCGTCACGCGCGAGACCCGGTGCTTGTTGACGAGCTGGATGCGGCCCTCATCGCCGATCGCGACCGGGAGGAAGCGGCTCGTCTCGTTCAGCTTCTCGAGCACGGTCTGGTGCCGGTTGCCGGCGGCGTCGAGGTCGAGGAAGATCCAGCCCTGCAGGCCTGTGAGATCGCCCGACCACAGCGTCACCGGGATGCGTCGTTTCGGGATGTAGTGATCCATCGTCGACCTCGTGGTGTCCGTCCGACCGTTCACCGTCCGGGGGCGAGGAACGGGTTATCGACCCCGGTCCCACCCCCGCCGCCCGCCGCGTCTCGAGTGCTGCCGTCGCGCTACGAGGGCGGCAACCGAACCTCTAGCAAGGCCTCTGCCGGGACGAACCCCGGCGCGTCCCGCCGGCGAGACGACGGGATTCCCGCTCGCGGCAGCCCACCGGCCCACGGACGCGGACGTGCGCCGCGCGGCCGCCACTCCGCGCGTTGCACCCTGCACGACCTCGCCTCCGCGCAGTGGTCGTCCTGCATGATGCGCGCTCAACGGTCACGGTCGCCCTCCCGTGGTTCCCTGGCTCACGAGCCTGCTCTACCGCGCGGTCGGCCACCGCACCTTCGCGGCCGTGCTCCTGCAGTGCGCGATCGGGGCGCTGGTGCCCCTGCTGCTCGCGGCCTTCGGGCGCTCGTTGTTCGGCGACCCGGTGGGTGCTGGAGCGGCTGGATCGCCGCGGTCCACCCTCTGCTGGTCTTCTTCTCGGGCTACCTGCTCACCGAGACCACCTTCTGCGCCGCGCTGCTGCTGGCCCTGTTTCTCAGCCCCGAGTGGGTCCGCACACCGCGGGGAGGGCGCGCGCTGGGCGTGGGTCTGGCCTGGGGTGTGGCAGCCCTTACCCGACCCACCGCCCTCCTGCTGCCCGCGATCGTCGCCGCCTGGGCATGGCAGCCGCTCGGTCTCACGCTCGGCGGCCGCGCACGGGCGCGCCAGGTGGGCCTGATCCTGCTCGGGCTCGCGGTCGTTGTGGGGCCCTGGACCCTGCGCAACGCGGTCGCACTGCGGGCCTTCGTCCCCGTCACCACCGGCGCCGGCGGCGCGATGATGGTGGCCAACAACCCCCCTGCCTGGGACGACCCGGTGGCCCGCGGCGGCGCCAACAGCGCCACCTACCGGGCCGCGCTCGCCGTCGAGTTCCGGGGGTTGAACGAAGTGCAGGTGGACGCCCGGGCGGGCGCGCGGGCCTGGGCGTTCATCCTGAGCCGATCGCGCGACTGGCCCACGGTCGCCATGGCCTAACTCGCGCGCTTCTGGCGGCCGGGCACCGAGGGTGGAGGTACGGCCTCCTGGCAGCACCCGGGTTCGTCGCTCGCGGCGGTGCTGCGTCTCGACCCGCTCTTCGTCTGGTCGGTCCTTGCGCTCCCGTTCGCGCTCTGGGGTGTCGCGCGTTCGCTGCGGGGCGGGCGGCGCTGGTTCCAGGCGCTCCCTCTCCTCGTCATCCTCAACTTCATGCTGGTCGCCGTGGTGTTCTTCGGCTCCCTGCGCATGCGCCTGCCGGTCGAGCCGCTGGTGGCGCTGTTCGTGGCCCTGGGTCTCGAGGACGCGCGGCGCCACCTGCAGGCGCGCCGCCGCGGGCTCACGGTCGTGCCGGGGCACCGCCAGGCGACCCTGTCGCCCGGGGAACGGTGACCGGGCGGCCCACCCATTCCGCGAATGCCCGCGTCATCACCGCCTCGGCCGGCTTGCCACGCGGCGTGTACGAACCGTCGCCCGCGCCCCCGACCACATCGCTGCTGAACCACTTCCACCAGAACACGCCCGCGATCCAGGTCTCCGGCTCGAGCGCGCGCACCAGCGCCTCGTAGCAGGCGCGCTGCGCCTCGAGGTCGTGCGACCCGCCGCGCTCCTCCCAGGGCCGCACCGCCGCGGCCGATTGAGGGGCGTACCCCACCTCGACGATGAGCACCGGCCGGCCCGCACGCGCGCCCACGGCTTTCAGCTCCCCCAGTCCCTTGCGCGCGCGCGCCGCGAGCGCCGGCACGTCGTGCGAGGGGGCGTCCGCGAGCGGCGTGTAGAACGAGACCCCGACCAGGTCGAGGGCATCCCAGAACCGGATGTTGCGCACCTCCTCGCCCCAGTTGGCGCCGTAGGTGAGCGTGCCGCTGTAGACGCGCCGCACCTCGGCGATGAGCGCGCGCCAGCGATCCGGGTGGCCGAGTGCCGCGCTCGTCAGCTCGTGGCCGACGACCAGACCGTCGATGCGCTCCCGCTGCGCGAGCACCGCGTAGTGGAGGATGAATTCGCGGTAGCGGTCGAAGAACCGCGGCCAGCCGGCCGGGCCGAACTCCACGTCGCCCACGAATCCCCGCGTCCAGAGCTGCGGCTTCAGCCACACCCGCAGCCCGAGGGCCCGCGCGCGGGCCGCGGCTTCGCACACCGCCTCGTCCGACTCGCCATCGGGCCCGGCGTCGGTCTCGGGGAGGATCTCGGGCGACTCCGCGGCGGGCAGGTATCCGAACGGCGTGATCGACACCCACCCCGCGCCGAGCTCCCGGAGCTTCGCCAGCTCCCGGCCGCACGCAGCCGAGAGGTACCCGCTCTCGAGTCGGATCGCGTGCGCGAGACAGACACCCACCTGGAAACCGTCGCCCGGCCGCCATGGGCGTGGCTGGCTCATCCGGGCCTGGCGCTCCCCCGCGCGCGCGAGCGAATCGGCGAGCGCCGCATAACGACGCTCGACGCCCGCGGCAGCGACGCCCGCGCGGCGGCACAGGCTGTCGAGTGTCCCGGGCGTCGACGCGCCGACCAGCGAGAGCACGGCCTCCCGGCCCCGAGCGCCGGCGGTCTCGTACACCGCGCGCACCAGCAGCGCCCGCGCGGGCTCCCACACGAGCGGCGAGCGCCAGGCGGGGTGGCGGGAGCCCGCGGGCGGCGGCGGCCGCGTGGCCGCCTCGATCGCCCGCGGCAGCAGCCGGCCGAAGTAGAGCCGGCCGACCGACCGCTCGAGCGGCTCGCCTTCGGATCGTCCACACAACCAGATGGACGCGGGCGCGAGCCACGGCGAGTCCGCGGCCCCGCCCAACCGGCGCAGGCGAGCACCGGCGACGCTCCAGAGATCGAGAGCGGCCCGACCGGCGGGGAGCGCGGCGTGCGCGCCTCCCGCATCGTCGAGGTGCTCGGGGCGCGTGATCCGGGTCAGCTCGCCCTTCACCTCGAGTGACGGATACAGCGTGAGCGAGATCGCCGGAGCGCCCCGCGCCGCGAAGCCCATCCGATCGAGTCGCCGCAGCAGCGCTTCAGCGGTTCCGAGCATCGCGCCCGTCCCCGCCGCCCCCGGCGCGCTCCACACGCGGACCGGGCCGCTCCCCACCGGGGGCATCGAAGCCCGAGAGCGCTCGCGCATCGCCTCGAGGTCGCGGTCGAGCGCGGGGTCGTAGCGCCACGGCCGCTCCGCACTCTGGGCGAAGAGGCCCGAACGTACCAGCTCACCGTCGCGATAGATCCGCCAATCCTCGGTGCCGAAGACCATGCCCGCGCCCCGGCGCGCCATCGCCGCGGTCGAGTTGCCCGCGACCAGGAGCAGAAAGCGTCCGGGCTCGAGCGGATTCGGCCACACCAGATGCAGCACATCGCCCGGCCGATGGTAGTCGGTCCCCTGCCAGCGGAAGCCGCTCGCGGTGAAGGTCACCGGGAGCGCCGGTACCAGCCGCCGGGTCCACTCGTTCTCGCGCGGCCCACCGAGCAGGAACACGGATCGGCGTGCCAGCGTCCCGGCGGGCGCGTCGCGGTCGGCCACGACCGCGGTGCTGTCGCTCGCGAAGAACCGCCGCGCGAGGGCGTAGGCCCGTTCCCGCAGGAGCGGCGCGCTCGCGGGGTCGCGGGTCCCGTAGACCACGAGGAACCGCTCGGCGCCGTGGAGCGGCGCCTCCATCCGGTCCCGTGTCTCTCGTGGCGGTTGGAGCGCGGGCGGGACGACGGGCGGCGCCGCCAGCGCCAGCGCGACGAGCCAGGGCAGCCCGCGCGCCGGAGACAGCATCAGCGCGCGATGACGCTCGCGACCCGGAAGCGGAACGAGTAGGTGCGGGGCCGCTCCTCGACCATGAAGACCAGGTCCACGCCGAAGAACCGGTCCGCGTACTGGGGCGCGGTGTGGTCCTCCGGGAAGAGCGGCCGGTGGAGCTGCTGGTCGGTGCCGGCCGGGTCGAGCAGATAGTCGAGCGGGAGCAGGTAGTCCCCGTAGGGCTGGAGTCCGGGGATCTGCGTATCGGGCTCCACCTTGAAGCGGTCCGCCCAGCGGGTGGTGCCGTGCGCGACCTTGCCGCTTCCGCCGTTGGGGTCGGTGAAGGTCGAGCGATCCCAGAGGATCCAGACCGGGCGGTCCTGCCGATTCTCCACCTGGAAGCGGAGCGCGTCGGGGGTCGGCTTGAAGTAGAACGACAGCTCGCGGTCCTGGAAGGTGAAGCGGTCGCTCGCCGGGTCCACCTGCCGGAAACGGTATCGGTACAGGGCGTCGGGTGACCCGGGGATCGCCCCCACCGAGTCGTCGGCGCCGACCACGATGCGGCTCAGCCCAGGGTCGGGGGACGGCGGTGGCCCCATGGTCTCGGGGGCGGGGCCGGACGAACAGCCGAGGAGCTGTCCGAGGAGGACCGTCGTCGCGGCGAGACGCACGGCAGTTCGCGGTCGCACGCCGACACACTAGGCGCGGTCGGCAGCATCGTCAAGCGCGCGCCCACCGGGCCTGCCGCGGGGTCCGGGGCCCGGAACACGATGCCGGGGTCCCGCAAAGGGACCCCGGCACGTCGACGAGATGGACTGCGTTTACCGGTAGAGCGTCTTCACCAGACCCCAGCTCTCGGGGAGCGTCGGGGTGGGCTGGCAGCAGTTGGCGTCGACGTACATGATCACCCCGGAGACGCCGAACGGGGTCAGCACGACACAGAGATCCTCACCGCCGGGTGCGGAACCCGGATAGATGTTGTACTGGGTGCAGTTGTTGCACGACGCCGGCCCGCGGAACGCCGGGCGGAACGACGGGCAGTCGCTGTTGTTGAACTCGATCAAGAGGAACGCGGGCCCGTTGATGCACGCACTCAGCGTGCCACAGTCGTTGAGCACGTAGGTGGTCGACGGGCACTTGATGTCGAACGGGTTCGGCGCCCGACGCGCGGGATAGATCTCCTCGGCACCGACGATGGCGACGTTCACCGAGATCTGGCACGGCGCCGTGAAGACGAGTTACACGTGCGCTTCGGTCAGGTTGTAGCCCGCGCCCGGACAGGTGGGACAGTTGTTCGGCACGAGCAGCGTGTAGTACGCATCCTGCGGCGGGAGCACGTAGCCGAACGCGTTGGCAATGTAATGACTCCTGCGGGCGCGTCAACCAAGACCCGCATCCGCAGTGGGCCCTGGAACCATCTCGCCTACGGCCCCCGTTTACTCTCACTATCCCCGGGTCGCGTCCCCCCCGTGATCGGTCTCAGAGCGCCGTCCAGTTCCGGATGTCGGAACTCGAAACCGCTCGCGAGCAGCCGCTCCGGGATCACCCGCTGGCTCGCCAGGAGGAGTTCCTCCCCCATCTCGCCGAGAAGGAGGCGCAGTGTCCACGCGGGCGCCGTCAGCCACGCGGGGCGCCCGAGCACCCGCCCCAGGGTGCGCGCGAACTCGCGATTCGTCACCGGGCACGGGGTGACCGCGTTGACTGGCCCGTCGAGGCCGGTGGTTGTGAGGGCGTGGCCGAACGCCGCGATCAGATCGTCCAGCGCGATCCAGCTCATCCACTGGCGACCGCTCCCGAAGGGACCGCCCAGTCCGAGGCCGAATGGCAGGAGAAAGCGAGGAAGCGCGCCGCCGTCGCGGCTCAGCACCATCCCCAACCGGAGATGGACCACTCGGATGCCCGCGCGTGAGGCCGGCTCTGCGGCGGCCTCCCAGTCGCGCGCCAGGTCGGCCAGGAAGCCCTCTCCCGGCCCGCTCGCCTCATCGAGCACCTGCTCGCCCCGGTCGCCATAGTAGCCGACCGCCGACGCGCAGATCATCGACCGCGGTGGCGGGATCGCGCGCGCGATGCCGGTCGCCAGGAGCCGGGTACCCGCCACCCGGCTCTCGCGGATGCGCCCCTTCCGTCGCCGCGTCCAGCGGCCGGCCGCGATGCCCTCACCCGCGAGGTGGATCACCGCCTCGCAGTCGGTGAGCGCCGCGGGGTCGAGGAGCCCCGAGCCGGGATCCCAGCGGGACTCGTCCGGGTCGCGCGGCCGCACGCGGACGAGGCGCGTGACGCGGTGGCCGGCGGCCGTGAGCGCCGGCACCAGGGCGGCGCCGACCAGCCCGCTCGCCCCGGTCACGAGGATGCGCATCGGCCCCGCCGGTCACGTACGATCGCGGCGGCGGTCAATCCGCACCGGTCCGGGCTCAGACAGACGTCTTCCTCTCCGCCAACCCCATGAAGGCCCTCAGGAAGTCCACGGGCACCGGGAAGATGGTGGTGCTGTTGTTCTCGGTCGCGATCTCAGCCAGCGTCTGGAGGTAGCGCAGCTGCAGTGCGGCCGGCTCGCGCCCGATGATGGCGGCCGCCTCCGCCAGTCGTCCCGCGGCCTGGTACTCGCCCTCGGCGTTGATGACCTTGGCGCGGCGCTCGCGCTCGGCCTCGGCCTGGCGCGCGATGGCGCGCTGCATCTCCTGCGGCAGATCCACGTTCTTCACCTCGACCGTCGAGACCTTGACGCCCCACGGCTCGGTCTGGCGGTCGATGACCTGCTGGAGCGCCTGGTTCAACTTCTCGCGCTCGGAGAGCAGCTCGTCCAGCTCCGCCTGGCCCAAGATGGAGCGCAGCGTGGTCTGGGCGATCTGCGAGGTGGCGTAGAGGTAGTTCTCCACCTGGACAATCGCCTCTTTCGAGCTGACGACGCGGAAGTAGATCACCGCGTTCACCTTCACGGTGACATTGTCCTTGGTGATGATGTCCTGCGGCGGCACGTCCATGGTGACGGTTCGCAGCCCCACCTTGACCGCCCGGTCGATGATGGGGATGAGCAGCACCAGCCCGGGGCCGCGCTCGCCCACCAGCCGGCCCAGCCGGAAGACCACCAGGCGATCGTACTCGCGCACGATGCGGATGGCGTTGGCGAGCAACACCAGGCCCACCAGCACCACGAAGAAGAACAGCGACCCGACGAACGGCATCATGGCTACGCCTCCTTGGCCAGGGGCCGGACGCGCAGCAGCAGCCCGTCCACGCCCGTGATCTCCACTTCCGTCCCCGGCTCGAGCGGTGTGCCCGAGACCGCGTTCCAGTACTCGCCCCGCAGGCGCACGCGCCCGCCGGGCGCCAACCGTTCGGTGACTACGGCCGTGAGCCCCACCAGTCCCTGGGCGCCGGTGGTCACGCGCCCCCTCTGGGCTCGGAGTCCCGCCGCGACGATGACGAGGAAGAAGGCGGCCGTCGACACCGTGGCGCCGGCGATCACCGCCCACGAGAGCCGTGGGCCGCCGCCGCCGCTCTCGAACAGGATGACCGAGCCCAGGAGGAGCGACAGGACGCCGCCCGCCGCCAGCACCCCGTGGCTCACGACCTTGATCTCGGCGAGGAAGAACACGATCGCCAGCGCGATGAGCGCGATGCCCGCGTAGTTGACGGGAAGGGTCGAGAAGGCGAGGAAGGCGAGGATCAGACAGATCCCGCCGACCACTCCCGGGAGGATCGCGCCCGGGCTCTGCAGCTCGAACATCAGCCCGTAGAATCCGAGCATCAGGAGGATGTAGGCGACGTTGGGGTCGGCGATCACCGCCAGCAGCCGCTCACCGAAGCCGGGCTCGATGCGGTCGGCGGGAAGCCCCTTCGTGCGGAGGGTGAGCCGCTCTTCGCCCCGGCGCCAGGTGCGCCCGTCCGCCAGCGCCAGCAGCTCCGCGAGCGTGGATGCCTCGAAATCGACGATGCGGAGCGCCACCGCCTCGCTGTCGCTCGCGGCCACCGCACGCCGGACGGCCTGCTCGGCCCAGTCCCCGTTGCGACCGCGCTGCGCCGCCACGGTGCGCGCGAAGGCCGCCGCGTCGTTGGTCGCCTTGTGGGCCATGGTCGAGTCCATCGGCCCCTGGAGATTCACCGGCGTCGCCGCGCCGATATTGGTCCCGGGCGCCATCGCCGCCACGTCGCCCGCCATCACCACGAACACGCCCGCGGACGCCGCGCGGGCGCCGCCCGGCGTCACCCAGGTGATGATCGGCACCTGGGAGGCCAGCATCCGCTTGACCATGTCACGCATGCTGGTCTCGAGTCCTCCGGGCGTGTCCACCTCGACCACCAGCGCGTGGTAGCCGCCCTCCTCGGCGCGGTCGATGGCCTTGCGCAGCGCCTGCGCGGACACCGGCGAGACGGGCCCCTCGAGCCGGACGACCAGCACGCGCCCCGACGCCATGGCGCCGGCGGGGGCGACCGGCGCGCCGGGGCCCACCCCGGCGGCGCGGCCGCGCCCGCTCGCGTCGGCGGCCACGCCGCCGGGCACGGCGGCGAGCAGGCCGATCGCCAGGGCGAGCAGGGCCGCCCGCGCCAGGCCGCGCGTCACGACCGCACCGCCGCCGCCGGCCGCGCGCGGCGCGCGAGCGCCAGCCGCCACGCCTCCGGATACTTGAGACCGCTGCCCGTGTTGTAGATCACCACGCGCTCCTTCGCCTTCACCTCGCCGCTGGCGCGCAGCTGGCGTAGCGCGGCGAGCGTCGCGCCGCCCTCGGGGCAGGCGAAGCAGCCGCCGTGTGCCGCGAGGTCCGTCATGCCGTCGAGCAGATCCTCCTCCCCCACCGCGACCGCGGTCCCGCCGCTCTCCCGGATGGCGCGCAGGATCAGCGCATCGGCGAAAGGCGACGGCACCCGCAGGCCGAGCGCCGCCGTCCGCGCGTTCTCCCACGGCGCGGCCGTGGCGGCGCCGGCCGCGAAGGCGCGCACCACCGGCGCGCAGCCCTGCGGCTGCACCGCGATCAGCCGCGGCATGGCCCCGTCGGTCCAGCCCAGCTCGCGCAGCTCGAGGAACGCACGCCACATCCCCACCAGCCCGGTGCCGCCGCCGGTAGGGTAGACGATGACGTCCGGCAGGCGCCACCCGCCCTGCTCCGCGATCTCGTAGCCCAGCGTCTTCTTGCCCTCGAGACGGAACGGCTCCTTGAAGGTGGCCACGTTCCACCACTGCGGCGCCGGCGCCCAGACCGCGAGCGCCCGGGCGGCATCGGCGATGGTCCCCGGGGTGAGCCTGACCTCAGCGCCGAAGGCGCGCTGCTCGAGCGCGAACACCTCGGGCGTGTCCTCCGGCACGGCGATGCGGCAGCGGAGGCCTGCGGCGGCGGCGTAGGCGGCGGCGGCGCTTCCGGCGTTCCCCGCGGACGGCAGCGCGATGGCGTCCCGCCCGAACGCCAGCGCCCCGTTCACCGCCAGCGCGAGGCCACGCGCCTTGAACGACTGGGTGGGATTCGCGGCCTCATCCTTGAGCCACAACTCGCCGACGCCGAGCTCGCCAGCGAGCCGCGCGAGCGGCAGCAGCGGGGTGCCGCCCTCGCCGAGCCGCACGGCCGCGAACTCGGACGCGAACGGGAGGACGGTCCGGTACCGCCACAGGTCGGAGCCGAAGCGGCCGAGGTCCTCCCGCCGCACCTCGGCCCTGAGCCGGACCAGGTCGTAGCGCGCGACCAGCGGCTGGCCGCACCCCTCACAGACCGAGCGGGGCGCCGACAGGTCGTGGATGCGCCCGCAGGCGGGGCAGTCGAGTGCCGCCAGATACGGATTGAACGGCGAGCCGTGCCGGTTCACGCCCGGCAGCATACCCGAACCCGCCCACGCGCGCCGCGCGGCGGGAAGGCCGTGGCGCCGGGCGCCGGGCGAGCGTGGCGCCGCGGCCCGCGGGTCAGGCCTGGCGGCTCTCGGCCTCCAGTTCCTCGAGCAGGCGGCGGTAGGACGCGTAGCGCCGCGGCGCGATGAGGCCCGATCCCGCGGCGGCGTCCACCGCGCAGCCAGGCTCGCCGGCGTGGCGACAGTCGCTGAATCTGCACGTCCCCAGGAATGGGCGGAACTCGCGGTAGGCCTGGTCCAGGGCGCGCGGGCCGATGCCCCAGGGCGCGAAGGCGCGCACCCCGGGGGTATCGATGAGCTCGAAGCCTGGCTCGGGCCTCACCAACACGGCGGCCGACGTGGTGTGCCGACCCTTGCCGGTCTTCTCGTTCACGGCACCCTCGAGCAGATCGAGCCCCGGCACCAGCGCGTTCAGCACCGTGCTCTTGCCCACCCCCGAGTGCCCGACGAACAGGCTGCGGCGCCCGCGGCAGGCGTGCCTCAGCCCCTCGATCCCTTCCTGGGTCTTCGCGCACACGCAGTGGCCGGGCACGCCGGCCCGCGCGTAGTCATGCAGCACGCCCTGCGGGTCGGTGCCGGGTGAGCGCATCGCCAGGTCGATCTTGTTGAGCACGAGCCGCGCGGGGAGCCCGGCGTGCTCGGCCTGGCAGAACACCCGGTCGGCCAGGCCGCGGCTGAACTCGGGATCGGCGAGCGACGCGACCAGCACCACCTGGTCGAGGTTGGCCGCCACCACCTGCTCGGCGGCGCGGTTGCCGCTCGCCCGCCGCGAGAAGAGGTTGCGCCTCGGCTCGACGCTCGAGACGACCACCTCGCGGCCGCCGGAGGCCGGGGCGGCCGGGGGCTCGTAGTGGACACGGTCCCCGACGACGATGGCGTTCCCCAGCGACTTGCGGGGACCCATGAGCTTCCCGCGCGCGCGCGCGGCGAGCAGCCCCCCATCGTCCAGCAGCAGGACGCACGAGCCGAAGTCCACCCGGGCCACGACGGCCTGCAGCGACCGCGCTCCCGCCACACCCGCCCCGCTCACGCCCGCATCAGCTCCAGTGTCCCGGACCGTGGATCGGCAGGGTCAGCGTGAAGGACGCCCCCCGCCCGGGCGGGCTCTCGACGGAGACGGTCCCACCGTGATTGGCGAGGATGCGATACGAGGTAGAGAGCCCGAAGCCGTGACCCTCGGGCTTGGTGGTGAAGTGCGGCTCGAAGACCTTGGCCAGGTGATTCAGCGGGATGCCCGGCCCGCTGTCGGACACCACGATGGTCACCTTGCGCGCATGCTCGTCGTAGTCCGTGCTCACCGAGATCACCTTGCGCGAGGCGCCGTTCTCCTGCATCGCGTCGGCGGCGTTGATGAACAGGTTGAGCAGCACCTGCTGGAGCTGACCGGGATCGGCGCGCAGATCGGGCACGCCACCGGCCAGGCGGAGGTCCCACTCCACCGCGTCGAACTTGTTCTGCGACCGCACGAACTCCATCGAGCGCTGCGTGAGGGCGTTGATGTCCACGCGCTCGATGCGCAGCTCGGCGCTCGAGAAGTCCATCAGCCCCTTCGACAGGGTCTCCATGCGCTTCGACTGCTCGAGGATGATCTGGGCGTGTCGCGGCACGGCGGCGACGGCCTGGCGCTCGCTGTCACGGAGCAGCATCTGGGCGCGGCCGCTGATGGCGGCGAGCTGGTTGCGCAGCTCGTGTCCGATCTCGGCCGCCATCTCGCCCTTGGCCGCCATGCGCTCGTTGTGGATGAGCATGTTCTGGGCCTTGCGCAGCTCCACGTAGCGCTTCTGCGATTCGTAGGTCATGCGCAGCGGGGCATAGAAGAGGATGACACCCACGTAGCCGATGGCCGCGTAGGAGATCACCACCAGCGGACTCAAGAAGAACGACGCGAGGTCGTCGAGCAGACGCTCGCGGTAGAACCAGTCCTCGCGCAGCACCCTGAGGTAGGGGCGCTCGGTCGACCACGCGACCGCGACCGCGACCAGCGCGCGGTTGACCAGCAGGTAGGTGCCGAACAGCCCCAGGATGGGCGCGATCAGCGCCGCCGCCCCGCCTTCGCCGGCGACCACGCGCCCGGCGGCCTCGAGACCGCCCGCGGGGCCCCCGAGCAGCACGAACACCGCGCCGCCGACCCACATGGTGATCACGCTCTGGGCGGCGTTGAATACCGCCCGCACCCACGGCTTGCGCTGGACGAACAGGACCGCGACCAGGGTGCTCGCCGACACGATCCACATCGAGGCCTCGGGACCCCAGAGGACCAGGATCGCGAGGTTCGCGGTGGACGCCATGCTGACGGTGCCCTCGCCCGAGAGCGTCGAGAGCCACAGCAGCTCGGAGAGCAGGCAGATGAGCGTCCAGCCCAGGTAATGCAATCCGCGGTGCGGCAGGTCCGGGGGCAGGTGGGTCGCCAGCAGCGCGACGGCCACGAACCCCACAGCCGACAGATACAGCCTGAGCCGGCTGCTCATGCCCGGGCTCCGCGCGCCGCGACCACGCCCAGGCCGGGACGGTCGGACAGGACGATGCGGCCGCGCTCGCCGGGGGCGCCCTCGAACGGGTCGGCCTTGAGCAGCCAGTGCCCGTCGAGGTCGAGGTAGTCGACGAGCGGCGCCAGCTGTGCCGCGGCCGAGAGCGCGAGGCTGGACTCCAGCATCGAGCCCAGCATCACCTTCATGCCGTGCGCCCGCGCGGCGTGGATCATCCGCTGCATCTCACGGAGGCCGCCGGTCTTCATGATCTTGAGGTTGACCCCGTCCACGCGCCCCGCCAGGTTGGCGATGTCGCCGAGGTGATGGCAGCTCTCGTCGGCGAACACCGGGATGGGGCTGCGCTCGCGCACCCAGCGCAGGCCGTCGAGGTCCTCGCGCGCCACCGGCTGCTCGACCAGCTCGATGTCGAGCGGCTCGATCTCGCGCAGCACCCGCACCGCGTCCGGGGCGTTCCAGGCGGTGTTGGCGTCGACGCGGATGCGACCGCGGTAGCCGGCGCGGATGCGGCGCAGGTTCTCAACGTCGCCCGGGGCGCCGAGCTTCACCTTGAGCATCGGAAAATCGATCACCGTCTCGAGCTTGCGTTCCATCTCCTCGGGCGGGGCCATGCCCAGCGTCACGCACGAGAGCGGCGTCCGGCTCCGGTCGAGCCCGAGCAGCCGCCACACCGGGAGCCCGAGCGTCTTGCCGATCCAGTCGTGGAGCGCCATCTCGATCGCCGCGCGGGCGGCGCCGTGCCCCGAGAGCACCACCTGCATGCGCCGCTCGATGGCGTCGAGCGCGAACGGGTCGTCTCCCAGGCAGGGGACCCACTTCGCCAGCGCCGCCTCGACCAGCGGACGATTCTCACCGTAGTAGTGCGACGGGGACGCCTCGCCCAGGCCCTCGACGCCGTCGTGCTCGATGCGCACCACGGTGTTCGCGTGACCGTGGCTCGCCCCGACCGCGATGCGGAACTCGAAGGTGGTCTCGAGGTTCAGCGGCTCATGACGCAGACGCATGGCGTCTCCTCGCCTCGAGGTGTCCGAGCAGCGCGTCGGCGAGCGGTCCGGCGCCGAAGCGCACCGGGTCGGAGGCGGCGAGCCCGGTCGCGCACGCGGCCGTGACCACGGCCTGCCGCGCAGCGCCCTCGTCGAGATCGAGCGTGTTCAGAGCGATCCCGACGACGCGTGCGGGCCGCACCCAGGCCGCGGCCTGTTCGTACTCGCGCACGATGTCCGCGAGTGGCGGGATGACGGGCTCCCCCGCCGCCGCGTCCGCCGGCGCCGGCGCCGAGGCCGCGCGGTGGCGTGGCGCGCGGATCGCCTCGCGCCCGCTGTGGTGGCACAGCACCAGGGCTGCCGGCGCGCTGCCGTGCAGCAGCGCCAGCGTCACGCCCGAGTAGCCGGGATGGCGGAGGGCGCCCTGCCCCTCCACCAGCACCACGTCGGCCTCGCGCGCCGCCTCGATCACCATCTCCTCCACGATGCCGGCCACGAAGTCGGCCGGCACGGCATCCACCGACACGCCGCGGTCGGCGACGAAGATGCCGGTCTGGCCGGTCGCGACGAACGCGGCGCGCACGCCCCGCGCCTGAAGCTCACGGCGCAGCTCGAGCGCCGCCGTCATCTTGCCCACGTTGCAATCGCTGCCCACGGTCAGCACGACCATGGCCTCCACCGCCGCGGCGCGCGCCGCGGCCACCGGCCTGCGCGCGGGCGGCCGTCTCACGTCCAGCAGCGCGACGCCCCGGGCGCCGGCCAGCGCCGCGAGCTCCGGGTCGTCGGCCAGGAAGCTGTGCAGGCCGGACAACACGTCCCAGCCCCGCTCGATGGCCGCGCGCACGGTCGCGCGCCAGGCTGCCGGCAGCTCGCCGCCCTGCGGGGCGATGCCGATCAGCAGGCTGTCCGCGCCGTGCGCCGCCGCCCCGGCCAGGTCGGCCACCACCGGGATCGTGCCGCCCAGCCCCACGCACGCCTCGGCGGTGCGGCCGGCACGGGTCGAGTCGAGGACCGCGGCCACCTCGTCCGGGCGATAGCGCAGCACGCCGACGGCGGTCTTGCCGTCGAGCGGCGTGAAGCTCCCTTCGGCCAGGATCGCCAGCCGTCGTCGTCTTCCGAGCATGGGATCAGCGCAGCGAGTCGTACACGCGGATGTATCGGTCCACCATCTCGTCCACGCTGAAGCGCTCGCGCGCGACGCGGCGTCCTCTGCGGCCCATGGTGCGGCGCAGACGATCGTGCGTGAGCAGTCTGAGCGTGGAGGCCACGAAGCCGGCGAGATGGCCCGGATCGTGGAGGAAGCCGGTGACGCCGTGCTCCACCACCTCGGGCAGCCCGCCGATGTTCGACGCCACCACCGGCACCTCGGCACTCATGGCTTCAAGCGCAACCAGCCCAAAGCTTTCCGAAGAGCTCGGTAATAGGAAGATATCGGCCAGCGGGAGCAGTTCCTCCATGCAGTCCTGGTTGCCCAGGAACAGCACGTCCCGGTCGACACCCAGCTCCCGGGCGAGGTGTTCCGCCCCGGCCTTCTCGGGGCCATCACCGACCATGACCAGCTTCGTCTTCAGCTGCTTGCGGACTTCAGCGAAGATGTGAATCACGGCCGGTATGTTCTTGACTTCCCGGAAGTTGGAAGCGTGCATGATGACCCGTGTCTGGGGCGGGGCGAGCCGCAGCGAGGTCCGCTTGCGGGGCGCGAACACCCGGGCATCGACGAAGTTGTAGATCACCTCGATCGGGCGCGTGATGCCGAAGCTCTCCTCCGCCCGCTCCTTGAGAAAGCGGCTCACCGCGGTGACGCGGTCGCTCGACTCGATGCTGAACTTGGTCACCCGGAAGAACGCGGGCTCGAGCCCCACCACCGTGATGTCGGTGCCGTGCAACGTGGTGACCACCCCGAGGTATCGGGGCAGCATCAGCTGTCGCGCGAGATAGGCGCTGGCGGCGAACGGCATGGCGTAGTGCACGTGGAGCAGGTCGAGGTCGTAGTTCTCGGCCACCTCCACCATCTTGGTGGTCAACGCCAGGTTGTACGGGGCCTGCTCGAAGACCGGATACGACGCGGGCGTCGCCTCGTGGAAGTAGAGGTTGGAGGAGAACTCCCGCAGGCGGAACGGCAGCCGGTGGGCGATGAAGTGCACCTCGTACCCACGCCGCGCCAGTGCCAGGCCCAGCTCGGTCGCCACCACGCCGCTACCGCCGAAGTGCGAGTAGCAGGTGATGCCGAGCCGGCGCGGCCGCCGCCGCCGCCGCGCCACCCCCGTCCCGGGTGCGCGCGCCGGCCCCTCGTCGCTCCTGCGCCGCTTCCTCGCGGGGCTCATGGCGTCCCTCCGGCGGGGGCGCCGGAGAGCAACGCGCGCGCGTCGGTCACACCGAGCGGGCCGCGCGTACGATAGCCCTCGCCGTAGCGGACGCCGATGGCGGCGCCGAACACGCGGGCGCGGGATTCGACCTCGGCCAGGAAATCGGGCTGGGTGAGATAGGTGGCGGGGCCCGGGCCCGGCCCGAGCTGGCTGCGGTGCGCGGTGAGCGCCGCCATCCGCCGCTCCCACACCGCCGTCACGTCCACCACCAGGTGGGGTGCCGGCGCGACGCGGTAGAGCGCGAACAGCAGCCGTTCGGGCCGGTGCCGCTCACCGTCGGCCGCATAGCGCGCGAGCCCGGAGAGATAGCAGGCGCGCGCGATCAGGTGCGAGGCTTCGACGTGGTCGGGGTGCTCGTCGTGCCGGTCGGGGGCCACCACCAGCCGCGGGCGATGCGTGCGCAGGCACTCCACCACCGCCCGGAGCTGCGCGGGATCCTGCCGGTCGAGGCCCAGGTCGGGCAGCGCGAGGTTGCCCCGGCTCGCCACGCCGAGTACCCGCGCCGCCTCGCCGGCCTCGCGCGCGCGCTCCTCCGGCGTCCCGCGGCTCGCCGACTCGCCACGCGTGAGGTCCACCACGCCCACCGTGTGCCCGTGCGAGGCGAGGCGCGCCGCAAGGCCGCCGCTCGTCAGCTCGACGTCGTCGGGATGCGCCCCGAGGAACAGCGCGTCCAGCGTCATCCCAGCTCCACCAGATAGTGCCGCCAGTCGCCGCGCTCGAGCGCCCCCGCGTGTTCCTCGGCCAGGTCGCACAGCTCAGCGGCCACCTCGGGTCCGCGCCAGGCGACCGGATCGAGTGAGGCGATCCGGCGCTCCTGCAGGCGGTCCCCCGGCGACAGGTAGTAGCGCAGCCGCAGCCATTCCGGATGCTCGCGCTCGAGCCGATGCCGGACCTTGCCGGTCAGACCCTCGAGCAGGCGCGCGAACTGATAGTCCACCTTGCCGCGCGCGGATTCGACCATCTGCGGCAGGCTAGGGTCCACGCGGGTGCTGCCCGCGGCGAAGCGCTCGAGGCGCCCCGCCAGCTCCTCGCGCGCGCCCGCCAGCTGCTCGCGCAGATCGGCCGGGATCTGCTGCTCGGCGTGATGCTTCAGCACCGCGTCGGTGGCAGCCACCACCTCCCAGGGCTCGGCGCCCGACGCCTCGATCAGGCTCACCGCCGCGGGCGGCAGCCAGGTGGCCGAGAAGCGCGGCACCGGGCAGGCCGCGCGCACGGCGAGCGAATCGAACACCTCGCGCAGCTGCGCGAGATAGGCCAGCTCGCCCGGACCGCACGCCATCGCCACGGTCGGCAGCACGCCGTCCTGCACGACCGGCCGCAGCGCCACGCTCGGCGAGAGCGTACGGGCGGACGGACGCGCGCGCGCCTCGCCCACCGTGAGCTTGTGCCGCACACCGTCGTCGATGCCGAAGACGAACGACTCGAGCGCGGACTCGGCGAGCGGCTGCCGGCCGATGTGCGCCGCCAGCCGTACGCCCGCCGCGCGCGCCTGGGCCGTGAGCGCCTCCGCCCGCACCAGGTAGCGGTCGATGACGCCACGCGCTGCGGCGCGGAAGGCAGGCAGCCGCGGGTCCACGACCACCAGCCCGCGCGCGCCGAACAGCGCCAGCATGAGCGCACTGTGGGCTTCGCCCAGGTCGCGGGCGCCCGCGAGCGCGTGCCGGAGGAGCCGCTCCGCCGCGTCGCGCGCCGGCAGCCCCTGCCACAGGGCGATCGCCTGGTCCGCGAGCGCGGCGACCGGCCCCGCCGGGATGCCTCCGACCAGCGCGCCGTCGTGGTGGAGCGCATCCGCAAGTACCAGGTCGTGCAGCGCCAGCGTGGCGTCGCCGACGGTGGCCGAGCGGATCTCAGCGAAGTCGGAGTCCTCGCTGTGCGTCCAGAACAGCGGCACGCAGGGCACGCCGGTCCGCGCCGTGACCCGCGCGGCCATGCCGGCCGCGCCGGCGGTCTTGTGCAGGCCGTACAGCGGGCCGCCAAGCGGGGCCGGCTGCTGCCCCGCCACCGCGCACACCGCCTCGCCGCACGCCAGGCGCTCGAGGGAGGCGAGCGAAGCCGGCGAGGCACCGAGACGCTGATGGTACTCGCGCAGCTCGGCGGCGAGCGGCGCTGGAAGCGGCGCCAGCTTCGCGAGCGCGAGCGCGGTCAACGCTTCGATGTCAGACCACAGGACCGCAAAACGCTCGCGCGCGAAGTCCGAGCCGGTCACGCACTCGCGGGTGAGCGCGTCGGCCAGGCGCTCGTGCGCGGGCCCGGGCCCCGGCTCGACGCGTGCGCGGACCGGCAGCGCGCCCATCACCACCGGCGACCCCCCGTCCCGGGGCGGCCGATGATGTCGGAAGCGCAGCTCACGAGGGGGGTGCGGAGGCACGGGAGCACCATGGGCCACGCATCTTAGGGAGGACTCCCCGCAGAGGTCAACGCGGCCCCGTACGCCGCGCTCCAGGCGCGTCGCGCCGTCGCGCGCCCCGCCGCGGCGGTGGCGCCCACCCGCAGCGCGCGGCGCAGTTCGGCACCGCTCGCGCCCACCCACGCCGCCCCCGGCAAGTGGCTCACGAGCTGGCGCTCGCGGCCCATCGCCGCCAGCACCGCCACCGTGATCAACTCGCGCGCGCGCAAAGAGGCCGGGCCGCGAGAGTACACGGCCGTAGCCGGTGCCCACCATCCACGCGGCGAGATCCGGGTGGAGCCGCCGCACCGCGCCCATCAGCCGCCGGTAGACCGGGCCGTACAGGCGCCGGGACAGCGCCATGCCGCGGCGGCGCCAGCGGGCGGGATCTCCCTCGCGCGATCGCCGGGCGCCCCCGGGCCACGCCTCGTTCGCCACCCACAGCGTCTCGAGCCCCGCCGGGTAGCCGGCGTACTGGACCCGCATCAGCCCGGTCTCTTCGAGCGCACGACGCGGCGCCCGCGCGGCGCACACCGCGAGGACCGCTCGATGCACCGCCGCGCGCTCCGGCGATGGCGAAGCGCAGCAGCGGCGCCAGCGCCGGGCCTGTCCCCGATCGCCGGCGCCCGGGCCTCAATCTCCTTGACGCTGCCATGGAGGGTTGGACAGTATCCGCGCGCTCCCCGCCTCACAAGCTGCGGCCTCCCACGGAGACCCTCGATGCACGAACTCGCCGACCGCGCCCTCAACGCCGCCCAGCTCGCCGGCGCCACCTACGCGGACGCGCGCCTGGTCGAGTCGCGCTCGCAACTGGTCGAGGTCAAGAATCGCCGGCCGAGCGCGCTCCAGGAAGGCGCGGGGCTCGGCCTCGGCGTGCGGGTGATCGTCGACGGTGCCTGGGGCTTCGCCGCCAGCGCTGCGGCCGACGCAGTCGAGGCGGACCGCTGCGCCGCGCTCGCGTGCCGTATCGCCCGCGCCTCGGCGCGCTTCCGCCTGCAGCCGGTCGTGCTCTCGCCGCTCGCCCCGCAGCGCGCCAGCTGGCAGACCCCGGTGGCACGCGACCCCTTCGAGGTGTCGCTGGCCGACAAGATCGAGCTGCTGGTGCGGGCGACCGGCGCCATGCAGGCCGAGCCCGCCGTCAAGGTTGCCCAGGGCGCGCTGCATTTCTGGGAGGAGCGCAAACTGTTCGCCTCCAGCGAGGGCGCGCGGATCGAACAGCGGATCGTCCACTCGGGCGCCGGCCTGTGCGCGTACGCACGCGGCGACGACGATCTCCAGTGGCGCTCCTATCCCAATTCGTTCGGCGGCCAGTACGAGGCCGCCGGCTGGGAGCTGGTCGAGCGGCTCGACCTGCCGGGCCACGCCGCCGAGACGGCGGCGACCGCGGCGGCGCTGCTCACGGCGCCCCAGTGCGCGCCGGGGGTCACCACCGTCATCCTCGACGGGGCGCAGATGAGCCTCCAGATCCACGAGTCGTGCGGCCACCCGACCGAGCTCGATCGCGTGCTCGGCCACGAGGCCAACTTCGCCGGCACCTCCTTCCTCACCACCGACCAGCTCGACACGCTCCGCTACGGTTCCGCGGTCGTGAACCTGGTGGCGGACGCCACCGCGCCGCGCGGCCTCGGCACCTTCGCCTTCGACGACGAGGGGGTGCCGGCGCAGAAGGTCGACCTGGTGCGCGAAGGTCGCTTCGTCGGCTACCTGACCTCGCGCGAGACCGCCCCGCTGCTGGGGCAGGCGTCCAACGGGACCATGCGCGCGGAATCCTGGGCCCACATCCCGCTCATCCGGATGACGAACATCAATCTGGAGCCCGGGCCGTGGACGCTGGAGGCCCTGATCGGCGACACCGACGACGGCATCCTGATGGCCACCAACCGCTCGTGGTCCATCGACGACCGGCGCTACAACTTCCAGTTCGGTACCGAGGTGGGCTGGGAGATCCGCAAGGGCAAGCGTGGGCGGATGCTGAAGAACTGCACCTACACCGGCATCACGCCCCAGTTCTGGAACCAGTGCGACGCGGTGTGCGACGACTGGGAGATCTGGGGCACCCCGAACTGCGGCAAGGGACAGCCGAGCCAGAGCATGCGCACCGCGCAGGGTGCGGCGTCGGCCCGCTTCCGCGGCATCCAGGTGGGCGTGGGGTATGGCTCGTGAGCGCGCCGGTGTCGGATCCGGCGGCCGCGGGACGCGCGCCGCTCTCGCGCGACGAGGCGCGGGGCCTGCTGAGCGAGGCGCTGGCGATGTCGGCGGCCGACCGGACCTCCGTCGTGCTCGAGGCGCGCGACGAGAGCCTGACGCGGTTCGCGAACAACGAGATCCACCAGAACGTCACCTCCCGCCAGCATACGCTGACGCTGCAGGCCATCGTCGGCCGTCGGCGCGGGATCGCATCGACCAGCCGCCTGGACTCGAGCGCGTTGCGGCAGGTGGCGGACCGGGCGCTGGCGCTCGCGCGCCTCTCGCCCGAGGACGAAGGCCTCCCGCCCCCGGCGGCGCCCGCGGAGGCGCCGCCGCTGGCGGCCTTCGTCGCCGCCACTGCCGGGTGCACGCCCGAGGAGCGCGCGACGGCGGTCGGTCCGGTGACGCGGGCGGCGGCCGCCCGCGGGCTCAACGCCGCCGGAGCCCTGACCACCGCGTCCACGGCGCTCGCGGTGGCCGACTCGCACGGCCTGTTCGCCTACCATCCCGCCACCTACGCCAACTTCACCTGCACCGTGCGCGCGCCGGACTCGAGCGGCTGGGTGGACCGCCACCGCCGTGACTGGCGCGAGCTCGATGCCGCCGCACTCGGCGAGGTCGCGATCCGCAAGGCGGAGCTGTCGCGCGACCCCGGCGAGGTCGCCCCCGGCCGCTACACGGTCGTGCTCGAGCCGAGTGCGGTGGCGGAGCTGGTCGCGTTCCTCGCCTGGCTGGGTCTGGGCGCCCAGAGCGAGCAGGAAGGCCGCTCCTTCCTCTCCGGACGCATGGGCCAGTCCATCACCGGCGCGGGCGTCACGCTGGTGGACGACGCCTTTGACCCCCGCTCGTTCGGACGCCCGTTCGACCACGAGGGGACCCCGCGGCGCCGCGTGACGCTGATCGAGAACGGGACGGCTCGCGCGGTCGTGCACGACCGACGCACCGCGCTCAAGGCCGGGGTCGAGAGCACCGGCCACGCCTGCCCGCCGCCGGCGGTCGAGGGGCCCATCCCCTACGACCTCGTGCTCGCGACCGGCACCCACGCGCTCGAGGAGCTGATCGCCTCGACCGAGCGGGGAGTCCTGGTGACGCGCTTCTGGTACAACCGCGTGGTCGATGCGCGTCGCACGCTCATCACCGGCATGACCCGCGACGGCACGTTCCTGATCGAGGAGGGCCGGCTCACGCGGGGCCTGCGCAATCTGCGCTTCAACGAGAGCGTGCTCGAGGTGCTCGCCCGCGCCGAGGCGTTCGGCCGCGACGCCGAGCCAACGCAGTTCGACTACGTCGGCAACTGCGTCGTCGCGCCAGCGCTCAAGGTGGGTGAGTTCCAGTTCACCGGCGTGACCCGGTTCTGATGGCCAATCCCGTGGTCGGGTGGACCGTCTTCGTGCTGCTGGTCGGCGTCCTGCTGGCCATCGATCTCCTCGTCTACCACCGACGCCCCCACGCCATCAGCCTGAGAGAGGCGCTGCTCGGAAGCGCCCTCTGGGTCTCGCTCGCGCTCCTTTTCAATCTCGGTGTCTTCCTCGCCCGTGGATCCCAGGCGGGATTCGAATTCCTCACCGGCTACCTGATCGAGCTTTCGCTCAGCGTCGACAACCTCTTCGTCTTCCTGCTGATCTTTCGCTACTTCAGCGTCCCCTCCGCGCTGGAGCACCGGGTGCTGTTCTGGGGTGTGATGGGGGCAGTGGTGATGAGGCTGATCTTCATCTTCGCCGGCGTCGCCCTGCTCGAGCGCTTCCACTGGCTGATCTACCTCTTCGGCGCGATCCTGATCTTCTCCGGGATCAAGATCGCCTCGCACGACGGGCCCGAGATCCACCCGGAACGCAACCCCGTCCTGCGCCTGCTCCGGCGCCTGTTCCCGGTCACGCCGGGGTACGAGGGCTCCCGCTTCACCGTCTTCCGCGACGGACGACGCATGGTCACCCCCCTGCTGATGGTGCTGGTGATGGTCGAGACCACCGATCTGGTGTTCGCGGTGGACTCGATCCCGGCGGTGCTGGCGATCACCCGCGACCCGTTCATCGTCATCACCTCGAACGTCTTCGCCGTCCTGGGCCTGCGTGCGCTCTTCTTCTCGATCGCGGGACTGATGAGGATCTTCCATTACCTACCCTACGGCCTGTCCGCGATCCTGGTGTTCGTGGGCGCAAAGATGATGCTTTCGGACCTGTTCCATCTCCCGATCGCCGTGGCGCTCGGGGTGGTGGGTGGGATCCTGGCCCTCAGCATCGTCGCCTCGATCCTCCATCCCCGGCCCGTGAAGCCCGATTCCCCGTCAACGGAGCCGAAGGAGGTTCCCGGCTCCCGATCCCGCCCGACCCCGTAGGATTCAAACCCAGGCGGACCAGCGCCCCTCGGACGGCCACCGTGGTCAACCGCATCCCGCCCGGGGAGCACGAGGACTCCGCCGCGGTCGCGCGCGCCGTCATCGGGCTCGACTCGCCCCGGCGGAAGCTGGCGATCGCAGGCATGTTCCTCATCGGCGGGGTCGTGCTCTAGCTGACCGCGCAGCCGCGGCAAGGCGGACCTGGCCCTGATGAACAGGGTGTCGAGCAACGTGAGCCAGTGAACGGTGATGGCGGCCATGATCCCGATCGTCTGCTCGCTCTCGCTCGGCCGTGCCGCCGAGGTGCCGATGGGCGAGCACCGCGTCGCGCTGATGCTCACGCTGCTTCAAGGGACGCGCGGCATGGTCATCCTCGCCAACCTGAACTTCCAGGCCTACGAGGCGCTGGGGCTGTTCGCGCTCTGGTTCGTCCAGTTCTGCGTGCCGCGCTGGCGCGAGGAGGTCTCGATCGTCTATGCGGTGTGGCTGGCTGTCGAGATCGCTTCGGCACTCTGGCGCCCCGGCCGGTTCAAGGCGTTCGTGGTCTTCCCCGGCCTCTGGCACCTGGCGGCGCGGAAGAAGGCGGCCCGGGCGGCCTGACGCGCCGCACCTCGCTCAGGCGCCCGTCAGCCGTCGCCGGAGCGAGGCGGCCAGGCCCTCCACCGTCCCGAGTTCCTCCACCCGGAGCACCTTCATCGCCGCGTAGCCGCTCACCAGCGCCAGCAGCAGCCCGCCGGCCACCTCCGCGGCGTCCCTCATCCACCCGCCGACGATGTGGGGTCCCACCAGCCGCAGCGCCACCGCGCACAGGAGCGAAGCGAACGCCGCCGCCGCACTCACGCGCCACAGCGTGTTCAGCATCCGCCGGCCTTCCAGCGGGCCGACCCGGCGGCGCAGGTACCACGCCAGCTGGAGCAGGTTCGCGACCGCGGTCACCGAGGTGGCGAGTGCCAACCCCATGTGCCCGAGTCCGAGGAAGCGCAGCGGCCCGATGAAGAGCAGATTCAGCCCGAGGTTGAGCGCCACCGAGACGAAGCTCGCCTGGACCGGCGTACGCGTGTCGCCGAGCGCGTAGAAGGTGCGCGTCAGCACCCCGACCGCCGCGAAGGCCGGCAGCCCCACGCAGTACATGACCAGCGCCCCCGCGGTCCGCGTGGTGTCGAGCGGACCGAATCGTCCGTGCTGGTAGAGGAGCGCGATGACCGGGACCGCCATGACGGCGAGCCACAGGGCCGCCGGGGCGGTCAACAGGAACACGAGCCGGAGCGTGGCCGAGAGCGTGCTCTTGAGCGAGGCCATGTCCTGGTTCACCGCCGCCTTCGCCAGCGCCGGCATGCTCACGGTGGCGAGCGCCACGCCGAACACGCCGATCGGCAGCTGCATGATGCGGAACGCGTACCAGAGCCACGAGACGCTCCCCTGCTCGAGCAGGCTGGCGATCAGCGTGCTCACGAACAGGTTGAGCTGGGTGGCCGCGAGTCCGACGGCGGCGGGCATCATCAGCAGCGCCACACGGCGCACGCCCGGGTGGCCGTGCGGAAGCTCGGGCCGCAGTCGGAATCCCTTCCCGCGCAGCGCCGGAAGCTGGAAGGCGAACTGGCCGACGCCGCCGATCACCACACCCAGCGCCATGGCGAGGATGGCCGGCTGGCCGAAGCCCTCGACCACCGGGATGAGCGCGACGCCGAACACCACCATGCCGAGGTTGAGCATGGTGGGCGCGAGCGCCGGCACCGCGAACGAGCCACGGGCGTTGAGCATGCCCATCGCCACCGCGGCGAGCGCGACCGCCGGAAGGAACGGCAGCATCACGCGCGTGAGCAGGACCGTCAGATCCAGCTTGCCGGGAACGGCCGCGAAGCCCGGCGCGACGAGCTGCAGCAGCCACGGCGTCAGCAGGTAGCCGACGGCGCAGATCGCCAGCAGCACGGCGAGCAGCGTCACCATCAGCTGGCGGCCGAGCGCCCACGCCTCGGCCTCGCCGCGTTTCTCGCGATACTCGGTGAAAGTGGGGACGAACGCCGAGGACATCGCCCCCTCGGCGAACAGGTCGCGCAGCAGGTTCGGGATGCGGAAGGCGACATTGAACGCGTCGGTCGCGAAGCCGGCGCCGAAGAGTGCCGCCATCACCTGCTCGCGCACCAGCCCCAGCACGCGTGAGAGCATGGTCGCGGCCCCCACCACGCCGGCGCGTCGCGCGACCCGCAGCTCCTCGCTCACGCGCCCCCCGGTCGTCTTGGACGCGCCGCGCAGCGCGTGCTAGCGTGCCGCGCCATGTCTCCCCTCCAGGCCGCCGTGCTCGGCGCGGTGCAGGGCGTCACCGAGTTCCTGCCCATCTCGAGCAGCGCGCACCTGTATGTGATTCCCCGGCTGCTGGGCTGGCCGTACGCCGGCGTCGCCTTCGACGTGGCGCTCCACTGGGGCACGCTGCTCGCCCTGATCGCCGCCTTCTGGGGCGACTGGCTGGCGCTGGCGCGCGCCGCGCTGGCGGGCGAGCGCCCCGAGCGCGACGCCGCGCGCGCCACCTGGCTCAAGCTCGCGGTCGCCTCGGTGCCGGCCGCGATCGCGGGGCTGCTGCTCCAGGACCTGGCCGAGACGCGGCTGCGCGCGCTGCCGCTCCAGGCGGTGACGCTCGCGATCTTCGGCTTCCTGCTCTGGTGGGTCGACCGCTCGCGGCCGGCGGGCCGGGAGGTCCGCGATCCGGGCTGGGGCGTCTGCCTGTTCATGGGAGCGGCCCAGTCGCTCGCGCTCGTACCCGGGGTCTCGCGCTCGGGCATCACGATCACGGCGGGGCGCGCGGCCGGCCTGGCGCGCGTCTCGGCCGCGCGGTTCTCGTTCCTGCTCGCCACGCCCATCACCTTCGGGGCGGGGCTGGTGGAACTCCGCCACCTGCCGCACGAGCTGCCGGTCGCGACGCTCGCCATCGGCGTCGTCTCGGCGGCCGTCACCGGCTTCCTCGCCATCCGTGGCCTCATCCGCTGGTTGGGCCGCGCGGGCTTCGGTGTGTTCTTCGTCTACCGGCTCGCGCTGGCCGCCGTGATCCTGTTGAACTCGGGCCGCTGACGCCCGCCTCATCCGCCGCGGCGTGGCCGGTCCTTCCGCGTCATCCGGTCCTGGAAGTAGCGGTCCAGCCGGTCGCGCAGCGCGATGCGGGCACGATGCAGCCGCGACTTCACCGCCGCCACCGAGAGGTCGAGCATCTCCGCCACCTCCGCATTCGAGTGTCCGTCCTCGTCGCGCAGGATGAAGATGGTGCGCAGTTCCTCCGGGAGCCGGCGCAGGCCCTCCTCCATCACCTGGCGCGTCTCGGCGTCCAGCAGCTCCTCGAGCGGCTGCCGGGACCAGTCCGGGATGGCGAGCGGCTCGGGATCCGACTGGTAGCTCTGCGACTGCTCGAGCGACACGTGGTCGTCGCGCCGCTTCCGGTACTTCATCAGGCTGGCATTGGTCGCCACCCGGTAGAGCCAGGTCGAGAAGGTGGACTCGGACTTGAAGTTCTTGAGCCCGCGGTAGGCGGAGAGGAACGCGTCCTGGAGGGCCTCGGCCGCGTCCTCCTCGTGGCGCAGGATCTTGAACGCCAGCCGGTAGACCCGGTCCCGGTAGCGCACCACCAGCTCGTCGAACCCGCGGGTGTCCCCCTCCTGCGCGAGACGGACCAGGCCCTCGTCCGGCAGCTCCCGGTAGCGCGGCGTCATCGCGCGCCGCCGCGCGCCGCCGCCGGCTCCGCCGCCGGGCGCCCGACCGAAGCGGGCGTCGGCGTCCGTCCGGTCCGCTCGAACACCACCTCCCCTTCCATGACGGTGGCCGTCACCTGCACCCCCGACAACTCGGGGGGCGCGGCCCGATGGAGATCCGTGCTCCAGAGGGCGAGGTCCGCGATGGCCCCGGGCGCGATCCGCCCCAGGCGCGGCCAGGCGCCGGACGCCCGCGCCGGCCCCTCGGTGTACGCCGTGAGGGCGGCGTCGAGATCGAGCCGCTCGGCCGGGACGAATCCCGCGACCGGGGTCCCGTCGGTCCGCTGGCGGGTGACGGCGCTGTGCAGCCCGTGCGCGGTCGCCGGCGCCTCGACCGGCGCGTCGGAGCCGAACGCCAGCCGCGCGCCGCTCCCGAGCAGGCTGCGCCACGGATAGGAGCGGTCCACGCGCCGGCCCCAGTGACGGTGCGCGTTGTCGATGTCGCTCGTGCAGTGCGACGGCTGCATGCTCGCCACCACGCCGAGCGCCGCGAACCGCGGCAGGTCGGCCGGGTCCAGCAGCTGGACGTGCTCGATCCGCGGCGGGAGTGCCGACGCCCGCGCGGCCGGACCGGCGGCGGCGATGGCATCGAGCGACGAGCGGACCGCGCGATCGCCGATGGCGTGGATCGCGACCGCAAGGCTGCCGGCGGTCGCCCGTGCCACCAGCGCGGTGAGCTCCGCGGGCGGGATCAGCTCGAGGCCGCGGTCGGCGCTCCCTTCGTAGGCTTCGAGCAGGGCGGCGGTCTGGGAGCCGAGGGTGCCGTCGGCGAAGAGTTTGAGCGCACCGACGCGGAACCGGTCGCCGCCGGTGCCGCTCGCGAGGCCGAGGGCGAGCGCGTGGTCGAGCCCGGCGTGCGCCAGGTGCATGAGCACCCGGACGCACGGTCCGTCGCCGCGGGTCAGCGCGCGCAGCACCCGGTGCTCGTCGGCCCCCTCGAAGTCGTGCACCGCCGTGATGCCCTCGGCGTGCAAGGCGCGGACGGCGTCGCGCACGCGCGCCAGGTCCGCCGCGAGGCCCTCGGGGGGCGCCAGCGCGGTGAACAGGCGCACCGCGTGCTCGCGCGCGACGCCGTTCGGCTCGCCTGCGCCGTCGCGCTCGAGCCGGCCACCGGGAGGGTCGGGCGTGTCGCGTGTCACGCCCGCGCGGGCGAGGGCGACACTGTTCACCCACAGCGAGTGGAAATCCTTGCTGTGGAGCAGCACCGGCCGTGCGCCGGTCACGGCGTCGAGCGCTGCACGGTCGGGCAGCTCGCTCCAGAGGTTGGCATCCCACCCGCGGCCGACCACCGTCGCGGTGGCGGGATGGTCGGCGAGGAAACCCGCGACGCGCGCCAGCGCCTCGGCGCGCGAGCGGCAGTCGAAGAGCTCGAGCGCCCCGCGCGAGCGTGCCCACGCGACGAGGTGGATGTGAGCGTCCACGAGGGCGGGCGTCACGGTGCCGCCGCCCGCGTCCAGCCGGCGCGTCTGCGGGCCGGCGAGCGGCGACAGATCGGCGGCTCGCCCGACCGCCAGCACCCGTCCATCGGCGACGGCGATCGCGTCGGCCTCCGGCAGCGCAGCGCCGTCCGACCACGGACGGGCATCGACGATCAGCAGGTCTGCGCGCGGCCTCATCACGCTGGGGCAGCCTCCACGCGGTTCTCGAGCACCCCCACGCCGGCGACCTCGACCTCGATCCGGTCCCCCACCTCGACCGGCGCGACCCCCGCCGGCGTGCCGGTGGCGATGATGTCGCCGGGCTCCAGCGTCATGATGCGCGAGATGAAACGGATGAGCGCGGGGACCGGGAACAGCAGATCGGCGGTGTTACCCTGCTGGCGCGGACCGCCGTTGACGCGGCAGGTGACCTCGAGCCGGTCGGGAGCGAGGCCCACCGCGACCCACGGACCGACGGGCGCGAAGGTATCGAAGCCCTTCGCCCTTGTCCATTGGCCGTCCCGCCGCTGGTAGTTCCGCGCGCTGACATCGTTGAAGCACGTGAGCCCGGCCACATACCGCATCGCCTCGCCCTCGCCGACCGCGCGCGCACGCCGCCCGATGACGACGCCGAGTTCGGCCTCGGGGTCCATGCGGGTGACGCCGGGCGGGTAGACGATGGGCTGGCCGCTCGCGATCACGGCACTCGCGGGCTTGAGGAAGAGCAGCGGCTCCTCGGGAGGCTTCGCGCCCGGAACCACGCTCGCGCTCTCGGCGAGGTGCGCGCGGTAGTTGAGCCCGACGCAGACGATCTTGGTCGGCACGACCGGTGCCAGCAGGGTCAGCGAGGCGTCCGGGTCGTGCGCGCCGGTCTCATGCCCGCCCTGCCAGGGCGGCGCGCTCAGGCGCGCGAACCCGCCGGCTTCGCGCCGGCCGTGGTGCACCGCATCGTCGACCCGGTAGCGGGCGATGTGCTGGACCGCGGGGGTCGCCATGGCACGGCACTCTCTCACGGAGCGCCGGGCGGGCACAAAAACGCGAGGAGGCTCTCCGTCCCCACCGTGACGCGACCACGACACCGGGATGCGCTGGCAAGGCCGCTTCGCTCTAGGGTGTCGAAAGCCGAGGGACACGCGTCGGACAGAAAACCTCGCCCGCTGGAGAAGAAGTTTCGAAGCGCGCGGCCCCGCGGGTCAAGGCAATTCTCTCGCTCGCATCGCCGCGCGAGGGCGGCGCGGGGGCTGCCTCTCGGCGGCCGGCCGCGCCCGGCGCTCCGCCGACGGGGGTGCGCGTTGACCCCTTGCGCGCGGCCGTGCTAGGGTCGCGCGCCTATGTCGCGTCGGCCACACTTCCCCCGCACGTCCGCCGCCGGCCAGCTGGCGGCCCGCATCGAACGTCGCAGCGCCCGCCTGGGCGTCATCGGGCTCGGCTATGTCGGCCTGCCGCTGGCGGTTGAGTTCGGCAAGGCAGGATTCCGGGTGGACGGTATCGACATCGATCAGGGCAAGGTCGGCCGCCTGCGTCGGGGCCGCTCCTACGTCCAGGACGTGGCCACGGCCGACGTGCGCGTCCTCGTCCGGAGCGGCCGGCTGCGGCCGACGACGGATTTCGGCGTGCTCCGAAACGTGGACGCGGTCAACATCTGCGTGCCGACGCCGCTCTCCAAGCAGCGCGACCCCGACGTCTCCTACATCGTCGCTGCGGCGCGGGAGGTGGCACGACACCTGCACCGCGGGATGCTGGTCATCCTCGAGAGCACGACCTACCCCGGTACCACCGAGGAACTGATCCTCCCGCTCCTGCAGGAGTCGGGCATGCGGGTCGGGCGCGACTTCTTCCTGGCGTTCTCACCCGAGCGCGTGGACCCGGGCAACCCGGAGTACACCACGCGGAACATCCCCAAGGTCGTCGGCGGCGTCACGCCCGCCTGCACCGAGCTGGCCTGCCGCCTCTACGCGCAGCGGCTCGAGCGCGTCGTGCCGGTCTCCTCGACCCAGGTGGCGGAGATGGTGAAGCTGCTCGAGAACACCTTCCGCAGCGTCAACATCGGGCTGGTGAACGAGCTGGCGCTGATGTGCGCGCGGCTCAAGATCGACGTGTGGGAGGTCATCGAGGCGGCCGGCACCAAGCCGTTCGGCTTCATGCCGTTCTATCCCGGGCCCGGGCTGGGCGGTCACTGCATCCCGATCGACCCGTTCTATCTCTCGTGGAAGGCGCGCTCGGCCGGCTTCGAGGCGCGTTTCATCGAGCTGGCCGGCCACGTGAACGGGCACATGCCCGAGCATGCGGTGGGCCTGGTGGCCGAGAGCCTCAACCGCCGCGGCAAGGCCGTGAAGGGCGCGCGCGTGCTGGTGCTCGGCGTGGCCTACAAGGGGGGCATCGACGACACGCGGGAAAGCCCCTCGCTCGACATCATGACCACGCTCGAGGAGCGCGGCGCGCGCGTCGACTACAGCGACCCCTTCGTGCCGAAGCTCGACTTCGCCGGCCGGCGGCGGACGAGCGTCCCGCTCACCCCCGCGCGTCTGCGGCGCTTCGATTGCGTCGTGATCGCCACGGCGCACCGCGACTTCCCCTACGGCGAGATCGTGCGCCACGCGCAGGGGATCGTGGACACGCGGAACGCGCTCAAGGGGAGACGGTCGAACAAGATCGTCCGCCTCTAGTCCGCGGTAGCGGGCGACGGCCCCGGCGTGCGGCCGGGGAAATCAGCCGCCGGTCACGCCTTCGCCGGCGCGCCGCGACGCCAGGCTCGCCCGCAGCGACGCCAGGCCCACCCAGCCGAACCCCGCCACCAGCAGTGCCGTGAAGGGCAGCGCCCCGACGTGTCCCGCGCGCCAGGCGAACGCGCTCACGCCCACGAACCAGGCCGCGAGCGCCAGCTCGGAGCGGCCGGCGAGGCCATGCGCCGAGGGGTAGCGCTGGTCCCGCGCGGGACGATGCGCAGTGTCGCCGGTCTTGGGCGTGCGCTCCCAGTCACCCACGCGCGGCCCCAGACCCTCCAGCACCGCGCGCGCGTTGTTCACCGAGAGCCCGACTCCGAGGATGAGCGCGGATGGCACGTCGCGCATCAGCTGCACGAGGCCCCCTCCGGCGGCCCGCCGCCCCACCGCCAGGAACACGCAGACCGGCACCACCCCCAGTGCCACCACGCCGGCCTGGATGGCCCACACCGCAGCCGGCGGCAGGGAGGTGGGCGCCAGGAGCACCGGGAGCAGCAGCAGACCGAGTACCAGCAGCAGCGGGTAGGCGACGTTGCTGGTGAGGTGGAAGAGCGCCTCGATCTTGACCCTGGCCGGCAGCGGGGCGCGCCACACCTCGGGCAGCAGCTTGCGCGCGGTCTGGATCGACCCCTTGGCCCACCGCCGCTGCTGTGACTTGAGCGCCTCCATCTCGCCCGGCAACTCGGCCGGCGCCTCGACCCGGTCGTCGAAGACGAACCGCCAGCCGCGCAGCTGGGCGCGGTAGCTCAGGTCCAGGTCCTCGGTCAGCGTATCGTGGGACCAGCCGCCACTGTCTTCGATGCAGGCACGCCGCCAGATGCCGGCGGTGCCGTTGAAGTTGAAGAACAGCCCGGCCTGCATCCGCGCCCGGTGCTCGATCAGGAAATGGGCATCCAGCAGCGCCGCCTGCGCCGCGGTCAGGGGCGATCGGGCGCGGTTCAGGTGACCCCAGCGCGCCTGCACCATGCCGACCGCGGGGTCGGCGAAGCGCGGCACCAGACGGAGCAGGAAGTCGCCGGGGGGCACGAAATCGGCGTCGAACACCGCCACCAGCGCCCCGCGCGCCCGCGCCAGCCCGGCCGCCAGGGCGCCCGCCTTGTAGCCGGCGCGCCGGGCGCGTTGCAGGTGGTGGATGTCCACGCCGAGCGCGCGATGGCGCGCGACCGCGGCGGCGGCGCGCTCGCGCGTCTCGTCGGTGGAATCGTCGAGCACCTGGATCTCGAGCCGCCCGTGCGGGTATTCGAGTGCCGCCGCGGCGTCGATCAGGCGCTCGACGACCCGGCTCTCGTTGAAGACCGGCAGCTGGACGGTGACGCACGGAAGCGGCGCTGAGGGGTCCGCCGGCGCGGGCACGGGCCGGCGCGCATCGGTGCGATGTCGCCATCGCCACAGGAGAAGATACCGGTGCGACGCGTAGACGACGATCAGCAGCTGGGCGAGCGCGTACCCCACGACCGCCAGGAGCTGCGCCCACGCCATCAGCGTGGCGGCTGCGGTCGGCGGAGCGGCGGGGTCGGTCGTCACGGCGGGCCACACTAGGGTCGGGGTGGCACAGCGTCAACAAGGGTCGGGCGGCGGAGACCTACGCTCCCCACCGCCCGCTGTGACCGGAGTCCGACTACTCGACGACCTCGTAGTCCGCATCCACCGCGCCGCCCTTGCCGGATTCCTTCTGGCGCTCCGCCGTGCCCGCGGCGGCGGCGGACCCACCCGCGTCCGGCGTCCCGGTCGGGCCGCCGGCGGCCTGGTAGAGGGCGGCAGCGGCCGCGTGCCAGGCCTGCTCGAGAGCCTCGGTCGCCGATCGGATGGCCGCGGTGTCCTCCCCCTTGAGCGCCTCGCGGACGCGCTGGAGTTCCCCCTCGACCCGCGACTTGACGCCGGACTCGAGCTTCTCGCCGTGCTCCTTGAGGTTCTTCTCGACCTCGTAGGCGAGGGCGTCGGCGCGGTTGCGCGATTCGATCGCCTCCTTGCGCTCGCGGTCCTCCGAGACATGCGCCTCGGCATCCTTCACCAGCCGCTGGATCTCGGCCTCATTCAGACCGCTCGAGGCCTCGATGCGGATGCTCTGCTCCTTGCCGGTCGCGCGGTCCTTGGCCGAAACGTGCAGGATGCCGTTGGCGTCGATGTCGAAGGTGACCTCGATCTGCGGCACGCCGCGCGGAGCCATCGGGATGCCGTCCAGATGGAAGCGGCCGATGCTCTTGTTGGCGCTCGCCATCGGGCGCTCGCCCTGCAGCACGTGCACCTCCACCGTGGTCTGGCTGTCCGAGGCGGTCGAGAACACCTGGCTCTTCTTGGTCGGGATCGTCGTGTTCCGCTCGATCAGCGTGGTCATCACGCCGCCCAGCGTCTCGATGCCGAGGGAGAGCGGCGTCACGTCCAGCAGGACGACGTCCCGCACCTCGCCCTTGAGCACCGCCCCCTGGATGGCGGCCCCGATCGCCACCACCTCGTCGGGGTTGACGCCCCGGTGCGGCTCCTTGCCGAAGATCTCCTTGACCAGCTCCTGCACCTTGGGCATCCGGGTGGCGCCGCCGACCAGTACGATCTCGTCGATCTTCGAGGTTCCGAGGCCGGCGTCCTGGAGCGCCTGCATCACCGGGCCGCGGCAGCGCTCGATGAGGCTCTCGCACAGCTGCTCGAGCTTCGCGCGCGTCAGGCGCACGACCAGATGCTTGGCCACGTTGTCGACCGCGGTGATGAACGGGAGGTTGACCTCGGTCTCCATCACCGTCGACAGCTCGCACTTGGCCTTCTCGGCGGCTTCCTTCAGCCGCTGCAGGGCCATCGGGTCCTTGCGAAGGTCGACACCTTCCTGCTTCTTGAACTCCTCGGCCAGGTGATCGATGACGCGCTGGTCGAAGTCGTCGCCGCCCAGATGGGTGTCGCCGTTGGTCGAGCGCACCTCGAAGACGCCGTCGCCGAGTTCCAGGATCGAGATGTCGAAGGTGCCGCCACCCAGGTCGAAGACCGCGATCTTCTCGTCCTTCTTCTTGTCGAGCCCGTAGGCGAGTGATGCGGCGGTGGGCTCGTTGATGATGCGCTTCACATCGAGCCCGGCGACCCGGCCGGCGTCCTTGGTGGCCTGCCGCTGGCTGTCGTTGAAGTAGGCGGGCACCGTGATGACGGCCTCGGTGACCTTCTCGCCGAGGTACTCCTCGGCCGTCTGCCGCATCTTCTGCAGGATCATGGCCGAGATCTCGGGCGGCGAGAACTCCTCCCCGCCCGCGCGCACGCGCACGTCGCCGTTGGCGCCACGCACGACCTCGTAGGGGACCAGCTTGAGCTCGCTCTGGACCTCGTCGTACTTGCGACCCATGAACCGCTTGATGGAATAGAGGGTGTTTCTGGGGTTGGTCACGGCCTGGCGGCGTGCGACCACCCCCACCAGCCGCTCGCCGGTCCTCGAGAACGCGACGACGGACGGCGTGGTCCGGAATCCCTCGGCGTTGGCGATCACCTTGGGCTCGCCGCCCTCCATGACTGCGACGCACGAGTTGGTGGTTCCGAGATCGATGCCGATGACCTTGCCCATGGGATCTCCTGCTCAGGGGTGTGAGGGACCCACGCCGCGCCGGCGGGCGCCGGCACGGCATGGCCCGCGATCGTTCGTGTTCGGATCAGCCGACCTGCACCTCGATCTCCCGCATGCGGGCCTCTTCGGCCTTCGGGACCCGCACCTCGAGGACACCGTCACGGTACTGCGCCTTCACCTGGTCGTTGCGGACCGGGGTGTCCAGCGTGAAAGAGCGCTCGAAGGTGCCGTGGACGCGCTCCAGCCGATGCTGGTTCCCCTCCTTGGCCGCACTCCCCTTCCGCCGCTCGCCGCGGACGGTCAGTGTGTCGCCCATCAGGCTCACCTTTACGTCCTTCTGCGCGACGCCCGGCAGGTCCACCCGTACCACGAACTCCCCGGGGGTCTCTTCGATGTCGACCGCTGGTGTGAAGATCGCGTTCAGGTCGCCGCGCAACGTCCCCCGTGTGAAGCAGCGGTCGAAGAGCCGGTGGACCTCGTCCTGGATGCTCGTGAGTTCGCGCAGCGGGGTGCCCGGCGCAGGGCTCCAACGGATGAGCGTCATGTCTCTCCTCCTGCCTCGAAGTCTGCGCCGCCGCGTCGCTCCTCCGGGGCGGCCTCCGGGGCGACGGGCGCGTCACGGCCTCACCGAACGCAGGTGTCATGCCCGCGTTGGAGCCCGCCGATCAAACCGCTGGGATCCAATCATTTGGCAGCTTGACTTGAGAGGCCGTCTCACGTGCCGCGCCCGCCGACTGTTCCACGAGGGGACAGAGTGCGTCGCGAAGCTGAACGATGTGCGCCCCGAACCGCGGGCCGGGCCCAAGGACGTACAGAGGACGGGCAGGCGGCGGAGATGGCCGCCGGAGGCCGGCGACCCGGGTCAGCGCTCGGGGAGGTAGCCGGCCTTCTCGGGCGGCACCAGCAGCTCGCTCTTGGTGTAGATGAACGCGTCGCGCTGGTAGTCGGCGAGCTCGTACTTCTTCTCGAGGTAGATGGCGTCCTCCGGGCACGCCTCCTCGCACATGCCGCAGAAGATGCAGCGCAGCATGTTGATCTCGTAACGCCGCGCATAGCGCTCGCCGTGCGAGGTGGGTTCGCCGGGGTCGTTCTCGGCCGCCTCGACGAAGATGGCGTCGGCCGGGCAGGCCACCGCGCACAGCTCGCACCCGACACAACGCTCGAGACCGTCCTCGTGCCGCGTGAGGACGTGAAGGCCTCGGAAGCGCGGGAACATCTCGAGCTTCTCGTCCGGGTACTGGACGGTGAACGGCTTCTTGAAGAGGTTCTCGAGCGTGACGCCGAGACCCTGGCCCAGCTCCTTGAACATCGATGGCTCCTGGGATGTCCTGCGTGAAACCGCGCGAAGCGCCCGCAGCCTAGCGACCGGCGGCGGTCGCGCGCAAGCGCGGCCGGCCCGCCGCGCTAGAGCTTCGGCAGCGTGATGCCCTGTTGCGCCTGGTATTTCCCCCCCTTGTCCTTGTACGAGGTCTCGCACACCTCGTCGCTCTCGAAGAACAGCACCTGGGCGATGCCCTCGTTGGCGTAGATCCGCGCGGGAAGCGGCGTCGTGTTGCTGATCTCGAGCGTCACGTAGCCCTCCCACTCGGGCTCGAACGGCGTGACGTTGGTGATGATGCCGCACCGGGCGTAGGTGGACTTCCCCAGCGTGACGGTGATGACGCTGCGGGGGATCCGGAAGTACTCGACGCTGCGGCCGAGCGCGAACGAGTTGGGGGGGATGAGCGCGACCGGTCCCTTGAAGTCCACCATCGTCCGGGCATCCATGTGCTTGGGATCGACGATGGTCGAGTTCACGTTCGTGAAGATCTTGAACTCGTCGGCGATACGGAGGTCGTAGCCGTAGGACGATATACCGTACGAGACCACACCCTCGCGCACCTGCTTCTCCTCGAACGGCTCGATCATCCGGTGCTTGAGGCACATCTCGCGGATCCAGCGGTCGCACTTGACGGACATGCTCACTCCCCTCGCTTGAATCGGCCCAGGAGCCGCGCCGCGTGGGCGAGCTCGGGAACCAACAACCGGTCCGCCGCCAGCCGCACCGCGGCCAGCGAGCCCGGCAGGATCACCAGCAATCGACCGCGTGCCACGCCGGCCGCCGCCCGCGACAGCCACGCCGCGCCGCCGACCTCACGGTGGGACAGCACCCGGAACAGCTCTCCGAACCCGGGCAGCCACCGCTGCACCAGCGGTGCGACCGCTTCGGGCGTGACGTCGCGCGGGGCGACGCCCGTGCCGCCCGTCACCAGGACCGCGTCCACGTCGCGTCGCGCGAGCGCGGCGCGGACGACCCGGCGGATCGCCGGCGCATCGTCCGTCACCCAGTCGCGGGAGACGACCGCGTGACCGCCCCGCTCGACCCGCCGCAGGAGCAGATCGCCGCTGGGGTCGTCGCCGCGGCCGCGCGTGTCGCTGACGGTGACGATCGCGCACCCGACCGGCCGCGGCGCGGCCCCCGCGTGCGCGTCGCGCGTGCCGCCCGGACGGCGTCCCGCGCGCGTTCCCGGGCCTCGCCCCACGCCCGGCGTCACGCGAACTCCCCGAGCGCCTCGGCGATCTGCCGCCGGTGCGAGAGATCGTGGTCGGCCCACTGTCGCACCATCTCCCCCAGCGGATAGGGACCGCGGATCGAGTGATAGCCCACGCGGCGCCAGTCCTCCGGGCGCAGGGGCGCGAGCCGCGCCAGCAGCACGCACCGCGACTCGCTCCAGGCCTGGTGCGCGGCGCGCGCCGACTCCGAGCGGTAGGCGCGCCGCGTGTCCCACCCACCCATGTCCACATCGGGGATGACGGGCCGCTCTTCCGCGAGCATCCGCTCGAGGCGCGGTACGAGGATCTCGCGGTCCGCGTCGCGCAGGTGGCAGACGACCTCGAGCGCCGACCAGCGCCCCGGAGCCGGGGCCTGGCTCCAGCGCGATTCGGGGTAGCGGCCGAGGCGCTGCGCCACCCAGTGCGGGCTCTCGGCCAGCACCGCGAGCAGCTGGCTCCATTCCAGGAAGCCCAGCAGGCCGCGGTCACGGCCGGTGAGGCCGGTGTCGCTGTGCGGGAACGGGTGCGGTCGCGCGAAGCCGCGCTCGAGGTAGCTGCGGGCCAGCGCCACATAGTGTGCGGCGCCGCTGCGCATGCCCTCCCGCTGCGCCGCCGAGACCTGCCCGGCCACCTTCCCGGGCGTGCCGAGCACCAGGCTCCCCGGCGGGATGGCCTGGTTCTCGAGCACCAGCGCGCCGGCGCCGATCAGCGACCCCTCGCCGAGGCGGGCGCCCGAGAGGATGACCGAGCCCATGCCGACCAGGCACTCGTCGCCGATGACGCACCCGTGCACGACCGCCCGATGTCCGACCGTGACCCGGGCGCCGATCACCGCCGGCTGGCCTTCGTCGACGTGGACCACCACGTTGTCCTGGAGGTTCGACCCCTCGCCGACCGTGACCGGCGCGGTGTCCCCGCGCACGACGGTGTTGAACCACACGCTGGCGCCAGCCCCCAGCGTGACATCCCCGACCACCACCGCCCCCGGGGCGATGAACGCCGTCGGGTCGAGGGAGAGCCGCGCACTCCAGCCGCCCGGCGCGCGCGTCACGCCTGCCTCGCCTGCTCGCCCACGAACGGATTCTCACGGCGCTCGCGGCCGAGCGTGGTGGCGGGACCGTGCCCCGGGAACGCCTGAAGCGCGTCCCCGAGCGGGAACAGGCGCGTCCGGATGGCGCGCTCGAGCTCTTCGAACGAGCCCCCGGGCAAGTCGGTGCGCCCGATCGAGCCGGCGAACAGCGTGTCACCCACCCACAACCAGTCTTGCCACCGGAAACACACCCCGCCCGGCGAGTGGCCGGGTGTGTGGATGACCTCGAGCGCCTCCTCGCCCAGCGTCAGTCGCTGGCCGTCGGCGAGATCGTGCACCACGGCGGGCGGGCGCGCCGCCGGGAATCCGAACGCGGCGCCCTGCTCGGTGAGCCGCTCGAGCAGCGGCCGGTCGGCCGGGTGGAGCCAGTACTCGCCGCCGACCGCCTCCTGCACCGCTCGCATGCCCGCGAGGTGGTCGTAGTGCGCGTGGGTGTTGAGCAGGTAGCGCACCCTGAGATCCCCGGCCCGTAGCGCATCGATCGCGGCCTCGGGCTCGAAGCCCACGTCCACCACCGCGGTCTCGCGGGTGGCGACGCAGACGATGAGGTAGGAGTTGTTCTCGAGCGGCCCCAGCCGGAGGGCCCGGTGCGTGAGGGGCATGGTCAGTCGGCCCCGGTGGCCGGGCCGGTGGCGCGCGTGCCGACCGTTCCGGGCCCGGTGAGCGCCGGCCGGGCACACGCCCCAGCGGCGTGACGACGCGCGGCCGGATTCAACGCAGCCTCCGGTATGCCCGCTGCAGCAGCAACGCGTCGTCTTCCATCGCCGGACTCTCACACACGACCCAGCCCGAGACCCGGCAGTCCTTGAGTGCCCTCAGCAGCTCGCGGTAGCGGAAGCGCGACTGTCGCAGCGGCAGGTGCCGCCGCTCACCGCGCGGTCCGAACTCGATGCCGGCGATGTGGACGTGGAGCCGCTCGAGGGCGGAGCACCCCAGCCGGTCACGGATGCGCTCGAGGGTCTCGCCGAACTCCCGGTAGGTGTTGAAGGCCCCGCCGTGACGCGCGTACTGGTGGGAGAAGTCCACGCACGGTCGCACCCCTTCGATGGTCGCGCTCCAGGCGAGGATCTCCTCCAGCGAGCCGACCTGGGTGGGCTTGCCGGTCAGCTCCGGGCGCACGTCCACCCGCACCCCCTCCCGGCGCAACTGGGCGGTGATCCGAGCGAGCCCCGCGCGCACCTGGCGGTCCGCCTCGGCGGGGTCGAGCTTCTGGTAGAACCCGGCGTGGAAGCAGAAGCTGCCCGCGCCGCAACGCTCGGCCATGCGGGCGGTGTGGAGCAGGCGGTCGAGGCTGCGCTGCACGACCTCGACGCTCCCGCACAGGTTGACGTAGTAGGGCCCGTGGGCGGTGAGCTCGAGCCCCGTCTCGCGCGCGGCCTCGGCGATGCGCTGCGCGGCCGCCTCGCCCATGCGGACGCCGTTCACCCACGCCATCTCGAGGCAGTCGAGTCCCAGCTCGCGGGCGCGCCGGATGCCGTGGTCGGTGCCGGGCTTCCGGGTCGAGCGCGGGATGCCCGAGGTGCCGAAGCGCAGCCTCACGGCGTGGCCTGCCGCCGGGCGCATTCCCACTCGCGATCGGGATCGGGGGTCGTGCGGGAGATCATGGCCGGCGCGCAGTCTACGCCACGCGTCGCGCGAACGCGAGCCGCAGACCGCGGGGCTCAGCGCTTGTATCCGATGCGGCGCAGGAAGTCCCTCCGCTCCTGCTTCGCCTGGTCGTTCTCGAGCCCGCGCGGCGAGGCACCGTCCACCACGCCCAGCACGCCGCGCCCCTGATCGGTCTGGGCGACCAGCGCCTGCACCGGGTTGGCGGTCGCGCAGAACACCTGGCACACCTCGGGGCACTGCTTCACGGCGTTGAGCAGGTTGATCGGGTAGGCGCCGCGCAGGAGCAGGAAGAACGCATGCCCCGCCGCCACGCGTTCAGCGTTCGAGACCGCCACCTCGACCAGCTCCGGGTCGTTGCCCTCGGTGCGGATCAGGCACGGGCCCGACGCCTCGCAGAAGGCGAGCCCGAAGCGGGCGCCGGGCACGGTCGTGACCACGATCTCGGCGAGGTCTTCGACCGTCTTGATGAAGTGCGCCTGCCCCGCCACCAGATTGCACTCGGCGGGGATGTCGAGCGGCACCGCGTTGAGATCCATGGTCGTCCCTCCGGAGGCGCGACGCTACGGGCGCGCGCGGGGGCGCGTCAAGCCGGGCGCCGCGGGTTAGAAGGCCTGGCTCGACCCGAACGAGAACACCGCCTCGCGCGGGCCGGGGCCGGACGGCGCGAGCGGCCACGCGACGTCGAAGCGCACGATACGGTTGAACGCCGAGCGCGGAAGCCCGACGCGCAGCCCCAGCCCCAGGTCGTGCTGCCACGGACCGTCGCCGGACCCCGGGCCCCGCGTGCGTGCGGCGTCCCAGAAGGCGGCGGCACCCAGCGACAGCAGATGCTGGAAGTCGCGCCCGATCAGCCAGCGGCTCTCGGCGTTGCAGCGCCAGAGCCGGTCGCCGGCGAGCGCATGGACGCCGTGCGCGCGCAGGCCGTTGAGTCCGCCGACCACCAGCTGGAAGTCGCGCGGGGTGCGCCAGCCTGCGGCGCCGAGTGCGGCGACCACCAGGGTGTGGCGTGGGATAGTCTGGTTCACCCATCGCGCTTCGAGCCGCCCGCTGGCTTCGCGGGGCCCGGCGAGCAGTCGGCTGGAGAGACCGAGCCGCAGCCAGCCGAACCCCGCGCCGCGCGCGTCCGCGCCGGCGTCCATCCGGACCGCTGCGTAGCCCTCGTCGACGCTGCCGCCGAGCGCGCGGGGCGAGAAGCCCAGCGCGAGGGCGAGCGAGCGGCCGAGGTCGAAGTCCTCGATCCCGTCCAGCCGATCGACGGCGGTGCGCTCGACGAAGCCCGGGCGCCAGAGCCGGCCTTCGGCCGCGAAACGCCGGACCCGCAGCCGCTCTTCACCGCCCGCGAACTCGACCGGCGCCCCGCGCTCCAGGGTACTGCCCCCGAAGCTCCGGTCCAGGACGAGGAACGAACCGGTCAGCCGGGCGATCGTCCGGTCGAAGCGCCTGCCCCGGCCCACCGACATCTCGACCCGTTCGAGCCGCCGCGCGAAGCGCGCGACTTCGACCCCCGTGTCGAACAGACGCGCCGTGGTGTTGGCGCGCTCCGCCTGGATCCCGAACGAGAGGGGTGCATCCTCGGCGTAGAACGGCATCCCCACCGCGAGGCTGTTGATCGTCCCGCTCGAGCCCCCGCTGGCGGCGGCCGCGACCCGCACGCGCGAACCGTCCACCCCCGGGTCGGCCACCTCGATGGATCGCGAGATGCCGGTGGGGTCCTCGCGGTAGGCGACACCGATCTGCTGGGCGCGGCCGAACAGGTTCCGCTCCGAGAACTGGACCGAGCCGAACAGCTGCCCGCCGCCTCGCTCGAGCGCGAACTCGGGCGAGGTGGTCCAGGCGTCGCGGGTCCACACCGTGACCACGACCGAGTCCCCGGACGGTCGGCCCTCCACGCGCACGCCGTCGAAGATGTCGAGCGCGCGCAGACCGCGCTCGCTCTCCCGGGCGCGGGCTTCGGTCCACGGCTCCCCGGCCGCGACCAGCACCCGATGACGCACCGTGGAGGGGCGGGTGCGGACGTGCAGCCGATCGGCGAGCCGGAAGACCGGCCCCAGTCGCCCGGGCGGGACGGGATCGAAGATGCCGTGGGCCTCGACCTCGACACGGGAAATCGGGCGCCCATCGGCCGGGGCACCCCCGTCGCCGGGTGCCGCCGCGAGCGAGTCTCCGGATATCGCGGCGCGCACGGCGCCCGCCGGCGCGAGTGCCGCCCCCGAGGCGTGCGCGTGGCCCGGCCCGCAGGCCAGGCCGGCCCACAGCCACAGGAGGCTAGCGGCGCCGCGTGCCGCCGAGCCTCTCACGCGCCAGTTGCGCCTCGCCCGAGTTGGGGAAGCGCTTGACCAGGTCCTCGAAGGTCTTCTTCGCGGCGTCCTTCTGTCCGAGCCGCTCGCGGCTCAGGGCCAGCTTATACAGGGCCGCGGGCACCTTGTCGCCCTGCGCCCAGCCTTCCTCGACCCGCGCGTACTCGACCGCCGCGCTGTCGAACTGCGACTGGGCGAAGAAGCACTCCCCCACCCCGTACTGGGCGTTGTCCGACAGCTCGGCGGACGGAAAGCGCCGTACGAAATCACGGAATCCCTGGAGCGCGAGCGCGTAGCGCCCCTGGGTGAGGTCCGAGGCGGCCTGGTCGTAGAGCTGGTTGGGATCGCCCTGCTGCGGCGCGGCGGCCGGCGGCGTCACCCGCTGGCTGATCTGCTGGAACCGGCCCATGACGTCGTCGAGCTTCCCCTCGAGCCGGCCCATCTGTTCGAACAGCTCCTGGGTGGTGGTGCCTGTCGATGCCCGGGTGCTGAGCAGGATGTCGCGCTGCTCGGTCACCTCGCGCCGCGTGTCGCGCAGCACCGCGAACGCGGCCGCGTCGCGCGCGGTGAGCGTGTCCACCACCGTGCGCAGGCTGTCGAGGCCGGATCGGAGCAGTCCGATTTGCGGCGCGTAGCACCCGGGCTGCGTCGCGATCGCCCCCGCGAGGGCCAGGACCACGAGCGCGGCGGCGGCGCGCCGGGGTGCCGTTCCCTCGCGACGCGCGGGCTCGTCTCCCGCGTGGGTGCGTCTCATGAAGTGCCGCGGACCACGAAGTGCGCGCGGCGGTTCTGCTGCCAGGATGCCTCGTCCTGGCCGGTCGCGAACGGCCGTTCCTTGCCATACGAGATCAGGTTGATCCGCGAGGCGTCGATGCCCGCGGCCACCAGGTAGTCGCGCGCGACCTGGGCGCGCCGCTCCCCCAGCGCCTGGTTGTACTCGACCGTGCCCCGCTCGTCGCAGTGGCCCTCGATCGTGATCCCGACCTTGGGGTTGTCCCGGAGCGTCCTGGCGTTCCGGTCCAGCACGGCCCTGGCGTCGTCGCGCAGACTGTAGGCGTCGTAGTCGAAGAACGCGGGCTGGAAGTCCTCGGACTTCACCGCTGAAGGCGCGGGCGGGGTCTCCGCTTGCGGAGCCGGCGTCGAGGTGGGCGGCGGCACGGGCGTCTCCACCTGCGGCGGCGTGGGCGCCGGCGTCGGCGTCGCCACAGGCTTCTTGGCGCAGCCTGCGATCAGCGTCACGCCGATCAGCAGTGGGACCACTACCGCACGGAGATTCTTCGGACTGAGGGGGCTCATGGTTGACCTCCAGGGGTTGGACTGCCTTCGTTGATTCGGAGTGCCGACCCGGACGCCGCGGGTCGCGGCGACCAGGCGGGGGAAAGCGCGACGAGACCGCCGGTGTCGAGCTTGCGCGGAGGCGTCCCGTCGAGGTCGCTGACGAACAGCCCGCGCGCGCCTTCGCGATTGGACGAGAACACCAGATGCCGACCGTCGGGGGACCAGCGCGGATTCTCGTTGCTGCCCCCACTCACCACCAGCCGCGTGTCGCCGCCGTCCGGCCGGCAGGTGTAGATGTCGAAGCCGCCACCGGTGCGGGCGACGAACGCGATCCGCTCGCCCTTGGGCGACCACGCCGGAGAATCCGTGTAGTCCACATCGTAGGTGAGACGTCTCAGGTTCCCGCCCTCGCGGTCCATGACGTTGACCTGGGGCGTTCCGGTGCGGTCGGACGTGAATGCGATCTCGCGCCCGGTCGGCGACCACGCCGGTGACGTATCGATGCCACGACTGTTGGTCAGGCGTTGGGGCGTCCCGCCGCGCGCGTCCAGCAGGTAGATCTCCGAGTTCCCATCCTGGCTCAACGTGCACACGATCTCGCGCCCATCCGGCGAGTACGAGCCGCTGGTGTTGAGTCCCGGCCGGCCGGAGACGAGGAAGGGCTTCCCGCCGGCGGCCGAGATGACGAACAACCGCGGCCCGCCGCCCCGGTAGGACGTGAAGAGCAGCAGCGAGCCCTCCGGCGACCACGCCGGCGAGAGCGTGATGGATCGGTCGTTCGTGAGCGGCGCCAGCCGGGCACCGTCGTAGTCCATCACGTAGAGGTCCTTGGTCCGGCCGGTCTGGGCGATGAAGGCGATGCGCGTCTGCGCCACGCCCGGCTCCCCGGTGAACTGGAGCACGATGTCGTCCGCGAAGCGGTGGACCACCGAGCGCCAGTCGCGCAGCGGGCCGCGGTACTCCCTGACCAGGATCGGGCGGCGGGCGGGGAGGTCCCGCACCTCGCCGGTCAGCCGCACCTGGCTGCCGTTGACGGTGAGCTTGCCGCCGACCACGGCCTGCACGTCGAACGGCTCCTGGCCCGCCGACCAGGCACGGCTGACCGTGAACACCGCCGACCATTCGAGGTCGTGCGCCAGCAGCTCGTCGGCCTGCACGCTCCAGGTGCCGGCATTGCGGTCGCCCGCCGACTGCAGCGCCTCGCAGTGCACGCGGATGCGCCGTCCCTGGCCGGAGCTGATGTCGATCCGCACGTCGGTCGGGGTCTGAGCGGCCGCGGATCCGGTCGCGAACGCCAGCAGCGTCACCGCGAGCCGCAGGGCACGCGTCACGGCGCCTCCCAATCGAAACCGAAATGGACCCCCAGCTCGGGGGCCGGGAATCCCAGCGGCAGCGGCGGCAGCGGATCGCTGAGCACCACGGCGCGCAGGGCCGATCGGTCGAAGAACTCCATGCCGCTCACTTCCTCCATCCGTACCGCCGTGAGCCCGCCGCCCCGGCCGATCCGGAAGCCGACCACCGCCCGCACCCGCCGCCCGCCGGTCACCAGGCCGGCCGGCGGCGCCCAGTTCGCGGCGATCCGGTTCCGCACCAGCACCAGGTAGTAGGTGAACTCGAAGTCCCGGGCGTCCACGGCGACCTCGCCCTTCAATCCCGCGGAGCCGACCGGCGCCGAGGGCAGGGCGGGCGACTCGGGAGCGGGCGCCACCTCGCCGCGCGGCTTCTCGACCTTCTTCTGCTTGCGCGCCTCCGGCTGCAGTTTGACGCCGGTGTCCTCGGCCGGCTTCACGTCGGTCAGCCTGGGCTCCGGCGGCGCCTCCACCTTCGGCGGCGAAGTCGGAGTGAGGGCGGCCGGGTCCACCAGCGTCACCTGCACCGTCTCGGGTCCCGGGATCACCAGCGAGGCCGCCGTGCGCACGGAGAAGAGAACCACCAGCACCACCAGGTGGACCAGGCCGGAGCCGAGGATCGCGCCGCGCATCGCTCACCGCCTGGCCGCCGGCGGCGGCTCGGTCACGAGCCCCAGCGCCGCGACGCCGCGCCGCCGCATGCGGGCGATCAGCTCCACGATCGTTCCATAGGGGACGCGCTGGTCGGCCTTGAGGAACACCGGCCGGCGGGCGGCGCCGGCGCGATCGAGCGCCTCCTCGAAGCGGGCGAGAGCCACCACGCGGTTCCCCACCGCGACGGTGCGGTCCGCGCGGACGCTCACGACCAGGCCCTCGCGCACGTCGATGCCGCGGGACGCAACCTTGGGGAGGTCGATCTCGAGCCCACCCTGAAGGAAGGGCGCGGTCACCATGAAGATGATGAGCAGCACCAGCACCACGTCCACCAGCGGGGTGACATTGATCTCGGACATGGGGCGACGTGGCGAACCGACGATCATCCCCCACCCCCGCCGATGCGCTGATCCAGAAACTCGGTGGCGAACTGGCCGGTGGCGTTGGTGAGATCGCGCAGCCGGCCGAGCAGGTGGTTGTAGCCGACCACCGCCGGGATGGCGGCCGCGAGCCCCGCGACCGTCGCGATGAGCGCCTCCGCGATCCCGGGGGCCACCACCACCAGTGACGCGGAGCCCTGGACGCCGATGTTCAGGAAGGCGGTCATCACCCCCCAGACCGTCCCCATCAGGCCGATGAACGGTGAGACGCTGCCGGTGGTGGCGAGGAATCCGACGTGGCGCTCGAGACGGGCGGCCTCCTCGCTCGCGGAGCGGTCCATGGCCCGCTGGGCGATCTCGTAGCGCAGGGCCGCCGAGCCGGCGGCGTCGGCCGGATGCTGCTCGAGCGCGCGCTGGCCCACCATCGCCACCCGGGCGAGCAGGCTGTGGGGATGCTGCTCGCACACCAGCCGGAAATCGGCCGTCCGGGCGAGGCGCCGGAACGCGGCGAGGAAGCCCCGATCGGCCCTCTCGACGCGGCCATAGAGGCGGGCGCGGTTCCAGATGACGCCCCAGCAGACGACCGACATGATGAGCAGGAGGACGAGGACGCCCTTGGCGAACGGGCCGGACTGCAGGACTAGCGCCCAGATCGACGCCCGTGCGCCCCCGCCCAGCTGAAGCACGACCAAACCGAGGGCCATCAGGCTTCACACTCCTTGTGAAGTCGCAAGACATGGTGGTGGAGCGGCCCGTCGCGGCGCCTCCGGTCGGGGCGGCCACTCCGGTCGCGGGGAGCGACCGGACGCTAGCACACCGCTCGCGCGGGGCTCAAGGAAAACGGCCCGCCGATCGGGCGATCGAGGCCGTCACGAACGCCCGTGGGTCAAATGCCTGCAAAGAAGTGCGCCCCGGCTGGCCTCTCCGGCCTCGGAACATCTAGTCTGGTTGCGGACCTGCCGATGACGCCCCGTGTCTGGCCGGCCCCATGAGAGGAATCCCGTGCGAGCAAGGTCCCCCCTGACCGTCACGTCGCTGGTCGCGCTGCTGCTGGTATCCGTGGGTTCGAATCCGGACCCGGCGGCCGCCGGTGGGGCCGACCGTCTCGCTCCGTCATTCACCCTACGGACCCTCGACGGGAAGAGCTTCCGGCTCCAGGAACAACGCGGCAGGCCGGTGGTCCTCGATTTCTGGGCGACCTGGTGTGCACCCTGCCGCGCGAGCATGCCCCACCTCGACCGGCTCCAGGAGCGCTACACGCGGGACGGGTTGGTGGTGCTGGGCCTCTCGGTCGACGAAGATCCGCCCGCATCCGTGAAGCGATTCGCGGAGCGGCTGGGCATCAAATTCCGCCTCGCCATGGCGGATGAGAAGCTCCTCGATCGGTACGGGCCCATCCGCATGCTCCCGACCACCTTCTTCATCAACCGTCGCGGCGAGGTCGTCCGGCGCACGGTCGGCTACCTCGACGCGGAGACGCTGGACGCGTATGTGCGGGAGCTCTTCTAGAGCCCCCGGGAGGCCCCGGCACGCCGAAGCCACGCAGCGGGCGCCGCGTGGCTTCCTGTCTTCTGGTGCCCGGGGCGAGATTTGAACTCGCACGGGTTTCCCCATACGCCCCTCAAACGTACGTGTCTACCAATTCCACCACCCGGGCACGGGTCCTGTCGCCGGCAGATCGCTCGGGCTCACTTCCCTCCCCCGCCGGGAGGCAGAGTCGCCGGCTGAGCACCCGCGGGCGGGGTCTGCTGCGGCGCGGCCGGCGGCGACGGCGCGCCCTGGGCCGGCGGCTGGCCGGGTACCGTCCCCGGCAGCTGCGGAGCGGCAGCGGGCGCCCGTCGCGCCTCCTCCTGGATGAGGCTGCGGGTGGAGCGCCCCGCGCCCGAAGAGAGCAGCGCGAGCACCAGCGACGTGAGGAAGAACGCTCCTCCGAGCACCATGGTGGCGCGCGTCATGAAGTCGGTCGCTCCGCGCCCGCCGAACACGGTCTGCGCGGTACCGCCGAACGCGCCGCCGGCGAGGCCGCCGCCCTTGCCCGACTGCAACAGGACCACGACGATCAGGCTGAAACAGATCAGGATGTGGGTCGCGAGCAGCAGACCGTACATGACGTTCCTCGGAGGATCATGGATCGATGCGGCGCGGGCCACCCGCGCCGGCGCCGGACAGCGAAGCGGCGAGGAAACCTAGCAGCCGGCCCGCGCCGCGTCAACGCACCCGCGGGCCGGGCTGGGGCCACAGAGGATCTCAGCGCGCCGCCGCCGCCGCGCAGATCCGCCAGAACCCGGCGGCCTCGAGCGAGGCCCCACCGACCAGCCCCCCGTCCAGCTCGGGCTCGGCGAACAGGGCGACGGCATTCTGCTCGGTCACGCTGCCGCCGTAGAGAACCGCCATACTCTGTCCGACCCCGGGGGACACCACCCGATCCAGCGTGGCGCGCACCAGCTGGTGGGCCTCGCGCGCCTGCTCCAGGCTCGCCACCTTCCCGGTGCCGATCGCCCACACCGGCTCGTAGGCGATGACCGTCGCGCGAGCCTCGGCTTCGCCCAGCCCCTCGTAGACCGTCCGCACCTGCCGCACCAGCACGTCTGCGGTACGCGCCGATCCGCGCTCGGCCAGGGTCTCCCCCACGCAGACGATCGGTGTGAGCCCGTCGCGGAGTGCCCCCCGGGCCTTGCGGGCCACCAGCGCGTCGTCCTCACCCATCCCGTGGCGGCGTTCGGAGTGCCCCACGATCACGAAGCGGCAGCCGAGGGCGGCCAGCATCGCACCCGCGACGGCACCCGTGAAAGCGCCCCGTGGCTCCGGGTGCAGGTCCTGTCCGCCGAGGTGCACGCCGCTGCCGCGCAGGGCGGCGCCCACCGATTCGAGCGAGGTGAACGGGGGGCAGACCGCGACCTCGCACGGGCGGCCGGCGCTCAGCAGGGCGACCAGCTGGCCGGCGAGGGCCGCGCTCTCCGGCGCGGTCTTGTTCATCTTCCAGTTCCCAGCGACCAGCCGGGGACGCCGCGGCCAGGGGCTGCCCATCACCGCTCCCGATCGTCCAGCGCGGCCACGCCGGGAAGGACGCGCCCCTCGAGGAACTCGAGCGACGCGCCGCCGCCGGTCGAGAGGTGGGTCACCCGCTCGGACAGCCCGGCCTGCTGCACCGCCGCCACCGAGTCCCCGCCCCCTACCACCGTCACCGCTCCGCGCCCGCCTGCCTCCGCCAGCGCCTGCGCCACGCCGCGCGTGCCGCTCGCGAAGGCCGGGACCTCGAAGATCCCCATCGGGCCGTTCCACAGCACGGTCCGCGCGTCCTGGATCCGCTCGGAGAAGCTCCTCAACGTGTCGGGGCCGATGTCCACGCCCATCTCCTCCGCGCCGAGGGCCTCCAGTCGGACGATGCGCGACGGGGCGCTCCCGTCCGCGGCCGCGCTGGCCACGCAGTCCACCGGCAGGACCAGCTCCACGCCGCGCGTCGCCGCCTGCTCCAGCACCTCGCGCGCCATCCCGACGCGATCCTCCTCCACCAGCGAGCGCCCGGTCGGCCGGCCCTGCGCCCGCAGGAACGTGAACATCATCGCTCCGCCGATCAGCAATCGGTCCACCTTGCCGAGCAGTACCCGGATGACATCGATCTTCCCGGAGATCTTGGCACCCCCGAGGATCGCCACGAACGGGCGCTGCGGCTGATCGAGCGCGCGTCCCAGACAGTCCAGCTCGCGCTGCATGAGGAAGCCCGCCACGGCGGGTTTCAGGATCTTCGCCACCGCCTCGGTCGAGGCGTGCGCCCGGTGGGCGGTGCCGAAGGCGTCGTTGACGTAGCAATCCCCGAGCGCCGCCAGGCGCCGCGCGAAGCCGGGGTCGTTCCGCTCCTCCTCGGCATGGAAGCGGAGGTTCTCGAGCAGCAGCACCCCGGCGTCGGCCAGCGACGACGCCTTCGCCTCGGCCTCATCCCCGACGCAGTCGGCGGCGAACGCCACCGGCTGGCGCAGGAGCCGCTCGAGGCGCGCCGCCACCGGTCTCAGGCTGTACTTCCGGTCCGGCTTCCCGTCGGGCCGGCCGAGGTGCGACATCAGGACCACCCGCGCCTTTTTCTCCAGCAGGTACCGAACGGTCGGGAGCGCCGCGACGATGCGCGTGTCGTCGGCCACCTCGCCGCCCTGGAGCGGGACGTTGAAGTCCACGCGCACCAGGACCCGCCGGCCGGCCGGCTCGAGGTCACGCACGGTCTTCTTCTGGAACGTCGCCCCGGCGCTGCTCATGCCATCCTCATCAGTGCGTCCACCACCCGGTTCGAGAATCCCCACTCGTTGTCATACCAGGCGAGCACCTTGACCAGCGAGCCGTCCAGCACGCTGGTGGAGAGCGCGTCGAACACGCTGCTGTGCGGGTTCCCGATCACGTCGCTCGAGACGATCGGGTCCTCGCAGTACTCGAGGATCCCCCGCATCGGCCCGGCCGCGGCGGCCTTGACCGCCGCATTGACCGCCTCTTTCGAGGCGGGCTTCCTCACTCGGCACACCAGGTCGACGAGCGAGCCGTCGGCCACCGGTGCCCGCACCGCGATGCCCTCGAGCCTGCCCTTGAGCTCGGGGAGCACCTCGCCGATCGCCTTGGCCGCCCCGGTCGAGGTCGGGATCAGGTTCAGCGCCGCGGCGCGCGCCCGGCGCAGGTCCTGGTGCGGGAGGTCGAGGATGCGCTGATCGTTCGTGTAGGCGTGGATGGTGGTCATGAACCCGTGCTCGATCCCGAAGGCGTCGTTCAGCACCTTGGCGACCGGGGCCAGGCAGTTGGTGGTGCAGGAGCCGATGCTCACGACCTTGTGCTTCGCCGGATCGAAGACCCCGTCGTTGACGCCGAACACGAAGGTGAGGTCCGCCCCCCTGGTCGGAGCGGAGACCAGCACGTTGCGCGCCCCGGCGGTCAGGTGCAGTGCGCCTCCGTCGCGGTCGGTGAACTTGCCGGTCGCCTCCAGCACGACGTCGACCCCCAGCGATCTCCACGGCAGCTTCGCCGGGTCCTTCTCGCTCATGACCCGGATCGTCCTGCCGCCGACCTGCAGGTGGCCGTCCGCGGCCGTGCTGGCCGCCTGCGCCCAGCTGCCGTGCACCGAGTCGTAGCGCAGCAGGTGCGCCAGCGTCGCCGCGTCGGTGATGTCGTTGACCGCGACGAACTCCAGCGGGGCGCCGCGATCGATGGCGGCCCGCACCACCTGGCGCCCGATCCGCCCGAACCCGTTGATGCCGATGCGAAGAGCCATGATCCGCCTCTCCCGTGCGTCGCCCGACGCGGTTGGGTATCCTCCAACGTGTTGTATGACAACACGTTATGTGACCATTGCGGCGGCCA
>JBBTLZ010000076.1:0-26419 GCA_038068435.1 Candidatus Eiseniibacteriota bacterium | reverse complement strand
GCTTCGCGGTCGAGGCCGGCGGCTACGCGCTGGCCACCGTCCACCGCGCGGAGAATGTCGAGCGCGAGGACCGGCTGCGCGGCATCTTCACCGGGCTCGCCGCGGCGGGCCGGGCGCTCGGGATGCCGGTGCTGGCGGCGCTGCATCCGCGGACCGCGAACAGGCTCGAGGCCCTCGACCTCGCCGAGGACGGCGGGGTGCGGCGCCTGCCGCCGCTCGGCTACCTCGAGTTCCTCGGCCTCCACGCCGAGGCGGCGCTGATGCTGACCGACTCGGGCGGCCTGCAGGAGGAGGCGTGCTGTCTGCGCGTTCCCTGCGTGACGCTGCGGGACAACACCGAGCGGCCGGAGTCGCTGGAGGTGGGAGCCAACATGCTCGCCGGAGCCGACCCGGAGCGGATCGTGGCGAGCGCGCGCGCCATGCGCGACCGCGTCCGCGACTGGCCCAACCCGTTCGGCGACGGGCGCAGCGGGCCACGCATCGTCGACATCCTGCAGGCGCGGGCGGGCGGCTAGCGCCGCGGCCGCCAGCCGAAGACCGTGAGGTCGACCCGGCCGCGCGCATCGAACCGGACCCCCTCGCGCTCGAGCCGCAGGCGCTGGGTGAGCGCGGACGCCGGGTCGCTCCGCATCAGGCTCAGGCGGCCGCCGGCGCCGAGCACGCGGTGCCACGGGAGCGGTGTGCCTTCCGGCAGGGCGTGGAGCGCGTAGCCGACCAGCCGCGCCTGCCCCGCGAGTCCGGCGCGCGCAGCGATCTGCCCGTAGGTGGCCACCCTCCCGCGCGGGATGCGGCCCACCACCGCCAGAATGCTGGGTTGCGTGCCGGCGGCACGGCGGGTCACGATGCGGGCCCCGGGCCGACGCGCGGGCGCTACGACTGCACCGCCCGCAGGCTCTCCTGCGCGCGGTTCAGCTTGGCGAGCGTCTCCTCGAGTGCCACCAGCCGCGCGCGCTCCTTCTCCACCACCTCGGGACGCGCCTTGTCGAGGAAGTCCTGGTTGCGCAGCTTCTTCTTGACGCTCTCGAGGTCGCCCATCAGCCTGGCCGCCTCGCGCGCCAGCCGCGCGCGCTCCTCGTCCAGGTCCACCAGGCCCTCGAGCGGCAGGAACACTTCGGCGCCCTTGACCACCGCCGAGGCCGCCACGGCGGGGCGCGAGCCGTCGCGGGCGATGGTCAGCGCCTCGATCCGCGCCAGCGGCCGGATCTGGCCGGCCAGCCGCTCGACCAGGTCCAGCTGCTCGGCGCTGCCGCGCACGATCACCGGCACCCGCTTGCCGGGGGGGATCCCGTTCTCGGCGCGCAGATTGCGGACCGCGACCACCAGCTCCATCACGAATGCGATCTGGTGCTCGGCGTCGGGGTCCAGCCACGCCGACTTCGCGCGCGGCCACGGGGCGGTGGCGAGCAGCTCCCCGTCGTGCGGGAGCGCCTGCCAGATCTCCTCGCTCACGAACGGCATGAACGGATGCAGCAGCCGCAGGATGCCGTCGAGCACCTTCCAGGCCACCCAGCGCGCGGCGCGGCGGTCCTCGATCCGCTCCGGGGCCAGATCCGTCTGCGCATCGTCGAAGCCCCAGCGGGGCTTGGCCATCTCCAGGTACCAGTCGCAGTACTCGTTCCAGGTGAAGTGGTAGAGGGTGTTGGCCGCCTCGTTGAAGCGGTAGGTCTTGAGGTAGCGGGTCGTGTTCTTCACGGCGTGCGCGAAGCGCGAGAGGATCCAGCGGTCGGCCAGGGTGAGCGTGAGCGAGGCTTCGCGCACCTTGCCGAGATCCTCGTCGCCGAGGCGCAGCGACACGAGCCGCGCGGCGTTCCACACCTTGTTGGCGAAAAACTTCCCGGTCTCGACCCGCTTCTCGTCGAACAGGAGGTCCTGACCGGTGGGGGTCAGGTAGATCATGGTGAAGCGCACGGCGTCGGCGCCGAAGCGGTCCATCATCGCCAGCGGCTCGGGCGAGTTGCCGAGCGATTTCGACATCTTCCGCCCTTCGGCATCGCGGATGATGCTGGTGAAGAACACGTGCGGGAACGGGGCCTCCCCCATGAACTCGTACCCCGCCATAATCATCCGCGCCACCCAGAAGAAGATGATGTCGCTCCCCGTGACCATCAGGGTGTTGGGATAGAAGCGCTCGAGGTCCGCGGTCTTCTCGGGCCAGCCGAGGGTCGCGAACGGCCACAGCCACGACGAGAACCAGGTGTCGAGCACGTCCTCGTCCTGGGTCCAGCCCTCGCCCGCCGGCCGCTCGGCCGACACCACCATCTCCTCGCCCCGGTACCAGACCGGGATGCGGTGACCCCACCACAGCTGCCGGGAGATGCACCAGTCGCGGATGTTCTCCATCCAGTGCAGGTAGACCTTCTTCCAGCGCGAGGGATAGAACTTGACGTGTCCCTTCTTCGCGGCCTCGAGGGCGGCCGCGGCGAGTGGGGCCATCCGCACGAACCACTGGAGCGACAGGTACGGCTCGATCACCGTGTCGCAGCGCTCGCAGCGGCCGACCGCGTAGCGGTGGGGCTCGACCCGCTCCAGGTAGCCCGCGTCGCGCAGGGCCTCGATCACGCGCTCCCGGGCCGCGAACCGGTCGAGGCCGCGGAAATCCCCGGCGTTGTCGTTCATCACGCCGCGCTCGTCCATGACGACGACGCGGGGGAGATCGTGCCGCTCCCCCATCACGAAGTCGTTGGGGTCGTGCGCGGGGGTGATCTTGACGGCGCCGGTGCCGAACTTCGGATCCACCAGCTCGTCCGCAACGATCGGGATCTCGCGGCGCAGGAGTGGCAGCACGGCGGTCTTGCCGATCAGATGCGCGTAGCGCCGGTCCCGGGGCGCCACCGCCACACCCGTGTCCCCCAGCATGGTCTCGGGGCGGGTGGTGGCGACGGTGATGGTCTTCTCGCTCCCCTTGATCGGGTAGCGGATGTACCAGAGGCTCCCCTCGGTCTCGACGTGGTCGACTTCCTCGTCCGACAGCGCGGTCTGGCACCGCGGGCACCAGTTGACGATCCGGTGGCCTCGGTAGACAAGGCCCTTCTCGTGGAGTTTCTGGAACACCAGCAGCACGGCCCGCGAGTAACCCTCGTCGAGGGTGAAGCGCTCGCGCTCCCAGTCGGCCGAGACGCCGAGCCGGCGCAGCTGCTGCAGGATCAGGCCGCCGTACTGCTCCTTCCAGGCCCAGACCTCGCGCAGGAAGCCTTCGCGGCCCAGGTCCTGGCGCGAGACCCCGCGCTCGCGCAGGCTCTTCTCGACCACGTTCTGGGTGGCGATGCCGGCGTGGTCCATCCCCGGCACCCACAGGGTCTCGCGCCCCTCCATGCGCTGCCAGCGCACCACCAGGTCGCGGATCGATTCGCCCAGGACGTGGCCCATGGTGAGCGAGCCGGTCACGTTGGGCGGCGGGATCATGATGACGAACGGGGGCTTGCCGGTCGGGCGCGGCCGGAAGACGCCCTGTCCCTCCCACACCGGGTACCAGCGCGCTTCGATCCGGGCGGGATCGTACGGCTGCTGGAGCGCCTCGGGCTGGCCGGGACGCATCGGGCCTCCTCGTGGGATGGGGTGCGCGGCCGCGGAGAACCCGCCGCCGATGAGAGCGAGGGAGCCTAGCACAGCGGCGGAAATGCCCTCAACCGCGCGCGGCGGCCCGGCGGCCGCCTTACGGCCTCGTCACAAGGCCTCGCGTATCTCTGGCTGGTGACCATGCTGGCCTTCCCGAGTACCTGCCGCAGCGCTGCGAGATTCCCCCCTACTGTCCGCCCGCCGACACGCGCACCTGTCCCGAATCTGGTGAACGTGAACCCCTCGACGCCACTCGATCTGACCCTGCCCCCAACTCTGCTGCAGTCGGTGTGACCCGACGTGGGTCGCTGGGATACGTCCATCACCGGGCCTTTCCGGAGCCGAACTTCGCGGGCGGCGCCTTGAACCGCGGGTGGTCGCGGATCGGATCCCGGCGCGGGTCACGGCCAAGAACCGCCATCACCTTGCGACCTCGTCGTTCCTCCTCTCCACCGGAGATCTCGGAGGGCTTCTGGCGCCGCCCCGGTGCCGCTGCTAGCATGCCGCGCGATGCGGATCGCACCTGCCGTGCGGTGGAAACGGGTCGCGCGAATCCTCGCGTCGGCCGTGGTGCTCGCGCTCGGCCGACCGCACGGGGCGGGCGGCTCGCCCTTCGAGTATCTTCCGGTCGGCGATCCGCTCGAGGCCGAGCTGCGCACGCTCGACGTGCTGGGACCCGCCTGGCCGGGCCGGCCGCTCCGTCTCCCCCGCTCCGGGATGCGGCCGCTGCAGCGGTTCGAGCTGGATTCCCTGCCCCGGCCCGATCAGGCGCCGGGGCTCGCGCATCGCATCTCGCTGGTGAGGCTGCGGCGCGTGCTCGCGCGCGAGAGCGATCCGGGGACGCCGGACCTTCCCACCGACCTCTCCCCGCGCATCTATCAGAGGCACTATCCGGACGGCGCGCGATTCGAGCTGTCGGTCGCCTCCGAAGGCGCTGGCGAGATCGCGTCACGCCGGGTGCGCTATCGTTCCGGCACCGGGCTGCACGGCCGGATCGCGCTCGAGACCGACCGCTGGCTCGCCTTCTCGCATCTGATCGTGGGCCACCAGGACACGGCGCGCACCTACGCCAGCCCGATCTTCCCGGACACCGACATCATCATGTACACGGGCGAGACCTACCTCGCCTACAGCGGGGTCGGCGGGCGCTGGGGGATGCAGTTCGGACGCAGCCGCTGGCACTGGGGCCCGGGCGAAGAGGGTTCACTGCTGCTCTCGAAGACCGCCGTCCCCATCACCGCCCTCGCCATTCACGCGCGGCTCGAGCCGCTGCACGCCGACGGCACCGCCATCTCCGCGACCCTCGCTTCCGGCAGCGGCGAGCAGCTCGCCGCGCACCGCCTGGAGTGGCAGCCGCGCGACGGCCTCCGCCTCGGCCTCTCGGAGGCCGCGCGGTACCGCTCCGATGCCTGGCAGCCGCTCTATCTGTTGGGCGTCATTCCCTACATCCTGGTGGAGCGGCTGCAGTTTCAGGATGAGCCCGACGCGCGGGCCGCCAATCGGAACAACATCATTGTCGGGGCCGATGTCGCCTGGCGCGTGGCGCCCGGCACGCGCCTCTACGCCGAGGTGCTGGCCGACGACCTGCACCTCATCAACAGCATCGTTTACCCGAATAAGTACGCCTACCAGCTGGGATGGGAGGGCGCGGGGACCTTCCGTGCGACGCGCGTCGTCTGGGGCGGCGAATACACGCGCGTGACCCGCTTCGTCTACACCTCGTTCTTCGATCGCGATTTCGTGGCGCAGGGACGGCCGCTCGGTTTCCCGGTCGCGCCTGATGCTCGGCGCATGCGGGTGCGCGCGACCTGGGACCTCTCCCCCGCCTGGCAACTGACGAGCGTCGCCACGCGAACGGAGAAGGGTGAGAACACGCTGGCGGAGCCGTTCCAGCCGGGCTCCCCGCGTGTCGACGCGAGCCGCCTGCAGGGCGTGGTCGAGGAGACCCGCGAGCTGGAGGCGGGCGTGCGCTGGTGGCCGGTCGGCGGCGTGGACGTCGCGGCGGTCGCGGCCTATCGCTGGGTCGACAACGCCGGGCACGTGGCCGGGGCGCGGGAGCGCGGCCCCCGCGGCACCTTCGCCTTCCGTCTCGTGCGCTAGCCGCGCCGGCGTCGGCGCGGGGTCGCTAGATCCCCGTCTGCCGCGTCCACTCCACGGTTCGCCGCAGCCCCTCGCGGAAGGAGACGCGCGGCCGCCAGCCGAGGATCCGCCCGGCGCGCGTGGCGTCGAGGTAGATGCGCTGGACCTCCCCGGGTCGCGCCGGCTCGTAGATGGGCTCGCCGGCGAAGCCGAGGATGCCCTGGAGCTCGCGGAAGATCTGGTTCACGGAGGTGCCGACGCCGGTGCCGAGGTTGACCATCTCCCCGCCGCCCGCCGTCAGCGCCATCTCGTTCGCATCCACCACGTCCCCGACGTAGAGGTAGTCGCGCACCTGCTCCCCGGTGCCGAAGATGCGGGGGCGCTTCCCCTGGAGCATCAGGCCGATGAAGATCGCGTTCACGCCCGCCTCGCCGTGGGGGTTCTGGCGCGGGCCGTAGAGGTTGGGATAGCGCAGTACTGTGTAGTCGAGCCCGTGGAGGAGCTTCCAGAGATAGAGGTAATGCTCGAGCGTGTGCTTGCTGGCCCCGTAGGGCGCCTCGGGGTTGACCGGATGATCCTCGGTCGCGGGCAGCGACCGGCCCTCGCCGTAGAGCGCGCCGCCGGTCGAGGCGTAGACGCATTTCCGCACGCCGTGACGCGTGCACGCGAGCAGCAGCTGGATGCCACCGAGGATGTTGACCGTCGCGTCGAATACCGGGTCGCTCACCGAGCGGCGCACGTCGATCTGGGCCGCGTGATGGTCCACGACCTCGGGACGGAACTCGGCGAAGCAGCGCTCCACCGCCGCCGCATCGGTCAGGTCGGCCGGGTAGAAGCGAGCCGCCACCGGAACGAACTTCCGGAAGCCGGTCGAGAGGTCGTCGAGCACGGCCACCTCGTGGCCGAGCGAGACGAAGCGGTCGGCCACCTGCGAGCCGATGAACCCCGCACCGCCGGTGACCAGGATGCGCACGCCGGGACCCTCCAAGCCTGATCGGCGCCCGATCGTCCTTCGATCGGCTCGCGCCGCCGTCCGCTCATGCGCGCGGGCACCGGCGCGCCGGGGAAGGACACGGCAAGGTAGCCGCCGCCGTCACGCCGCGCAAGGCGGCGCGCCGCGAGCGCCTCGCCCGGCACCGAACGCCGCGACCGCAATCGATGAGATCCCCCCGGCCTGCGGCTCCGCGGGGCCGCTGCGCTCAGCCGGGGTGAGCGTCACGCCGCGGACCCGCGTGCCCGCCGCGCGCAGCACCGCGCAGTGCTCGCGGGCGTCCGCGGCGTCGCTGCCCGCGGCGTCGAGGGCCTCGATCAGGAGCACGCGCGGCGCGCTCATGGCCTCGACACACCGGCGACGGTCGGGCATCTCGGGTGCGACATCACATCCATCCGGGCGGACTCGCTTCTCCCACGCGGGCTTCTCAGGCGGATGGAACGGTCGCGGCCCCCGGCGCGCGCACCGGGTCGGGCCGCTGGCCCTCGGTCTGGATGTGGCGCATCCAGAGCAGGAACCGGAGCCGCTCTCTCACCCGCAAGTCGCAGTCCAATGTGGTCGCGACCGTGGGGACGGCGACCGGGGCCACGGGCGCGGGATCGGTCGCCGGAGCGGCCGGCGTCCCGACGCCGGCGCGCAGGGCGGTCAACGTCCAGAGGCGCACGTCCAGCGCTTCGAGCTTCGCATCCTGCATCGCGACCAGATCCAAGTCGGATAGATGGATGCCGAGGCGGTCGGCGAGGCGGGCCGCCGGCCGCGTCGCGCGCCCCCGCTCGGCCCACCAGCCCTCGAGCTGCCAGCCGGCCAGCGCCTCACCGATCGCCGCCGGGGCATCGGCGTCCAGCGCCAGCACCGCCCGACCGAAATGCGGTCGGGCCTCGTCCATGAGTCGGCCAAGTTGCGGCCAGTGGGTGCGCCGCGCGGGGACGCCGTGGGCGAGCAGGTAGAGGCCGAGCCGGCCCACATCCTGGACCAGCCCCAGCACCGGCATCTCGCCGGTCAGACATTCGATGACTCCCCAGCGCGCCTCGCGATCGAAGCGATCGTGGAGCTGCAGGCGTGGGCCGCCATCGACGATCAGGACGCGATGGCCGCCCGAGAGGAAGCGCGCGGCCAGTTCGAGGGCGCCCCGGGCGACGGCGGTGGCCGAGGGGCCGCTGACGACGTGGAGCCAGGCGCCCGTCGTCTCGGGGAGACGCAGCACCTCGAAGGTGAGGCGCGCGCGCCGCGTGCGCCCGGAGCCCAGCCATCGCCAGATGGACCGCGCCTGGCGCGCGCGCGGCGGCGCCACCGGCAGGTCGCTCGAGGTGTCGGGCGGTTCCGATTCGGGATGGCTGCCGTCGTCCATGGCGCTCGTGGAGGCGCGGCATCCTGCCGCGTGGTGGAAGCCGGCCGCCGGGGCCGGCTCCGGCGCACCCTAGCGGCGAGGTGCGCGCACGGTCAAGCGGAGAGTGGCGAGAGTGGCGAGTGGGCGTGGACCGGCGCTCCGGCGCCTGCCGTCGGCAGCGTGAAGTAGAAGGTGCTCCCCTGCCCCGGGGTGCTCTCGACGGTGATCTGCCCGCCGTGCTGCTCGACGATCCCCTTGCAGATCACCAGGCCGAGTCCGGTGCCGCCCGCCTTGCGCGTCGCCGACGAGTCGATCTGCGAGAACTTGCGGAAGAGCTTCAGCAGGTCCCCCGGCGCGATCCCCTCACCCTGGTCTCGCACGCCCACGCGCACGACCCCGTCCCACGGCTCCGCGCTCACCTCGATCCGGCCCCCCGGCGGCGAGAACTTGATGGCGTTCGAGAACAGGTTGGTGAGCACCTGCGCGATGCGCACGGCGTCGAACACCAGGTCGGGCAGCTCGGGCGAGATCACGGTCTCCAGCTGGATGCGGCGTTCCTCGAGTTGGGTGCGCAGGTTCTGGATCGCCTGCGTCATGACCGGCTCCAGGCGCTGCCGCTCCACGTTCATCGGCAGCGACGACGATTCGAGCTTCGAGAAGTCGAGGATGTCGTTGATCAGCACCAGCAGGCGCTCCGCGTTGGCGTGCGCGATGGTGAGCAGCTTGACCTGCTGCTCCGTGTTCTTGAAGTAGTGGTCGTCGGCCAACAGCTCGACCGCGCCCTTGACCGAGGTGAGGGGCGTGCGGATCTCGTGCGAGACCACGGCGACGAACTCCGACTTCAGGCGGTCGAGGCTCTTGGTGTGCTCGAACAGCTGGGAGTTGCGGACCGCGATCGCCGCCTGCGAGGCGAACAGCGCGAGGAAGCCTTCGTCCTCCCCGGTGAAACCACCGGCCTTGTCGACCATGCACAGCACGCCGATGACCTGGTTCTCGGCCACCAGCGGCACCGCGAGGGCGTTCCGAAATTCGCCGCGCACGCCGGGAAGCGCGAGCGGCTCCCCGGCCGCGGGCGTGTCCACGCGCACGGGGAGCTGGTCGCGCACGCTGCGCCCGAGGAAGCCCTGCCCCGACACGAAGCGCGCGTCGTCCTCATCGCCCTCGCCGAGCGGCGCGCCGTGGGCCCAGGCCGGGTGGAACCCGTCGCTCTGCTCGCGCCGCAGGTAGACCAGCGCGGCGTGCGCAGCGCTCAGGGTCGCCGCCCGGTCACAGATGACGGCCAGCCGCGGCTCCAGCTCCAGGTTGGCGCTGATCTCCTTGCCGACCTCGTAGAGGCTGGTCATGTGCAGGGTGGCGACCCGCACGCGCTCGCGCAGGTCGTGTTCGTGCTCGCGCAGGATCTCGTTCTTCTGGCGGAGCTCCTCGAGCAGCTCGCGGTTCAGCACCTTCAGACGCCGGTTCGCCAGGCCGCGCTCGACGATCTGCAGCACGTCATCCAGGTCGAACGGCTTGGTCACGTAGTCGTAGGCGCCCTGGCGCAACGCGTCGATGGCCGTCGAGGCCGAGGCGTAGCCCGTCACGACGACCACGCATACCTCGGGGTCGACGGACTTGGCGGACCGCATGACCTCGAGGCCCGAGAGCCCGGGCAGGTTGAGGTCGGTGAGGATGATGTCTGGCTTGCAGTCGGGCAGCTTCCGCACCGCCTCCTCGCCGCTCGCGGCCAGCGTCAGCGCGTAGCCCTGCGCGGCGAGGAACTCCTGGAAGACCTCGACGACGCTCGGTTCGTCGTCCACCACCAGCACGCGGGCGGCCGGCCCCCCCGCGGTCGCGGGGAGCGTGGCGCCGGTGGCGCCCGGATCGTCGCGACGGGGCTCGGCCATGGGGTCAGTGGACCGGAGCGGGTTCGAAGGCGGCGACGCGCCGGCGGCCGGACTTCTTCGCGAGCGCGAGGGCCTGGTCGCCGTTCGCGAGCAGCTCGACGCCCTCGAGGCCGCCGCGCGGGCTCGCCGTGACGCCGATCGAGGCGCTGATGCGCCCCACCCGCGCGAAGCGATGATCCTCGAGCGCGTGACGCAGCCGCTCGCCGCAGCGGCGCGCCGGCGCCAGGTCGGTCTCCGGCAGCAGCACGCCGAACTGGTCGCCGCCGACGCGGGCGAGCAGGTCGGACTCCCGCAGCGCCAGACGCAGCACCAGCGCGACCTCGGAGAGCACGCCGTCGCCGGCCTCGCGCCCGTAACGCGCGTTGAGCGAGCCGAAGCGGTCGAGGTCCACGAACGCGAGTCCGAGCGGCACGCCGTGCCGCCGCGCTCGCGACATCTCGCTCTCGAGCCGGGACTGGAAGGCGCGCGCGTCCGGCAGCCCGGTGAGCGGGTCGCGCCCCGGCATCGAGCGCAGGCGCTGCAGTTCGAGGCGGGCGCCGAGCGCCGCGCCGATGGCTCCGGAGGCGGTGCGGACCAGGCTCATCTGCGACGGCCGGAAGGGCCGGCCCGCGCGCCCGAGCAGATCGAGCGTGCCCACGCGCTCCGGGCCCCGCCAGAGCGGGACGCTCAAGCAGCCGCGCAGGTCGCCGGCCGCGGTGCGCCAGGCGCCGCGCGCACACCACGGTTCGAGCTCGCCGGCCGGGCCGAGCACGTGCAGCGCCACCCCGTCGCAATCGAAGGCCTCGGACAGCCGGTCGAGCGCGCGGGTGAAGGCACGCGGCTCCGCCGCCGCCAGCAGCGCTTCGCAGGCGGACCACAGCGACCGCGAGGCGCGCCGGCGCGCTCCCCGGTCGCCCGGGTCGTCGGCGGAGCGGCGCGACGGCAGCGGGGCCGGGACCGGACGCGGGCGGCTCATCACGCGCCCCCTGCCATCGGGCGCACCGCGGGCTCCGCCGTGGTCCCGCCGCCGGCGCCGAGCACCGCACGGAGCTGGCGCAACTGGACGGCGGCGTCGCGGATGCGCTGCGATTCGCGCATCACGACCTCGAGTCGCTCCCGCACGCCGGGTTGCTGCGCGGCCGGGCCCATCAGCAGAAGCTGCGCGTTGCCGCACACCCCGACCAGCGCATTGTTGATCTCGTGGTGCACGCCGAGCAGGCGGGCGATCGCGCCGTTCCACTGTTGCTGTTCCTCCCACCACGTCTCGACGGTGGCGCGCAGGGCGGCCCCGGCGGGCCCGTCGCCGGCGGCGGTCAGATCGGCGGCGCACGCGAGCAGGTGCGCGCGCAGCCGCTCCCAGGGGGGCGCCGGCATCGGGGTGGGTGTGACGTGGGCGGTCATCGGCGGCACCGGGGGCTCAGGCGTCCGCGTCGAGCGCGTGCTGGAGGCGTAGGCGGAGGCGCGACATGGCGCGGGTGTGGACCTGCGAGACGCGCGACTCGGAGATGCCGAGCGCGCGGCCGATCTCCTTCAGCGTCAGGTGCTCGTAGTAGTAGAGGGCGACCACCAGCCGCTCCTGCTCCGGCAGGTGGTCGAGGGTGCGCAGCAGCACGACCTTGCGCTCCTCCTCCTCGAGGCGCTCCTCGAGATTCACGGCCGTGGGGTCCGCCAGGTGGTCGGCCAGGGTGCTGGGCTCCTGGTCCTCGCCCGAGCGGTTCTCGTCGAGCGACACCAGCACCGCGCCCCGCACCTGGTCCAGCAGGCGGTAGAAGTCGCCGCGCGACAGGTTCATCTCCCGCGCCAGCTCCACCTCGGAGGCGGCGCGGCCGAGCTTCTGGTCGAGCTTGCGCGTGACCCCGTCCAAGTTGCGCGCCTTGCGCCGCATCGAGCGCGACACCCAGTCGAGCGCCCGTAGCTGATCCAGGACGGCGCCGCGGATGCGCCACACCGCGTAGGTCTCGAATTTGACGCCCTTGCCGGCATCGAACTTTGCGTGGGCATCGAGCAGGCCCAGGACGCCGGCCGAATAGAGGTCCTCGTGGTCCACGGTGCGCGGCAGCGTGGTGGCGACGCGCTCGACCACGTGGCGCACGAGCGGCGCGAAGCGGCGGAGCAGGTCGTCCCGCGAGCGGAGGACCGCGAGCTGGGGGGCCGGAGCGGTCACCGTCGGGCGGACCGGAACGGGTGGAGGGGTCATCCGTTTGCGGGCGGGGGTCGCGACGGCGGCGCGGGGCATGGATCCTCCTAGGCTTCGAGCTTCTCAACCAGCGGATGCGGTGTGGCTTCCGGACCGGCGGGTGGTTCCCACAGGCGGGCGGCGAGCGCGCGGTAGGCATGGGCGGCGGGCGAGCGCGGGAACGCGGTGACGACCGGCTCCTGGCGGCGCACGGCGCGCGGGACGGCGGGGTCGAAGGGCACGAAACCCAAGCTGTCGGGCTCGAGCTGGAGGAAGCGCCGGGCGACCAGGCGCAGCCGGTGAGCGACCTCCTCGGCCTCCTCCGGGCTGGCCGCCGCGTTCACGACCAGGTGCGGCGGGCGGGTGAGGCCGCGCTGCTGGAGCAGCTTGATCATCGCGTAGGCGTCCGAGAACGCCGGCATCTCGGGCGTCGTCACCACCACGACCTCGTCGGCGGCGAGACAGAACGAGAGCACCTGGCGCGAGGTGCCCGAGGCGACGTCGATCAGGATCAGGTCGGTCCCGGCCTCGAGGTTGCCGAGCCCCCGGAGCAGGCACTCGAGCCGGTAGTCGTCGAGGTCGGCCAGCGCCGGCACGCCCGACGCCGCCGGGACCAGCGAGACGCCGCGCGGGCCTTCGACCACGATCTCCTCGAGCGACTTCTCCCCCGACACCACGTGCTGCAGATCGAAGCGCGGATTGAGACCGAGCAGCAGGTCGAGATTGGCCTGGGTGAGATCGGCGTCCAGCAGCAGCACGCGGGCGCCCAGCTCGCCGAGCGCCACCGCGAGATTGGCGGCGAGGTTGCTCTTGCCGACGCCACCCTTGCCGCTGGCGATGGCCAGCGTGCGCACGTGAGGGCGGGCCCAGCGCGCGGGGTGGTCGGCCACGGCCTCCGGCGCGGGGTGCGTACGGCGGCGCACCAGACGCAGGGGACGCCGGCCGGCCGGCGCGGGAGTGCCGGCCCCCGTGGCGCTCAGGGAACGCGGGCGTCGGGGCACGGGAGGTCTCCTCGCCCGGTGCTCGACCCGGAGCGGGACGAAAGCGTGAACAGCGCGGCGAGAAAGTTCCAGTAGCGGGTCTCGTGGTGGCAGCGCGCCAGCGGCAGCTCGAGGCCCAGCCGCTCAAGGCGGCGGCGCTCCTCCCGCAGCGAGCGCAGCGCGGCGTCGACGTCGTCCTGGCGCGCGGCGGGCGAGTCGGGCATCGGCCGGGCGCGGTCGGAGCCGGGGGTCAACGGGATGCTCACGGTCAGGCCGCCCGGCGCTGGCGGGACGGGGCCGCGCCGGCGCGGGTGCGGGCGGGCCCCGCGGCGCGCGCGAGCGAGCGCCGCAGCTCGGCGAGCAACGCGTCACAGGTGCGCTCGACCTGCCGCAGCGAGAGGCCGAGTGCGTCCGCGACCTCGATCGGGAAGAGACGCTCGTAGAGGAGCAGGGTCAGCACCAGGCGCTCGCGCGCGCCGCGACGCGCGAGCGCGGCGGCGACCCGGTCGCGTCCGGCGGCGGACACGGTGGGGCGCGGATCGCGGGCCGCCCGCGGGGCGCGCCGATCGGTCGCGCGGCGGCGGAGGCGCGTGACGGTCAGCTCTCCGGTCAGCACGACGCCCTCCGGCGGCGCGGCGTGCGCGTCCCGGCCGCAGTGGCGAGCGCGCGGCGCACCGACCGGCGCAGGACGTCCATCGGGAACGGCTTGGGGAAGCAGTCGGCGACCCCGACACCGGCCAGGTCACGCATCGCGTCGGGCGTGCCGCAGGCGGTGATGATGATCACGGGCTGGGCGTGGCGGCCGCGCCGGAGCTTGCGGGCGAGGTCCAGTCCGCTCATGCCGGGCAGCCGCAGGTCGGAGATGACCAGATCGCTGCGGCCGGTCCTGAGCCACACCCAGGCTTCCTCGGCGGTGCGGAACGTGTCGATGGTGAATCCGTCGTCCGCGAGACCTTCCGCCAGCGCCCACGACGTAGCCGGCTCGTCTTCCACGATCAGGATGTGAGGCATGTGGCGGGCACCCCCGTTGGGTCGAAGTCCGGGGGGCCTTTTTGCACCGGGTGTGCCAGCCGGGGAGATGGCGTTGCGGACCGCCATCGGGGCCGCCACGCGGGCCGGGGGGGCCACGCGAGCGGGGCCCGCCGCGGCGGGCATATCCCGCTACCGGTGGGGGTTATGCGCGGGGTGCGGGTCGGGATGCGGGCTCGCGGGGGCGCGCCGCTCTCCGGGATCGGCGGCGGCGGCCGTGCAGGGCTCGCCGGTCCGTTTGCATTTCGCCCGCCCAACCTCGTTCCGCCCGGGGGCCGGGCGCGAACGGTTCCTGGTCGGTGCGGGGTGCGCAGGCGGCGCGAACCTCAGCCCTCCCGCGTGCCCTCGGGCTGGTCGTCCATGCGCAGCTCCTTGAGCTTCGTGCGCAGGGTCTGGCGCGAGATGCCGAGCAGCTGGGCGGCCCGGGTCTTGTTCCCGTCGCAGACCGCGAGCGCGTGCGCGATCGCCATCTGCTCCACCTCGATCAGCGGCCGGACCACCCCGCGCGGGAACGGATCGCCGGTCGGCGCACCGGCCGTGATGCCGGCGGCGCGCGTCCCTGCGGGGCCGGCCGCCGCGGGCGCCGCCGCCCCGCCGGTGAGCTCCGCCGGCAGGTGATGCGGCAGGATCTCCTCCTCCGCCTCGAGCAGCAGCACGCGCTCGATCACGTTCTTCAGCTCGCGCACGTTCCCCGGCCACGGATAGGCGGTGAACGCGCGCAGCGCCTCCGGATGCAGCCGCGCGACCGGCCGGCCCATCTCGCCGCAGAAACGGGCGATGAAGTGCTCGGCCAGCACCGGGATGTCGTCCCGACGGTCGCGCAGTGGCGGCATCTGGATCGGCACCACGTTGAGGCGGAAGTAGAGGTCCTCGCGGAAGCGGCCCTCCGCCAGCTGGCGCTTGAGGTCGCGATGGGTGGCGGCGACGATCCGCACGTCCACCGAGATGTCGGCGTGCCCGCCGACGCGACGGAAGCCGCGGGTCTCGAGCACGCGCAGCAGCTTCGTCTGGAGCTGCGGGGCCATCTCCCCGATCTCGTCCAGGAACAGCGTCCCGCCGTCCGCCAGGTCGAAGAGCCCCTTCTTGAAGTGCTTCGCGTCGGTGAAGGCGCCCTTCTCGTGGCCGAACAGCTGGCTCTCCAGCAGCTGCTCGGGGATCGCGCTGCAGTTGAGGTCGATGAACGGCCCCGCCGCGCGCGCGCTGCGGCCATGGAGGTAGCGCGCCATCAGCTCCTTGCCCGAGCCGGTCTCGCCCTGGATGAGCACGGTGGCGGCGCTGCTCTTCGCCACCTTGTCCAGCTGCTGGATCACGCGCTTGAGGCCGGCGCTCGCGCCGAGCAGGGGCTGCGACTCCTGCGAGCCGGAGCGCAGGTGGTCCACCTCGCGGCGCAGGCGCACGTGCTCCAGCGCGCGGCGCAGCACCACCTCGAGGTGATCGAGGTCGGGCGGCTTGAGCATGAAGTCGTAGGCGCCGAGGCGGGTGGCCCGCACCGCGTGCTCGACGGTGCCGTGGCCGGTGAGCATGACGACCGGGAGCGTCGCGTCGACCTCACGCATGCGGCGCAGCACCTGCATGCCGTCCTCGTCGGCGAGCTTCAGGTCGAGCACCACCGCGTCCACGTCGTGGTCGCGCAGCCGCTCGAGCGCCTCGCTCCCGCTGGCGGCCTCGAGCGGATGGAAGCCGGCGTCGCGCGCCCACTCGCCGATGCTGAAGCGCAGCGAGCGCTCGTCGTCGACGATCAGGATGGTCTTAGCGCTCTGCGTCTGCGTGGGGCTGTCGCCTTTGCCCATGTCGTTTCTCCATCGGGAAGTTGAGCAGCACCGTAGTGCCGTGTCCCTCGCGGCTCGCCACCGCGATCGCCCCGCCGTGCTCCTGCATGATCGACTGCGAGATCGAGAGCCCCAGCCCGGTCCCCTGCGGCTTGGTCGAGAAGAACGGGTCGAAGAGCTTGCCCAGCGCGTGGCGCGGGATGCCCACCCCGGTATCGATCACGCGGACCTGCTGGTAGTCGATCCACCCCGCGCCGCGCCCGCCTCCGAGCCCGCGGGGCCGGTCGTCGGCACGCCGGCCGGGCCCGCGCGGCGGCGCACGCCGCCGCACCCGACGGACCTCGTAGCGCAGCGTGCCCGCGTCCGGCATCGCCTGGATGGCGTTCAGCGTGACGTTGAGCAGCACCTGCGTCACCAGGTCGGGGTCAATGTAGACCGGACCGAGGCGCGGCGCCACGTCCACCTCCACCCGGGCGTGCGCGTGGGCGACCGGTTCGGCGGCCAGCTCGAGCACGCGCTCGATGCAGGGGGCGAGCAGGGTCGGCTTGAGCTCGGGCGCGCGGGGCCTCGCGTACTGCAGCAGGCTGGTCACGATGCGGTCGAGCCGCCCCACCTCGTCCAGGATGACGCGCACGAAACGCGCCCGCTCGTCGCGCGGCTCGAAGCGCCCGAGCAGCACCTGGGCGCTGGTGCCGATGCCGGCGAGCGGATTGCGGATCTCGTGGGCGGCGCCGGCCGACAGCTGGCCCAGCGTGGCGAGGCGCTCGTGGCGGCGGAGCTCCTGCTCCATCCGCCGCACCCGGGTCTGGTCCCGGAGCGTGACGACCACCCACGGCGGGCGGCCGAGTCGGATGCTGCGCAGCAACACCGGGACCTCGCCGCCGGAGCGGGTGACCAGTACCAGCTCGCGTTCGGTGGAGGCCCGGCGGAACGCATCGCGCGCGGGGTCGTCACCCGCCACCACGGTGCGGAGCAGGTCCGACGCGCGCGCGCGGCGCGCGCGCGGGACGGGAATCCCCAGCAGCCGCGCCGCGGCCGGGTTCAAGGCCTCGACCCGCCCATGCGGGGCGACGAGCATCACGCCCGCGTCGCTGTCCGCCATCAGGGTCCGGGCCAGCCGCTCGAGGGGCGGTGTGCGCCCGGCGGTCCCGCGCGCGCGCTTCACCGGCATGTGCGTTCCATCGCGCAGGCAGTATAGGCAATCCCGCGCGGCGGTCGAAAGCCCGCCGTGCGGGTGGCGCAGGGCGGGCCGGAAGGCACCCGGGCGGGCTAGTGCCGGCGCAGCTCCTGGAGCAGCGCCTCGAGCAGGTAGTCCTTCACCTCGGGACGCCCGTAGTAGCCGGAGGCGATGCGCGCCTGCGCGGCGAGCACGCGGCCGGGCCGGATGCGGTCGGAGTCACGCGACGCGAGCCACCGGTCGAGGCGGCTGGTGCTGCGCTTGCGCGTGCGGCGCTGCGTGGTGCGGGTCATGTCCCCTCGCCGAAGGCTGCGTGCCGACTGCGGCGTGCCGGGATCCGCATCGGCGCGATGCCGGGCGTGCGTGCGCTCCGGCTCACTTCGGTGTGGATCGATCGTTCTCGGGTTTCTCTCCGGCGGGCGCGCTTCCCTCGCCACCCTCCGGCTTCAACCGTTGCGCCCGCCGGTTCTCCTCCTGGATGCGGGCGTAGATCTCCTCGCGATGCACCTTCACTTCGGGTGGAGCCTCGATGCCCAGCTTGACCTGTCCGGAGCGGACCTCGAGCACGGTGATCTTGACCGAGTCTCCGATCCGGATGTTCTCCCCTAACTTCCGTGTTAGGACCAGCATCGTGAAGCTTCCTCCGCTTCCGCACCGTGGCGGGCAGCACCCCTCGATAAGCAGCGTATCGGCAAGAGACGCGAGTGACTTGATGACGAGAATAGCCGCAGCGAGCCCGGCGGTCCAACCCCGGATTCAGGATTGACTCGTCCCGCCCGCTTGCTAGGCTCCGGCCAACCCTCAGCCGACGGGAGGTCCGCATGGATCGCGGAGCAACCGCCCACCCTCTTTCCTGGTTCCTGGCGCCGGTCGCCGGCGCCCTCATCGCCTCCGCGTTGAGCCTTCCCGGGCAACCGTATACGGGGCTCGTTCTGCGCGAGGACCGGGTGATCGCCGTGGTCCCCGGCGGTCCGGGCGAGCGGGCGGGGCTGCGCGCGGGCGACCGGCTGTCCACGCCGGATCCCGGCCGGCCGGCGTGGCGCTGGGCGCAACCGGCGATCGCCTCCGCCGCGCCGGGCACGCCGTTGCGGCTGGAACGCCGGCGCGATGGCCTCACCCGGGCGGCGTGGCTGGTCCCCGATCCGCTGCCCGACGGCGAGCGCCGGATGATGGCGGCGCTGTTGCTGGTGGCCTCGGGGTTCGTGCTGCTCGGCGGCTGGGTGTGGAGCGAGCGCCGCGACCGGCTCACCCGCCCGTTCTACCTGCTCTCGCTCGCCTTCGCGTGGCTGCTCGCCCCGGTGCCGCGTTTCCCGTGGCCCGCGCTGGCGGCTCTCCACGAACTCCTCTACGCCGGAGTGACGCTGGTGCTGCCGGCGTTGTTCGTCCACTTCTTCGCGCTGTTCCCCGAGCCGCGCGTGCCGCGCGGACGCATGGCGGCCGGCGTCGCGGCCGCCTACGGCGTGGCGGCGCTGCTGTCCGCCGGCTGGCTGGTGGCATTCGCGCTGCGGGCGCTCGCCCACCCCGCGCTCGACCCCGTCCTCGCCCTGCTCCAGGGTGCGTCCGCCCTCTGGTTCGCGGCCGGGCTGCTCATGGCGCTCGGGCTCTTCGCACGCTCCTATCGCCGCGCCGGCACTCCCGACGCGCGCCGCCGGCTGCGCGTGGCCCTGGCGGGGACCGCAGCCGGACTGGCCCCGCTGGCGGCGCTGATCGTCGTGCACAACCTCGCGCCCGCCTCGGCGGTGCCGGGCGAGCGATGGGCGGTGGTGCTCACCCTGCTCGTGCCCGCCTCGTTCGCGTGGGCGATGGCGGTGCACGGCATCTTCGACTTCGCGGTGGCGCTGCGCGCGAGCGCGGCCGCGCTGGGCCTCACCCTGCTCGCGGGGGCGGCGTGGCTCGCGGGCGAATGGCTCGCCGCCACCTGGTGGCCCGATCGCGGCGCCGGTCTCTCGGGCGCCGTACTGGCGCTGGTGGCACTCGGCGCCGCGCTCGCCGGCCCGTCGCGCCCGTGGGCGCGCGCGCTCGGGGCCCGCCTCCTCGCGCTGGAGGACCCTCCGGCGCTCGCCGCCGCGCTCGCGCCCGCGAACGGCGAACGCCGGGACGGGAGCGCCGCCGGGGTGCTGGCGCGCGCCTGCGAGGCCCTGGTCTCCGCGCTCAAGCTCGACGGCTGCGCCGCGCTGTGGGTGACGGACGAGGGCCTGCGTCCGTCCCCCCCCACCCGGCCCGCCCCGGCCCCGCTCGAACCGGGTACGGCGCTGGCCGAGGCGCTGACGGGCCGGGTGGGCCCGCTGGCGGCGGCCGACCCCGCTCTGCCGGCCGCGGAGCGCGCGGCGCGCGAGGCCGCCGGGGTGCAGTGGGTGCTGCCCGTGGGGGACCACCGGCCCGCCGCGGTGCTGCTGCTCGGGCGGCGGCTCGCCGGTCCGTGGCTCGGGTCGCGCGAGGCCGAGGAGCTCGAGCGCATGGCAGGCCATCTTGCGGTCGCGCTCGAGAACCTGGCGTTGCGCGACGCCGCGCGCTCGCTCGGCGACCGCGACCGCGAGTTGGAGCGCGCGGGGGCTATCCAGTCCCATCTTCTCCCGCGCCGCGCGCCGGTCTTCCCCACCCTCGACTGCGCCGCCGCCACGCTCTCGAGCGAGCCGGTGGGTGGCGACTACTACGACTTCGTCCAGCGCTCCGAGCGCGAGTTCACCCTGGTGGTCGGCGACGCCGCCGGCCACGGCGTCCCGGCGGCGTTGGTGCTCGCGGGGGTGCAGGCCCGCTTCCGGGCCGAAGCCGGCGGCGGCCGCGACCCGAGCGACGTCCTGCGTGCGCTCAACCAGGGACTGGTGGGGCTCGAGCAGCCCGCCAAGTTCGTCGGACTCCTGTGCGCCCGCGTCGACGTGCGGCACGGACGCATCTGGCTCGCCAACGCCGGGTTGACGCCGCCGCTCCTGCGGCGCCGCGGCGGGCGCTGTGAAGAGCTGACCGCGGGCGGGATGCTGCTGGGGGTGAGCGATCAGGCCCGCTACCGCGACGTGTGCGTCGAGCTGCGGGCGGGCGACTTGGCGGTGTTCTACACCGACGGGCTGACCGAGGCGCGCGCCGACGAGGAGCTGTTCGGCCTCGAGCGGGTGCGTGAGGTGCTCGACCGCCATGCGCACGAGCGGGCCGCGCGCATCCTCGCAGCACTGGTGGCACGCGTGCGGGCCTTCGCCGACCGGCCGCTCGACGACCTCACGGTGCTGGTGCTCAAGCAGCTGGCCGATCCTCTCCCGGCCGCTCCCGGAGCGGGCGAGATCCCCCTCAAGTCCGCGCACACGCCGGCCGACAACCGAGGGTGAGGCGACAGGACGCCGCCTCCCCCGCCCGCGCTGCCAACCCACGGGCGGCCGATGGAACGGTTGACCGCGCGGACCGCGTCTGCGGAGCGGCCACCCCGCGACCCCTCGCAGTCGGAGGTGGACCGTGGAAATCGGCGTAACGCTGATGCTCCTCGATCTGCTGTTCTGGATCCGGAGATGAGCCCCCGGCGCTGAGCCTCAGCCCAGCGCCTCCACCAGCTCGCCGGCCAGGCTCCGCACGCGGTCGATCGCGCCGCGCGCCGGGTCCTCGGCGACCGCGCGCATGAAGGCCGCGCCGACCACCACCGCGTCCGCCACGCCCTTGAGCGCTCGCGCCTGCGCGGCGTCCGCGATGCCGAAGCCGACCGCGACCGGCAATGGCGTCAGCCGGCGCAGCGCGGTGACGCGCTCCGGCAGCGCCCCCGCGTAGCCGCCCCCCGATCCGGTCACCCCGGTGCGCGCGAGGCAGTAGACGAAGCCGCGCGCGCGCTGGAGCAGGCGCGGCACACGCGCCTCGTCGGTGGTCGGCGCCACCAGTATCACGGTGTCCAGTCCCTCACCATCGAGCGCCGCCCAGACCTCGGGCGACTCATCGGGCGGCAGGTCCGAGATCAGCACGCCGTCGACGCCGGCCGCGCGCGCCGCCCGCGCGAACGCGTCGACGCCGTGCCGGAGCACCGGGTTGGCGTAGGTCATCACGACCACCGGCAGCTCGCAGGCGCGGCGCAGCCGCGCCACCAGGTCGAGCGTCTCGGCGGCCCCCACCCCCGCGCGCAGCGCCCACTCGGACGCCCGCTGGATCTCGGGGCCATCGGCGATCGGGTCCGAGAACGGGATGCCGACCTCCACGGCCCGCGCGCCGAGCCGGCTGAAGGCGAGCAGCATCTGCAGCGAGGCGTCGAGCGAGGGATAGCCGGCGGTCAGGTAGGGGATGAGTCCGGTGGTACCGCGGGCCGCCGAGAATGCGGGTCCCAGGCGCGAGACAGCCGCGGCCATGGGCCGGTCAGCGTCCGGTCGCGCCGAAGCCGGGGTAGGGCGAGTACTGGAGCGGCGAGCGCAGGTCCCGATAGTCGATGTTGAACTGCAGCGAGGGGTGCGGCCGGTAGGCCAGCTGGAACCCCTCCAAGAACATGCCGCGCCCGCGCTCGGCCGCGCTCGCGCCGAAGGCGTTGCCGACGCTGAGCCGGACGGCGAGCGGTGCTGCGAACTGATAGGAGAGGCTCGTGACCTGGAGCGCGTCGGTGCGGCCGCCCCAGCCGGTGCCGACGCTCACGGTCGTGGAGACGCGCAGGCGCGCGGGGTCGAACCAGGCGGCCGGGCGGGCGAACGCGCTCACCGGGACGCGGGGCGAGAAGGCCGATCCGCCGTCGAACTGGCCGAATCCGCTCTCACCGACCGCCTGCGCTTGGGCGGCGGCGCCGCATGTGACCGCGAGGGCCAGCACGGCCGCGAGCACGACGAAACTGCGTCGGGCATCCATAGGAGTCAGAAGCTAGGCACCCGCGCCCGGCCTGTCAACCAGGAACCGAGCGCGCCGCGAGGCCGGAGGCGCCCGCCTGACTCAGTCCTGACGTTCGAAGACGATGCGGATGACGATCTCGCCGGAGGTGCCGTTGGCCGGCAGCTTGACCGGCACCACCACGCTGGCCGGCTCGGCCGGCGTGGTACTGCGGGCGGCCGCAAGGGGCTCCGCCGCGCGCTGCGGGCGACGCGCCTCGGCGACCGCCTCGCGAGCGGGCGACGGGGTCATCGTCGCGGTACGCGACGGCTCCGGTGCGGGCCGTGCCGCGACCGGCGCGGCCTCCTTCGCCGAGGTGCCGTCCGCCGGCACGCTGGCGGAGATGGACACCGTCTCGCGCGGCGCGCGCGGCGGGATCTCGTCGGGCAGCTCGATCTCGCGACCGTAGTCCACGCTCCCGACCGCCGGGGCCACCGGCTCCGCCGCCCGGGACTCCTGCGCCTCGCGCGCGATGGTGCGGGCGGGAGCGCCGGGGGGCGCGCTCGCCGATACGGTCTCGGCGCGTGACGGCGCGGCGGGCTCGACCGCCGGCGCCGGGCGGACCGGGGCGGCGGGGCTGCCGCCGCGGCGCAGCTCCTTCGTCACCTTCTCCATCAGCAGGTGCGAGATGCCGCGGAAGGTCTCGAACACACCCTTGCCCTGCATGGCCACCGATTCGAAGTGCGGCACTTTCCCACCGGGATTGAGCGCCGCCTGCAGCTCCTCGATGCTGTAGACGTTCGGCAGGTCGCGCTTGTTGTACTGGATCACCCACGGCAGCTCGTCCAGGTTCACGCGGTACTCGGCGAGGTTGGTGCGGAGGTTCTCGAGACTCTCCTTGTTCTCCTCCATCTTGCCGACCTCGCTGTCGGCCACGAACACGATCGCGTCGGCGCCCTTGAGCACCAGCTTGCGGGTGGCGTTGTAGAAGACCTGGCCCGGGACCGTGTAGAGCAGGAACCGGGTCTTGAATCCCATGATCTCGCCGAGGTCGAGCGGCAGCAGGTCGAAGAACAGCGTCCGGTCGGACTGCGTCTTCATGCTGACCATCTTGCCGCGGCTGGTGTCGGGCACCGCCTCGTAGATGGACTCGAGGTTGGTGGTCTTTCCGCACAAGCCGCAGCCGTAGTAGACCAGCTTGGCGTTGATCTCCTTGCCTGAGTAGCTCACGACGACCACGGTCGTATCCTCCTTGTGCGACCCCACCCTGTCGCAGAGCGAAACCCCATGGAGCCCCTTGCCGCCCTTTCTCCACAGGAACCCTGAGGGTGTACGAGCCGGCCCGTCTCCGGACCGGGTCCGAGGCACCGGATGGGGTCGCCTACTCTCGCCAGCCGAACGCCCACCGGTCCCTTGCGCTGTCCAGACGCCGGGCCCCGCCGGTGATGCACTGGGCGCCTGCTTTCACGGACCGTTGTCGGCGGGGCGGAGGCGGACCTTGACCGGAGATTTTTGGGGCATCCGGGGGGGAAGCGGAGCCCCTCGAGATGGCGGGTGGGAGGCTCGGGGGGGGGCACGCCGGGCACGGTGGCACCGCCACCGCGTAACTTGACACGAGAGAGTCGTCTGGAGGGTTCGCGGCGGGCAAGCGGGGCCGCGGGCCGCGCCCCTAGCCCGCCGCCGCCCCCACCGGCTCGCGGTGGATCCAGATGCCCGCGCGCTCGCGAATCTGGGGCCGGACCTTGCCCTGCTCCTCGTCGTAGTGCGACAGGAAGATCTTCTTCACCGCCTCGCAATCGGCGCTCGGGAAGTAGCGGCACACGCGGGTGAACATGTCGTCGCGGCCCGAGTACACGAAGACGGTCACCTCCGTCACGCGCTCGTACTGGCTCTCGCTGTAGGCCGCGTCCGGCGAGTCCTCCATGTCCAGCCACAGCGACGCGCGTGGTGAGACCACGTCGAAATCGTGCTTCGACGACATGAGGTATTCCCACAGGCCGTAGATCTCGAGGGGGATGAACCGTGGCGAGCCGGACTCGGCGCTGCCGCGGCGCCGTATCTCGCAACGCACGAGTTTCTGGCTGGGCATGGACCGTGACCTCCTGGTGCTGGGCGGGGCGCTCGCGCGGCGTGGTCCCGCCGGGCCGTCCCTGGTCTGGGCGCCGCGCCCTGATGCGGACACCGGCCCCCGGTCCGCGCCGCCGGGAGCGCGCGCATCGTAGTCCGCGGGCGCGCGGCCGGTCAATCGCCAGCGTGGCAGAGCCCCAGCCCCGGCATCGGGCCGCAGCGGGCCGGGGTTGCCCGAGGAGTGGGGCTGGAGCGCAGCGACGGGGCCCCGCAACGAGTGCGACCCCTGCCCGCTGCGGCCCGATGCCTTGACACCGTTTCCGGCGCGGCCGTAGGTTCGCGAGCACATTCCGGCCGCCCGCACGGCCCTTCGCAAGGAGCGCAGCAGCATGTCTCGATTCGTCTACGGGTGGCTCACGGCCGTCATGGCCGGCCTGCCCCTGCGGGTCGGTTATCTCCTGGCCGACGCGCTCACCGAGGCCCACTTCCGGCTGTTCCCGGCCCGCCGCCATGCCGCGCTCGCCAACCTCGCGGTCATCATGCCGCGCGCGACCCGGCGCGAACGCATGCGCGTGGCCCGGGCGATGATGCAGAGCTACAACCGGATGATCTTCGAGTTCTTCCGGCTCCCCCACCTCACCCGCGAGGAGCTGCTGCACGCGATCGAGGTCTCGGGGCGCGAGCACCTGGAGCAGGCGGTCGCCCGCGGGCGCGGCGTGGTCATCACCTGCACCCACGTCGGCAACTGGGAGCTGGGGGCCGTGGTGCTGGCCCACTGGGGATACGCGCTCCACGCCGTGGCCGGCGTGCAGCTGGCGCGCTGGCTGACGCCGGCGGTACGCGAGACCAGGAGCGAGCTGGCCATCCACACCATCGCGCCCGAGGACGGCTTCCGCAAGCTGCTGCGCGCCCTCGAGCACAACGACCTGGTCGCCCTGATGGTGGACGGCGACATCTTCAGCCACGGCGTGCGCGTGGATCTCTTCGGGCGCGAGGTGTCCTTTCCTTCCGGTCCGGGCGTGCTCGCCCAGCGCACCGGCGCGCTGATCATCTGCGGCTACTGCGAGCGCCTGAGCCCGGGCCGCTTCCGCATCGTCATGGAGCCGCCGCTCGACCCGGCCGCGTTCCCCGACACGGCGTCGCTGATCGCTGCGGTGGCGCGCACCTCAGAGCGGCACATTCGGGAACACCTCGACCAGTGGTGCATCTTCCGGCCGCTGTGGGAGGCCGCGCCGACCGCGGCGGCCGAGACGGCGGGGTCCGCGCGGAGGGTCGAGGCGTGAGGATCGGAATCGTCAGCCAGTCCTACTACCCGCGCTACGGCGGGGTCACCGAGCACGTGCACAACAGCGCCGTCGAGCTGCGCCGCCGCGGCCACGAGGTGACAATCGTCACCAGCCGCTTCCGCGACGCCCGGCAGAGCGATCGCGCCGCCGGGATCGAGCGCGTCGGCTACAACGTCCTCGTCCCCTTCAACCGCGCGTTCGTCGACCTGACCGTGGGCTTCGGCCTCCGGCGGCAGATGCGCCGGCTCCTGAGGTCGTACGACTTCGACGTGCTCCACGTTCACAACCCGCACGCTCCGACCCTGCCGCTCATCGCCATCCAGGAGTCGCGCGGCGTGACGGTCGGCACCTTCCACAGCACCTCCGGCCGCAGCGTGCTCCAGGACGCCTTCCACGGCTACCTCACGCGGACGGTGGCGCGGCTCGACGCGCGCATCGCCGTGTCGAAGACGGCCGAGGCGTCGAGCCGCCTCTACTATCCCGGCGACTACCACGTAATCCCCAACGGTGTCGACGTCAACCGGTTCCATCCCGACGGCCAGCCGTTCGAGCGCTGGCGCGACCCCAATCGCGTCAACCTGCTGTTCGTGGGCCGTCTCGACCCGCGCAAGGGCCTCCAGTACCTGCTCGCCGCCATGCCGGAGGTGGTCGGGCGCACGCGCGGGCGCGCCCGCCTGCTCATCGTCGGTGATTCGTACCTGCGCCCCCGGTTCGAGGCACGGATCCCGGCCGCGCTGCGCCAGCACGTCCACTTCCTCGGCCACGTGCCGGGCGCCGACCTGCCGCGCTGGTATGCGACCGCCGACATCTTCGTCTCCCCCGCGTCGGGCAACGAGAGCTTCGGCATCGTGCTGCTCGAGGCGATGGCCGCCGGCCGGCCGGTGGTGGCCACGGACATCCCCGGCTACCGCTCGGTCATCGACCCCGGCGAGAACGCCGAGGCCTTCCCCCCCGGCGACACGGCATCGCTGGCGCGGGTGCTGGTGGCGCTGATCGAGGATCCCGCGCGGCGCGCCCTGCTCGCCCAGCGCGGTCGGGCACGGGCGCTCGAGTTCGCCTGGCCGCGGGTGACCGACCAGATCGAGAGCGTCTACCGCGAGGTGCACGGCCGGCGCGCGGCGGTCACGAGCGCGGCGTAGGCCGGCGGCGCGGACCTCGCCCTTCCGCTGAGGCCGCGGATGTCGCCGTACGCCGACCGAGCTTCAGCAGTACGCCGCCCGCCTTTCTGGCCCGGTGTTCGATCGGCTGGACCTGCCGATCGAGGTGCCGGCGCTCACGTCGGAGGAGCTGCTCGCGGCCGAGCTCCGCGAGCCGAGCGCCGTCGTGCGGGAACGCGTGATTGCGACGCGGGAGCGGCAACGCGCTC
>JBBTLZ010000075.1:0-1364 GCA_038068435.1 Candidatus Eiseniibacteriota bacterium | reverse complement strand
GCGTCGATGTTGACCAGCGCCGCGCGGTGGGCGCGCACGAACTGCCCGGGCGGCAGCCGCTCCTCCAGCTCCTGGAGCGTGTAGTCCACCAGGTACTCGCGGCCCTCGGCGCAGGCGAGCACCACGCGGTCGCGCGAGACGATGCGGACGACCTGCTCCAGGTCGAGCAGCTTGACCTCGCGCCGGAACCGCACCGGCAGCCGGCGCAGCGGCTCCAGGCTCTGCTGCACCTCGGGGCTCTTCAGCACCGAGCGCACCGCCGCCTCCTGCCCGGCGGCGCGGCGGCCCGAGCGCACCTCGTGCGCCACCCGGCGCACCGCCTCGGCGAGGCGCTCGCGGCGGATGGGCTTGAGCAGGTAGTCCAAGGCCGCGACCTCGAACGCCTCAACCGCGTGCTGGTCGTAGGCGGTGACGAACACCACGACGGGGGCCTCCGGGCCCGTCAGGTGCCGCGCCACCTCCAGCCCCGAGAGGTCGGGCATCTGGATGTCGAGGAACACGACATCGGGTGAGAGGCGCGCGACCAGCGCCAGCGTCTCGGCGCCGCCCTTGGCCTCGCCCACCACGTCGATCTCGGACTGCTCGCTCAGCAGGCGCGCGAGGAACTGGCGCGCCCGCGGCTCGTCGTCGGCGATCACCGCCCGCAGCGGGCGGCGGGCGGGCGGCTCGGGCGGCTCGGGCGGGCGGCCGTCGGCGGCGTGATGGCGTGTCGGGCTCATCGTTTCTCCTCACTGGTCTCGCGCCAGCGCAGCGTCACCGAGAACCCGCCGCCGGCACGCGGGCCGGCGGTCATGCTCGCCTCCTGGCCGGCGAAGCGACGCACGCGCTGCTCCAGGTTCTCGAGCCCCACGCCCAGGCCGCGCGAGCCGTTGCCGCTCGCGGTGCCGTCGTCCAGGAAGGTGAGCGTCAGCCAGCCGTCCTCGCGCTGTGCCTCGAGCGCCAGGCTCAGCCCCCTGGCGCCGGGTGCCAGCCCGTGCTTGAGGCTGTTCTCCACCAGCGGCTGGAGCAGCAGCGGCGGCACGGTCGCCGACAGCAGGTCGCGCGGGCCGCGGTAGGCGAACGCGAGGTCGCCCTCGTAGCGCTCCCGCGCCACGCCGAGGTAGTCCTCGACGAAGGCGATCTCGTCCGCCAGCAGCGCCGCGGCGCGGCCGCCCGCCTCGACGGTGTAGCGCAGCATGTCGGCCAGCCGCTCGGTGAAGCGCTGCGCCGCGCGCGGGTCGGTCTCGATGAGATACGAGAGCGCGTTCAGCGCGTTGAACAGGAAGTGCGGCTGCACCTGGGCGTGCAGCGCCCGCAGCTCGGCCCGCGTCGCCGCCTCGCGCAGCTCGACCGCGCGCCGCTCGGCCGCCGCGCGCTGCTCCGCC
>JBBTLZ010000074.1:0-5192 GCA_038068435.1 Candidatus Eiseniibacteriota bacterium | reverse complement strand
GTCGCGCCGCCCCGTTCCTTGACCCCCCTGTGCGGCGTCGTGTAATGCTGCCGTCTCCATGCCCGCTCCGTTGGTGCGCTCGATCCGGCGTCTCGCGCCCGAGACCGCGTCGCGGATCGCCGCCGGCGAGGTCATCGAGCGCCCCCTTTCCGCGCTGAAGGAGGTGCTCGAGAACGCCCTCGACGCCGGCGCCCGCCGGGTGGAGGTGCAGGTCGAGGGCTCGCTCGACCATGCCTTCCTGGTCGCCGACGACGGGACCGGCATCGCCGCCGACGAGCTCGAGCTGGCGCTCGAGCGACACGCGACCAGCAAGATCGGATCGCTGGACGACCTCGACCGGCTCGACTCGCTCGGCTTCCGCGGCGAAGCGTTGCCCAGCGTCGCGGCCGTCAGTCGGCTGCGGATCACCAGCCGCGCCGGCCTCGATGAGAGCGCGGCGTTCGTCGCCGTCGAGGGAGGCGACGTCGTCGGGCGCGGCCGTGCCCCGCGGGCGCGCGGCACGACGGTCGAGGTGCGCGACCTGTTCTTCAACACGCCCGCCCGCCGAAAATTCCTCAAGTCCCCGACCGGCGAGCTGCGCGCGGCCCTGCGCATGCTCGAGACCTACGGCCTCGCGTTCCGCGAGGTCGCATTCCGGCTGGTCGTGGACGGCCGGGAGCGGTTCGAGTGGCCGCCCGCGGGCTCAGTCCGCGAGCGCGCCGGCGCCCTGTGGGGCCCGCGCCATGCCGAGCAGCGGCTCGAGGTCGACGCCGAGCGCGACGGGGTACGACTGCACGCGCTACTGGGACTCCCGGAGCACGCGCGCGCCACGCGCGACGGCCAGCAGTACCTGGTCAACCGGCGCTGGATCCAGAGCCCGGTGCTCGCCCAGGCCCTGCGCCAGGCGTACGGGAACCTGCTCCCCTCGGGACGTTTCCCCGCCGCCGCGCTGTGGCTCAGCGTCCCGCCCGGTCGCCTGGATGTGAACGTCCACCCGACCAAGCGTGAGGTGCGGTTCGCCGACGAGGACACGGTGTTCGGCCTGGTCGCCGGCGCCTGCGCGCAGCAGCTGGCGCCGCTCCATCCGCCGTTCACGGTGATCCAGGGCGGCGGCGCCGAGCCGCGCTGGGCGGAGCGCGTCTCTGAGGGACCTCCCGACCAGACCTACCTGGGGTTCGACCCGGCGCCCCCCGCCGCCGCGCGCGAGGGCGCGCCGACGATGGCCGAGCCTGCCCAGGCGCGGGCGCCCGGCGGTGAATCGGAGCCCGAGCTGTGGCAGCTCCACGCCACCTACATCCTGGCGCCGGTGCGCGGCGGGCTCGTCATCGTCGACCAGCACGCCGCGCACGAGCGCGTCCTCTACGAAGAGGCGCGCGCGCGCCTCGAGGGGCAGCGCGGCGCCTCGCAGCAGCTCCTGTTCCCGGCGCTGGTGGACCTCTCGCGCGACCAGTTCGACCTGCTGCTCGAGCTGGGTCCCTCGCTGCAGCAGCTGGGATGGGACCTGGCGCCGCTTGGGCCCCCGACCGTCATCATCCGCGGGGTCCCCTCGGGGCTCCGCGAGGAGCGGCCCGGGCCGTTGCTCCAGGACATGCTCGACGGGGTCGCCGAGGAGAGCGGGCGCGGCGCCCACGACGACGTGACCGAGCATCTCGCCCGCTCCTACGCGTGCCACGCCGCCGTACGTGCCGGCGATCCGCTGACGCAGGACGAGATGCGCGTGCTGCTCGACCGCCTGTTCGCGACCACGCGCCCGCACGGCGACCCGCACGGCCGGCCGACCTTCGTGCGCCTGGAGTTGGACGAGCTGCACCGGCGCTTCGGCCGCAGCTGAGGCGGGGGATGCCGCCGTCGCGCTCGGGCGCCGCGACCGTCACGCGCCGCGCACGCCCGCGTCCGCACGCTCACCCATGACCCGCACCGACGCCATCGCCGTGGTGGGCGCCACCGCCACCGGCAAGACCGCCCTCGCCGAGTCGCTCGCCCGCGCGTTCGCGGCCGAGGTGGTGTGCGCCGACTCCCGCCAGGTGTTCGCCGAGCTCGAGATCGGCACCGGCCGGCCCACGCCGGCCGAGCGCGCGGCACGCCCGCACCATCTCTTCGCGGCGCTCCACCTCGGGCAGCACGCGAGCGCCGGCTGGTACGCGCGCGCGGCGGGAGAGGCGTGCGACGGCATCCGCGCGCGCGGCCGCCCGGCACTGCTGGTGGGCGGCTCCGGGCTCTACCTGCGGGCCCTGCGCGAGGGGCTCGCCGCGACGCCGCCGCATGACCCGGCGGTGCGGGAACGGCTGCGCGCGGAGGCCGCGGCGCGCGGCCCGGAAGCGCTCCACGCCCGGCTCGCCGCCGTGGATCCGGCGAGTGCGGCGCGGCTCGCCCCGCGCGACCGACAGCGCGTCAGCCGGGCGCTCGAGGTCTACGAGGCGACCGGCAGGCCGCTCTCCTGGTGGCATGTGCGGACGCCGCGGCCCGCGCCCGAGCCCGCTTGGACGGTGTTCGAGGTGGTGGTGGAGCCGGCCGAGCTGCGCGGACGCATCGCCCGGCGCACCACCTGGATGTTCGATCATGGGCTGGTTGAGGAGACGCGCGCGCTGCTCGCCGCCGGTCACGGCGAGGCGCTGCGGGCGCTGCGGGCGATCGGCTACGACGAGGCGATGGAGCGTATCGCCGGGCGGCTCGACCGCCCCGGGGCGGAGGCGCGCGTCAACCAGCGGACCGCGCAGCTCGCCAAGCGGCAGCGGACCTGGTTCCGTCACCAGCTCGAGGCGGTGCGGCTGGACGCGACCGGCGGAACGCAGGAGAACCTCGCGCATGCGGCGCGAGTGGCCTTGCGGTCGGCGGGCCTGCCGGCCCGCTGAGGCGCGTGGCCATTGACAGGCCGCAACTCACGCACTAGGTTCAGTGCGTTTCGGGGTCATCTGTCCCACGCGGGCATAGCTCAGTTGGTAGAGCGCGAGCTTCCCAAGCTTGAGGTCGCGGGTTCGAACCCCGTTGCCCGCTCCATCCTCTTCATGGCCACGCGCGCCGGCCAAGGAGACCTCTCCGACCGGCGCGCCGATGCTTTCCGCCATGTCCGCTCCCGTCGTCGCCATCATCGGCCGCCCGAACGTGGGCAAGTCGACCTTCTTCAACCGCGTGCTCGGCACCCGGCGGGCGGTCGTGCACGACCGCCCGGGAATCACCCGCGATCGCAACGCAGCGCGCACCGACTGGACCGGCCATCCCTTCGTGCTGGTGGATACCGGCGGCTTCCTGCCGGCGGCGGCCGAAGGGCGGGACGCGGTCGTGCGGCGCCAGGCCGAGCTGGCGATCGAGCTGGCCGACGTGGTCCTGTTCATGGTGGACGGCATCGCCGGGCTGACCGATCTCGACGGTGCCATCGGCCGCAGCCTGCGGCGCCGCGGCGTTCCGTGCCTGCTGGTGGTGAACAAGGTGGACAAGCCGGGGGACGCGCTGGTGCACGAGTTCCACCGTCTCGGGCTGGGCACGCCCCGGCCGGTCTCGGCGGAGAACGGCTTCGGCATCGGCGATCTGCTCGACGCGCTGGTCGACGGCCTCCCGGCGGAGGTCGTCGCCGAGGACGACGATGAACGGCTGCGCCGGGTGGCGATCGTCGGCCGTCCCAACGTCGGCAAGTCGTCGATCGTCAACGCGCTGCTGGGGGAGGAGCGGGTCGTGGTCGAGCCGACCGCCGGCACGACGATGGATGCCATCGACGCGCGGTGGAAGACCCCGGCGGGCGAGTTCGTGCTGGTGGACACCGCCGGCATCCGCCGCCAGGCGCAGTACGACGACGAGGCGGAGTTCTTCGCCACCGTGCGCGCCCTGCACGCCCTCGAGCGCGCCCACATCGCCTGCCTGGTGGTGGACGCGACCGAGGGGTTCCATCGGCAGGAGGCCCGCCTCGCCCAGCACGCGCTCGATGCGGGCCGGCCGGTGCTGCTGCTTTACAACAAGTGGGACCTGGTGAGCGAGCGGGAGCGGACCTGGAAGACGCTCACCGCCGAGCGCGCCCGCCGCTACCCCTCGCTCGCCGACCTGCCGGCGCTGCCCATCTCGGCCACGGCGGGCACCCATCTCCACCGTCTGCCCGCGGTCATCAAGGAGCGGGTGCGCCAGTACGAGCGCAAGCTGTCCACCTCCGAGCTCAACCAGTGGCTCGTGAGTGTGCAGCGGCGCCGCCAGGTGCCGAGCACCCGGCTCGGCCGCTCGCCCCGCCTCTACTACATGACGCAGACCGCCCAGCGGCCACCCGAGTTCACGGTGTTCGTGAACGCCCCCTCGCACCTGAACGACAACTACCGGCGCTACCTCCAGCTGCGCTTCGTCGAGGACTTCGACTTCCGCGGCGCCCCGGTCCGCTTCAAGTACCGCAAGAGCGAGTAGGGGGTACGCATGGCGCTGGCGGTCGCGCTGAGCCTCGGACTCGGATACCTGAGCGGCTCGCTGCCGTGGGGGCTCTGGCTGGGACGCTGGTTCCGGGGGGTGGACGTCCGGACGATGGGCTCGCGCAATCTGGGCGCGACCAACGTCTACCGGTCGCTCGGGCCGGCGCTCGGGATCCCGACACTGGTGCTCGACGTCGCCAAGGGTGCGCTGCCGGTCGCGCTGGTGCCCCGGCTCGCGCTCACCGAGGCGTTCCCCGGCGGTCGCGAGTGGTGCATGATGGCGGTCGCGGTCGCCGCCGTGGCCGGACACGTGTGGACGTGCTTCGCCGCCTTCCGGGGAGGCAAGGGGGTCGCTACGACGGTCGGCGTACTTCTCGCGCTTGCCCCGATCGCCTTCGCGGTGTTCGTCGCCGTGTTCGTCCTGACGGTGGCGCTCACGCGCTACATCTCGCTCGGATCGGTGCTGGGTTCGGTCGCGTTCGCGATCGCCCTGGGCCTCGTGGCGCGCGGCGGCGTCCGCAGTCCGTCATTCGCTCTCGGCGCGCTGCTCGCGTTGCTGGTCATCGTCCGCCACCGCGAGAACCTGGCGCGTCTGGCGCGCGGGACCGAGCGGCGCTTCTTGTTCAAGGGAGGTCAGGACTCATGAGCACCGTGGCGGTCCTCGGTGCCGGCTCCTGGGGCACGACCCTGGCGGTGCACCTCGCCGGGCTCGGCCACGAGGTGGCGCTCTGGGACATCGACGCGGCCCACCTGGCCGACCTCGAGGCCCACCGGGAGAACCGGAAGTTTTTGGCTGGCATAGCGCTCCCCGGGGGTATTAAGGTTCAAGCG
>JBBTLZ010000073.1:0-6419 GCA_038068435.1 Candidatus Eiseniibacteriota bacterium | reverse complement strand
CACGGCCACCTGCGCGGGAGCTTCCTGCTCCGCGAGATGGCCGGGCTGTTCGCGACCCACGTGCGCTCGTGGGACCTCGTGGCGAAGTACGGCGGCGACGAGTTCACCGTCATCCTGCCGCAGACCGATCTCGCCGGAGCGCTGACCGCGGCCGAGCGGCTGCGCGGCGCGGTCGAGGAGCACCGGTTCCCGCTCGCGCGCCCGGGCGAGATCACGGTCAGCATCGGGGTGTCGGCGTTCCCGGCCGACGGCCAGACCACGAGCGCGCTCATCGAGACCGCGGACCGCGCGCTCTATCTGGCCAAGCAGCGCGGGCGAAATCAGTCCGGATGCAACCAACGCGAGGCGGCGGCGTAGGCCGGCGGCGTTGACCATCCGCGGAACGCGCTGCTAGACTGCGCGGCCCCGGACGCGGGAGGCGCGTCCGGGTTCTTCATTGACGGAGGAGGCAGGCGGGTGACGGAGACGGTCGGCATCGCGGTGGTGGGCACCGGGGACTGGGGCGCCAACCTGGTCCGGAACTTCGCGGCGCTCCCGGGGGCGCGGCTGGTGGCACTCTGTGACACCGATCCTGCGCGGCTCGCCAAGACCGCGGCGCAGTATCCCGGCGTGCGGACCACCTCCCGGATCGAGGACGTCGCCTCGGCCCCGGAGGTGCGCGGCGTGGTGGTGGCGGCCTCCGCGGTCCAGCACCACCCGATCGCCCGCGCCCTGCTCGAGGCGGGCAAGGACGTGTACGTCGAGAAGCCGCTCGCCCTCCGCGTCGACCACGCCGAGGAGCTGGTGCGCATCGCCCGCGAGCGTGACCGCATCCTGATGGTCGGCCACCTGCTGCTGCATCACCCCGGCGTGCGCTACCTCAAGGAGATGGTGCGCCAGGGCGAGCTGGGCGAGGTGCTCTACATCTACTCGCAGCGCGTGAACCTCGGCAAGGTGCGCCGCGACGAGAACGCGTTGTGGAGCTTCGCCCCCCACGACCTCTCGGTCATCCTGCACCTGCTCGAGATGGAGCCCCTCGACGTGGCCGCGCGCGGCTCGGCGTTCCTCCAGGGCGCGGTCGAGGACGTCGTGTTCCTCCACCTGCGCTTCCCGGGCGGCAAGATGGCCCACGTGCACGTCTCGTGGCTCGACCCGCACAAGCTGCGCAAGTTCACCGTGGTCGGCAGCCAGAAGATGGTCGTGTTCGACGATATGGAAGCGAGCGAGAAGATCCGCATCTACGACAAGGGCATCGACCGGGCCGGCCAGATCGTCTCCTACGGCGACGCGCTCTCGGTGCGCAGCGGCGATATCGTCATCCCGAAGATCTCGCTCCAAGAGCCGCTGCGGATCGAGTGCCAGCATTTCGTCGAGTGCGTGCGGGAACACCGGACGCCGCTCACCGACGGCGCCGACGGTCTGCGGGTGGTGCGCGTGCTGGCCGCCGCCCAGCAGTCCCTGGCGGCGGGAGGCACGCCGGTGGCGGTGGCCACGCAGCCGGCGGGGGTGCCGTGAGCGGCAGCGTCCATCCCAGCGCGGTCCTGGGCCCCGGCACGACGCTGGGGGAGGGGTGCGTGATCGGCCCTGCGGTGCGTACGGGCTCGGGCTGCCGCATCGGGCACCAGGTCGTGATCCACGCGGACACCGTGATCGGCGACGACGTGCGCATCGACGACCATGCCACACTCGGCAAGCTGCCGATGCGCGCCGCCAACTCGGCGACCACCCGGGAGCAGGAACTGCCGCCGCTCACGGTCGGCGACCAGTGCATCGTCGGCACCGGCGTCGTGCTCTACCGGGGCGCCGCGATCGATGGCAAGGTGTTGATGGCCGACCTGTGCACCGTGCGCGAGAACGTCACCATCGGCCGCGGCACCATCGTCGGGCGGGGGGTGACGGTCGAGAACTTCTGCACCGTCGGCCGCTACTGCAAGCTCGAGAGCGAGTGCTACCTCACCGCCTATTCCACGCTCGAGGACCGCGTGTTCGTGGCCCCGGGTGTGGTGACCTCGAACGACAACTTCGTCGGCCGCACGGCCGAGCGCTTCAAGCACTTCAAGGGCGTCACGGTGAAGAAGGGCGGCCGCATCGGCGCCGGCTCCGTCATCCTGCCGGGGATCGTGATCGGCGAAGATGGACTGGTGGCCGCGGGCTCGGTGGTGACGCACGACGTGCCGCCGCGCACCATCGTGCTCGGCTCGCCGGCCCGGCCGTGGCGGCCGGTGCCGGTCGAGCAGCTGCTCGAGAACCAGGGCTGGAGCGATACCTAGGCCCGGCGACGGGTGCCAAGGGGGGAGGAGCGAGACCATGGGGGCGATGCCCGTCAAGGCGGCGATGAGCGTGCCGCTGCTGGACCTCAGGGCCCAGTACGCCGACATCAAGCTGGAGCTGGACGCCGCGGTCCACCGCGTCCTCGACAGCACGCGCTTCATCGGCGGCCCCGAGGTCAGCGGACTCGAAGAGGAGGTCGCGCGCTATTCGCAGTGCGCCCACGCCGTGGGCTGCGCCTCGGGCACCGACGCGCTGCTGCTCGCGCTGCGGGCACTCGGCGTCGGCCCGGGAGACGAGGTGGTCACCAGCGCCTACTCGTTCTTCGCCAGCGCCGGCGTGGTCGTGAATGCCGGCGCCACCCCGGTGTTCGTCGACATCGACCCCAGCACCTACAACCTCGACCCACACCGGCTCGAGGCCGCCATCACCCCGAGCACCAAGGCGGTGATCGCCGTCCACCTCTACGGGCAGTGCTGCGACCTCACCGCGGTCCAGGCGGTGTGCGAGAAGAACAAGGTGTGGCTGATCGAGGACGCGGCGCAGGCGATCGGCGCCGAGTGGGAGGGGAAGCGGGCGGGCTCGGTGGGGGATCTCGGCTGCTTCTCGTTCTTCCCGTCCAAGAACCTCGGCGCCGCGGGGGACGGTGGCATGGTGACGGCGCAGGACGCGGCCCTCGCCGACCGGGTGCGCCTGCTGCGTGAGCACGGCGCCAGGCCCAAGTACTACCATGCGCTGGTCGGCACCAACTCGCGGCTCGACGCGCTGCAGGCGGCCATCCTCCGGGTCAAGCTCCAGCACCTCGACCGCTGGAGCGCGGCGCGGGCGCGCAACGCCGCCCTCTACGACCAGCTCTTCGAGGGTTCGCACGCCGGCCGGCCGTATCGCGATCCGCGGGCGCGCCACATCTACAACCAGTACGTGATCCGCGTGCCGAAGCGTGACCAGGTACGCGAGCGCCTGGGCGAGCGTGGCATCGGCAGCGAGGTCTACTACCCGGTGCCGCTCCACCTGCAGACGTGCTTCGCCACCCTCGGCCACCAGGACGGCGACATGCCCCACGCCGAGGCGGCGGCGCGCGAGACGCTCGCGCTGCCGATCTACCCCGAACTGACGGAGGAGCAGACCCGCTACGTCGCGGCGACCGTGCGCGACGTCATGGATCAGAGCTAGCCGACCTCACCGGCGCGCGCGCCGCCACCCCGCCCTCACGCGGCGCCGCGCCCGATCCACCGCCTCACGGCGTGCCGGCCAGCCCCACCCGGCGCCCGCGCAGCACCCGCACATGACGATCGAGAAGGGTGAGGCCCTGCGCGAGCTGCTACGCCGGGTGGACGAGGTGCGTGGCCTCGCGGAGCGCTCCGAGGTGCCGACGGCGGTCGAGCCGGACGACATGGCGACGCTGCTGCACACCGTCGCCGAGCTGGTCGAGGAGCTCGAGCGCAGCCACCGGCGGCTGATCGAGGCCAACGTGCAGCTGGTGTCGCTGCGCGAGGTCGCCAACGGCATGGTGAGCTCGCTCGACACCGGCGAGACCACCCGCACGGTCACGCGCTACCTCCATCGCGCGTTCGGGTTCGAGGACGCCTTCCTGCTGCTGATCGACCGCGAACAGGCCTCACTCGCCGGCACCTGGACCCACGGGGACGAAGGACGCGAGCACAGCCACCGGCTGGAGCTGCCGCTGGTGGGCGATGCCGGGGCGCTCACGCGGAGCCTGTGGCTCAACCGCACCGTCCACCTGCGCGATCCGCGCCGCCACCTGGTCGCCCAGCTCCCCGACGGGCACCCACTTCAAGAGTCGCTGGCCGGCCTCGGCTCCCTGGCCTGCGTGCCGCTCCAGCGAAGCCAGTCCGCCCCGGTGGCCGAGACCCACGAGCTGTGCGGCGCGCGCTGCGTCCTCGGGGACGCGGTCGTGGTGGCACCGCCGCCGGGGCGGGCCGCCGACGGGTGGGCCGTCGAGCGGGAGGAGCGCCAGCGCCACTGCCTGGGCTGCGACCTGATGCCGATCCTCGGGGTGATCGGGATGGCGCGCCCGGCGGACGCGCCGCCGCTGACCGCCGCCGATGTCACGCTGCTCGAGTCGATCGCCCTCTCGGTCGCGCCGGTGGTCGAGAACGCGCGGCTCTACCAGGAGCTGCGCAAGAGCGAGCGGTTCCGCCTCCACGTGCTGGACAGCATGGCCAGCGCATTGGTCGCCGTGAACATGCAGGGCGAGATCCTCACCTTCAACCGCGCCGCCGAGGAGCTGCTGGGGTTCTCCGAGGCCGACGCGCGCGGCCAGCCGTTCGGGGCCCTGTTCGGCGAGGACGGCGAGGCCATCCTGCGCGCCACGCTCGAGCACGGCCGCGAGTGCCTGCGCGAGGAGACCTTGCTCCGCTCGCGCGACGGCGCCCCGGTCCCGGTCAACCTCACCACGTCGCTGCTGCGCAACGAGCGGCGGGCGGTCTACGGGGCGATCGCCACCTTCGTGGACCTGACGCCGCTGCGGCGGGCCGAGGAGCACGCGCGGCGGCAGGACCGGCTCGCCGCACTTGGCCGCTTCACGTCGAGCGTGGCGCACGAGATCCGCAACCCGCTCACCGGCATCGCCGCGGGGGTCCAGTACCTGGCGCGCGCGCTGGCGGACGGGCCGCAGCGCGAGAACCTCGATTTCATCCTGAGCGAGATCCGCCGGCTCGACCGCATCGTGCAGGACCTGTTCGACATCACCCACCCGCGCGGGTTCCAGCTGCACGTGGCGCTGCTCGACGACGCGGTGCGACGGGCGGTGCATTCGCTCGAGCCGTACCTCGCCGAGCGCGGCGTCGCGGTGGCGGTCGAGGTGGCGCCGTTCACGCCGGCCGTGCCGCACGACGCCGACCAGCTGCAGCAGGTGTTCATCAATCTGGTCAAGAACGCCGCCGAGGCGTCGCCGCCGGGCGGCACCATCCGCGTGAGCCTCGCTGCGCTGCCGCCGGCCGGCCGCGCCGGGCACCTCGGCCCGGGCGGCGGCGTGATCGCCCGGGTCGAGGACCGGGGGAGCGGGATCAGCCCCGACCATCTCAAGACCGTCTTCGAGCCCTTCTTCACCACCCGCAAGGGCGGGACCGGGCTCGGGCTGTACATCTGCCACGACATCGTCAAGCGCCACGGCGGCGTCCTGGCGGTGCACAGTGAATTGGGACGCGGCACGACCTTCAGCGTGGAACTGCCGCTCGAAGTCAACGGAGGGACCCCATGAGCAAAGCGAACATCCTGGTGGTGGACGATCAGGATTCGATCCGCCACTTTGTGAGCAAGGCGCTCGAGGACGCCGGCTACACCGTGCGCACGGCCGAGTCGGTGCGCGAGACGCGGCAGGCGATCGAGCAGGACATGCCGGATCTCATGTTGCTGGATCTGAAGCTCCCGGACGGCACCGGCCTCGAGTTGCTGCGCGAGATCAAGCGCCTGCAACCCGAGGTCCCGATCATCCTCATGACCGCCTTCGGCGAGGTCGAGACCGCGGTCGAGGCGATGAGCGCCGGCGCCTACTGGTTCGTGAAGAAGCCGTTCCAGAACGAGGAGCTGCTGGCGCTGGTGGGGCGCGCCCTCGAATCTCAGCGGCTATGGCTCGAGCTGCGCCGGCTGCGCCATCAGGCGTTCGCCGACGAGGATCACCTGCATTCCTGCAGCCCCAGCATGCAGGAGGCCTACACGATCGCCGAGCAGGTCTCGCGCGGCGACAACACCACCGTGCTGATCGAGGGCGAGAGCGGCACCGGCAAGGAGTACTTCGCCAACCTCATCCACCGCATGAGCGCCCGGCACGACAAGCCGTTCGTGGAGATCAACTGTGCCGCGATCCCGCGCGAGCTGCTGGAGAGCGAGCTGTTCGGCCACGAGAAGGGCGCCTTCACCGACGCCCGCACCCAGAAGATGGGCCTCATGGAGCTGGCCGACGGGGGCACGCTGTTCCTGGACGAGATCGGGGAGATGAGCCCGATGCTGCAGGTGAAGCTGCTGCGCGTCCTCGAGCGCCAGACCTTCAAGCGGGTCGGCGGCACCAAGGACATCACCGTCAACGTGCGGATCATCTCGGCGACCAACCAGGACCTGGAGCGGATGGTGCGGGAGGGAGGATTCCGCGAGGACCTCTACTACCGGCTCAAGGTGGTGCCGCTCTGGGTGCCGCCGCTGCGGGACCGCCG
>JBBTLZ010000072.1:0-7368 GCA_038068435.1 Candidatus Eiseniibacteriota bacterium | reverse complement strand
CGTTCGCGTCCCTCCGCCCCCTGCCGTATCCTCCCGCGCCATGCGTCAGACCACGGGCTCGATGATCTGCCCCGAGTGCGGGAAGCTGATCGGCGTCGGCGAGAAGAAGTGTCCGTTCTGCGGCGCGTGGCGGCCGGGGCTCTACGGCTGGACGCCGGCGCTCCAGCGCCTGTTCGGGCTGCGCCTCGACCTCATCGGCATCATCGTGATGGGCTGCGTCGCGCTCTACATCGCCTCGCTGGTGCTCCAGCCCGAGGCGATCTTCCGCCTGAGCGGGCTCTTCTCCATCCTCTCGCCGGGGCAGCGGGCGCTCTATCAGCTCGGCATGACCGGCGGCGTGGCCTGGCGCGAGGGCTGGTGGTGGACGGTGCTCACCGCCATCTACCTGCACGGCGGCCTCCTCCACATCTTCTTCAACGTGATGTGGATCCGGAACCTGGGGCCGGCGGTGACCGAGGTGTACGGGCCGGCGCGCGCGTTCGTCATCTTCTCGCTCGCGGGTGCCGCGGGGTTCCTGGTCTCGAACAGCCTCACCGGCTCGCCCTCGATCGGCGCCTCGGGGAGCATCTTCGGCCTGCTAGCGGCCCTCATCGTCTACGGGCGCAAGCGCGGCGGGTCGATGATGACCATGCAGCTCTGGCAGTGGGCGGCGGTGATGTTCGCGATGGGTTTCTTCATGAGCGGCGTCAACAACTGGGCGCACGCGGGCGGCTTCGCGGGCGGATGGGTGACAGCCGAGGCGATGCGCTTCAGCGAGAAGCGCGAGAGCCGTGGCGTCCAGCTGCTGGCGCTGGCCCTGCTCGGCCTCACCGCCGCGGGCATCGTGCTCTCGTTCATCAAGGTGACGGGGATCCTGCTCACGCGCTGACACCGGGGGCGGCCCGGGTGCACGCACCGCGGCGCTCGTCTTCGGGCGGCGCGGCCGCCGGCCGGCGGCGGCGTGACCGTCCGGAAGGGCTCTGCTATAGTGCCGCGCGTTCGTGCGCGCAGGACTCCGGAACCGGTCCCGGGATTGCCGCGCGCAAACACCGCACGCGGCGGTCCGGTGAGTCCGCCAGGCGCTAGCGCCCTTCCTCGCACCCCCCGGGATGACCGCCCTGTCCTTCTTCGACAGAATCATCGGGCAGCCGCTGAGCCAATTCCTGGAGCTCCATCCCGACCAGCGGTCCGGTGCGCTCCGGTCCGCCATCCCCGACCTCAACTTCTTCTTCGACGAGGGCCGCCCGCCCGCCGAGCGCGACGCGCCGCCGCGCACCCGCGCCCTCGCGCGGTCGCTGTTCGAGGCGCTCCAGGCGGCAGCCGGCGAGGACGGGGGAGCCGCCGCGTCGCTGCGCGAACGCGTCATCACCGACGCCTTCCTGCGCGGCGAGGCGGACCGTGATCAGAACGTCTACCTCGGCAAGCTCTTCACGCGCCGGCTGACCCGGGCGGTCCCCGATGTCATCTTCCAGCCGGTGAACCTCGCGGAGGCGGCACTCGCCCTGCATTGGGCGCGCGAGCACGTGGTGCCGGTGACGCTGCGCGGCGCGGCGTCGAGCGCGATGGGAGGCGCGGTGCCCAACGACGGCGGGCTCACGCTCGACCTCTCCCGCCTCGATCAGATCGACCCCGACGCGGCGGACGGCGTGGTGGTGGTGGGGGCGGGCGCACGGCTGCGCACCATCCATCAGCGCCTGGCACAAGCCGGGCTCGCCCTCAAGGTCTATCCCTCGAACCTGGGCGGCACGCTGGTCGGCTGGTTCGTGACCGGCGGCATCGGCATGAACGCCTACGGCCACGGCCGCGCCCTCGACAGCGTGAAGGCGGCGGACGTGCTGCTGCCGGCGGGCGAGCACGTGCGGTTCCACGACGACGGACGGCTCGACGTGCCCGACGGCGGCCACCGCCGCAAGACCGTGGCGGCCGGCGAGAGCGACGGGTGGTTCGCGGCCCACGGCTACCGCCCGATGACGCTCGCCGATCTCGCCGGCAGCGAAGGCGTCCTCGGCATGGTGCTGAGGCTCACGGTGGCGGTCGAGGCCCGCCCGGAGTTCGGCGCGTTCCTGCTCGCCTTCGAGCGGCGCGAGGCGGCCCTCGAGGCGGTGGCGTGGGTGAGCCTCGCGGCCGGCGGCCGATTCCCGGCGCCCGCGAACGTGAAGCTGCTCTCGGACTCGCATCTCCATCACATCCGCCGCGTGTGGGAGGACGAAGATGCGCGCGAGTGGCGCGCGCGGCCGGGAAGGCTCTCGTCCGGTGCCGACCTGCCGTGGACCCGCATCGTCGGCCCCGAGGCGCTGGGTGCCCGCGCCGGCGCGGACTTCGCGCACGCCGGCGCCTACCTGTTCGTGGACTTCCTCGACCTCGCCGCCGCCCGTGAGTTCGCCGCCGCGGTGGCGCTCTGCCCCGGCGGGCCGCGCGTGCTGGCCGGGGAGAGCGTGCGCTTCGCGGCCGAACGCTTTCGTCCCATGCAGACCAAGCGGCTGGGGCCGGGGCTGCTCGCCGCGGAGATCGTCATGCCCGCCGCCGAGGTGCCCGCCTTCCTGCCCGCCGCCGAGGCGCTGGCGCGCGGCGCCGGCCGCGACCTGGACGCCGAGGTCTACTATCTCGCCGACGGCTCCGCACTGGTGATCGCCGCCTATCTGGTCGACCAGCGGAGCGGCGCGTTCGCGGTCGACCTGGTGCTGGCGCCGGCACTGCTCGACCTGGCGATGACCCGCCACCACGGGCGGCCCTACGTGCTGGGCCGCTGGCAGTCGGCGTGGTTCGCGCGCAAGTTCGGCGCCCAGGGCGCCACGCGCCTGAGGGCCGTCAAGCAGGCGCTCGACCCGGTAGCACTGCTCGGCCGCGGCGTGCTGTTCGGTCTCCGCCTGCACGGCCCGCTCGGCGCGCTCACCGCCGCTTCGTTCGCGCCTGGCATCGCGTTCATGCGCATCGCCTGCACCTCGCGGGTGCTGTCGGCGCTGGTGCGGGCGGCGCGCGCGGCACTCGCCGGCCTGCGTGGCCCGGCGTACGGGCGCGGCGAGCCGGCGCTGGTCGGCGCCACCTTCCGCGCCGGCGCGCCGGGGCCGACGCCGGCGGTGCGGCACGCCACACCTCAGGCGGCCGCGGCGCGGGCGCTCCACTGCGTCAACTGCGGCGAGTGCAACACCGTGTGCCCGATCTTCCACGAGGCCGGGATCCGGCTGCCGCAGATGCTCACCCACATCGGCGAGGCGGTGCATGCCGGCGAGGTGGTCGGGGCCACCGGCAGCACGCTGCTCGACCTCTGCATGCGCTGCGGCAACTGCGAGGAGGTCTGCCAGGCCGGCATCCCGCACCTGCCGCTCTACGAAGCGATGCAGGAGGCCGCGAACCGCGTGCGCGCGCGCGACCACGAACGCCACGCCGCGCTGCTCGGCGTGCTCAGAGGCTCGCCCCGCTACGCGCGCGAGTTCCTCGACATCCGTCCCGGCGCCTACCTCAAGCGCACGCCGGCCTCGCTGCCGGGCGTGGCACGGTTCATCCTGCTGCGTGCCGAGAACGACGCCGGCCCGGCGGCGTCCTGTATCCATTGCGGCGCCTGCGTGGCGGTGTGTCCGACCGCGGCGAACAAGGAGTTCGAGGGCGAGGACCGACGCTGGATCACCACCGAGCAGAGCCGCTGCATCGGCTGCGGCACCTGCGTCGAGATCTGCCCGGCCAATCTCCAGAACGGAGGACAGACGTTACGCGTGATGGAGGCGCCGACGCGGGACTGGTTCATCGCGCTCGAAGAGCTCGAGCGCCTGGGGCAGGCGTGAGCATCGGCATCGAGCGGCTGAGCCCCGAGGTCGGGCCGGGGGACGGCGCGGCCGCCGACGGCGCGCGGTTCCGCGAGCGGCTCGCGTTGTGGGAGGACCTGCTCACGCTGCTGGTGGACCCCGAGAGCCCGCGGGTGGGGGACCGGCCGCGCGGGCGGCGCGTGCTCTCGCAGCTGCTGCAGCGCGCGGGCATCGACGAGCCGCACTTCTGGAAGCTGGGCCGTGCCCAGCGCGGACGGCTGTTCCTGTCGCGCTACTCGCGTGTCTCGCGCGACATCCCGCAGCTCGAGATCAGCGCGTTCGACCTCGACAAGGTGCTCAAGGAGCGCTTCCGCCAGGAGCCGCTCACGCTCGGCGCCGCCTGGCACTACGGGTTCTGGCGTTCGTACTTCTCGCACGCCGCCATCACCCACCCGGCCAACGACGGGCTGCGCGAGGAGTTCTCGACCGCCTGGGACATCGTGCGCAAGCAGCCGGCGGTGCTGTTCCGCACCGGCGAGGGCGTGTCGCTGACCCCGCTCACCGCGGTGCGCATCGATCTGCCGATGATCGTCGGCCCGCTTCCGTACAGCGACGGCTGGCGGATGGAGCGCGCGTGGCTCGAGGCGATCGCCGCCGCCGACCCGGACGCGGACCTGCACACGCGCTCGCTCGTCGTCATCGAAGCCGACCGCTATCTCGCCCACCGCGAGGCGTTCCGCACGCACGCGAAGAACATCGTCGTGCGGCTCGCCCCGCGGCACTGCGAGCGGCTCGACGCCGGCGACGACGAGGCCGCCGCGCTGCGCGAGCTGCTCGCGGCGAGCCGCGTCGCCGAGCTGGAGTGGAGCCCGGCGCTCGCGGCGGGCGCGGCACGCGTGCGGGCGGTGAACCCGCGGCTTCTGCTCTCGGTGTACCTGCGCTACGGCGATGGCTTCTGGGAGGCGCTCGAGGGCGCAGTGGCGCTCGCGGGCGTGGCGATGATCCACTACCACGCGGGGCCGGAGAGATCCTACCGGCTCACGCCGAGGATCGACGCGTTCCTCAAGGCGCGGCTGGTGCGCGCGCGGGTGCAGCTGGTCCCGGCGGGCGGCGACGGTGACACGCAATCCTCGGCGGCGACGGTCTACGAGGCGGTGCTGCTGGGCGCCAACGGCGGCGCGATGACCCATCTCGCCGGCCTGGCGCTGCTGCCCGAGCTGGTGGACGTCTACCACGGCGCCCCGCTGGCGCCGGCGCTCGCCGCCCTCGAGCGCCGCGACCCGGCGGAGCTCCGGCGCCTCGCCCTCAACACGCTGACCTGCTGGCAGCACAGCATCCTCGACTTCCTCTCCTGCATGGGGATCGACGACATCCAGAAGACCTCCGGCAACACCATGGCCATCACCATGACCGGGGACTGGGTGCGCGAGGTGGATGCGCTCGCCACGCCCGAGTTCGGAGCGCTCAACCTCGAGCTGAACGCGCGGCGCCTCGAGGCCGAACCGGTGCCGCCGGGTGTCCGCGACACGTTCAAGGTGTCGGCGCTGCTCGCGCATCTCAAGCCCGACCTGCCGCTGGTGCACACGGCGCGCGCGATGGCGCATCACGACGCCAGCTGGCACCTGGAGAACACGAACCGCAACCTGAACGCCGATTTCCTCGAGGTCATCTACCGCATGGCGGCCGGCACGCTGCCGGCGGCGGACGACTTCTTCATCGCCGGCGACATGGGCCCGCTGTCGCTGGACGGGATCGGCGTCAGGCTCTCGCGCGCCTCGCTCGAATGGTCGCTGGCGCGCCTGCGACGCGATCCGGGGCTGCTCGATTACGTCTCGCTGGCGGTGCCGCGCGGGTTCATGCGACCGGGCGCGGTCGCTGCGGGATCCGAGGTGGCCCTGCACGCGGTCCCGGGCGGCCCGGCGCTGGTGTCGTTCACCGCCGACGCGCGCGGCGGCTTCGAGGTGCGGCTCCCGGCCGGGCACGCGCTCGAGGGCACGCTCGCGGGTGATGCGTCGCTGTGGCTCGTCGTCGGCGACGGCCAGTGCGGCTCGAAGCGGGCCGAGCTGCTGGCGCGCGGCCACGGCGGGCATGGGCTATCCGTGGCGCGCGCCTCGGCCGACGGCGCGGTCACGCTGCGCCGCGATCCGCGCGGCGGCCTCGTGCTCTCGGGCTTCGGCTTCCGCGAGCCGATCTGGCACGGGCCGGTGGGCCACGCCAGCATCTCGCTGGGCGCCGCCTCCGAGGACTTCCTCACCGCCCGCATCGAGGGCAACGCGGGACTGGCGATGACCTCCTCGGGAGAGGGCGGGCCGATCCGGCTCGCCAGCGACGAGGACTGGAAGTGGGAGAGCATGCAGGCGGCGAGCGGCCACTTCGGCATCCACGCCGCCGACCTCCGGCGCGTCCGTGACGTCGAGATCAAGATCAACCAGGGCGCCAAGCCGGGCAAGGGCGGGCGGCTCTCGGGCGCCAAGGTCACCTCGACCGTGAGCCGTGCCCGCAACATCCCGGTCGGCACCGACGCGCTCTCGCCCGACCCCAAGCACGACATCTATTCGATCGAGGACATGCCGGCCGAGGTGTGGCTGTGGCTGCTCTACCACAACCACTGCGGTATCAAGATCACCGGCTCCAACTACACCAAGTACGTGGCGGCGGGGATGTGGTCCAACTTCGTCGTCGACTACCTGCTGGTGGACTCGGGGCTGGGCGGCTCGGGCAACTACCACGCCGATTCCTCGCACGTGGGCTGGCCCGACATCTTCCGCACCATCCTCCACACCCACCACGCGCTGGTGAACGAGAAGGTGGACCTCGACCGCTCGGGCACGCTCAAGCCCATCCGTGACCTGAATGGTGCCCCGTTCGGCGCCGGCGGCGGCACGCGGCTGTTCGCCTCGGGCGGGCTGCGCGGCGAGCTCGACATGCTGAAGGTGCTGATCGCGGGCGCCGACGGCCTGGTCGAGGCGAGCATCGGCAAGGCGGTGGCGTTCGGTTGCAACCAGTGCGGCAACTGCCACCTCGACTGCCCGCGCGGTGGCATCACCACCAAGCCCGAGCTGACCCTGCAGAACGACCGGCGCCTGATGCGGCAGCGGTTCCGTAACTGGACGGTGCTCAACATGGTCAAGCTCGCGGTGCTCATCGACGCGCTCAACCGCGAGAGCGGGGCGCTCGACGCCGACGGGAACGAGGCGCTGCCCGAGCGGATGATCCACGACATCCGCCAGCTGCGGGGGCGCACCGATCTGCTGGAGATGCCGCGGCACCCGCGGCGCGACGACCAGCCGAGGGTCGAGTCCGAGCACGATTCCTGCCGCGTCGGCTCGCTCGCGGTCTCCGAGCCGGTCACCGTGCACGCCGTCTGGGAGGCCGCGTGCCTCTCTTACAACGGCGGCAACAACCGCGGCGGCGGCATCGACTTCGCGGGGTTCGCGCCCGCCGCGGTGCGCGAGAAGACCTGTCTCGTCCTGAACACCATCGGCCCCGACCGCGCCGAGAGCCTGCGGGCGATGGTCGGGCACCTGGGCGGCTGCCGGTTCTTCGACGCCGCCGGCGTCGAGCACTCGCTGGAAGCGGTGCTGCGGCGGCTCGCCGAGTTCCGGCTGCCGGTGCGCGAGAAGTACGCGGGCGAGGACGGCTGGCGGCG
>JBBTLZ010000071.1:0-2571 GCA_038068435.1 Candidatus Eiseniibacteriota bacterium | reverse complement strand
GCAGCGGAGGTTGGTCTCCTCGGTGTACTGCTTGATGAGCAGCCGGTCGCTGCGCCCCCACACCTTCCAGTCCAGGTTCTTGAGCGGATCGCCCGGCATGTAGGGGCGGTGTTCGGCGAACTCGACGCTGAAGCCGTGGAACGGGCTGCGGTGCATGCCGGCGATGAAGCCCTCCACCACGAAGCGCGCGCGCACGTCGAGGTGCGAGAGCCGCGCCACCACCGCCGGGTCGAGGAACGCGCGGCCTTCGCGGGAGCCGCGGGCGATCCCCCGATCGGGCTGAGCGCCGCTGCTGGCGCGGGGCAGGGAGCCGCTCATCGGTTCAGTCCTTCCATGCGGTCCACACCATCTCGTCGGTGTCCTTCTCGAGCGGCCGCCCGTCGAATCCGCCCCGCACCTCCCAGCGCGGGAACCCGGCGGCGCGCAGGAGCAGCTCCATCTCGGCTTTCCACGTCCACCGCAGCCGGAAGCGGTCGCGGTGGGTGATGGTGGCGTAGCCGCGCGCGTCCGACTCCACGACGTCGCGCTCGACCTCGAGGATCTGGTTCACGCGGTCGGTGCGTCGGGTGGTGTACATGGCGACGGTGAGTCCGGTCTCGGGGTGCGGGAACTCCCGCTCGAGGGTCTGCTCGCCGTCGGGCGCCACCATCTTCTCGAACGAGGGGTAGAAGACGTTGAAGACCAGCGCCCCGCCGCCCTCCAGGTGCTCGTGCAGGCAGCGGAGTGCCGCGATCTGATCGTCGGTGGTGTGCACGTGCATGAAGGCACGGAATGGGATGGTGATGAGCCCGTAGCGGCGCGGCATGGTGAAGTCGCGCATGTCGGCCACCGAGACCCGCGGCTTGAGTCCCAGGGAGGCCGCCTTCTTCCTCAGCACCTCGATCATCCCGGGGTGGATGTCGAAGCCGTCGATGTCCACGCCCGATTGCAGAATTGGGAGCAGGATGCGCCCGGTGCCGCAGCCGGCTTCGAGCACCGGGCCGCGGGACTCCTGCGCGCGCGCGACGTAGAAAGGGATGTCGTCGGTGAGCCAGGAGTAGTAGAGGTCGTAGACCTCGGGCTTGACGTACTGATCGATGTCCTCGGGATTCATCGTCGACGTCCTAGGCGGGCCGGGCGCGGCGCCCCTTCCAGAGCGCGTAGACCGGGAAGCCGAGCGCGGCCATGCCCACGCCGGCGGCGGCGCGCCAGCCGGAGGAGGTCAGGTCGCTGACGATGATGCCGGCCGTGGCGAGGATGAAAATCCATGCCGGGAGCGGCCAGAGCGGCGTCCGGTACTCGGAGAGCCTCGTCCCCATCTCGCGCTCGCGCCGCCGCTGGATGAAGAGCGCGGCGGTCGTGAGCCCGTAGAACAGCCACGAGGTGGTGACGAACCAGCCGGAGACGTCCTCGAACCCGCCCGAGAACGCGAGCCACAGGCACGAGAGAACGGCCTGCACCCACAGGGCGCGGTCGGGCGAGGCGCTGCGCGGGTTGAGGTGCGCGAGCCGCCGCCACAGCAGCCCGTCCGAGGCCATCGCCAGCGTCACGCGCGGCCCGGTGAGGATGGCGCCGTTGGTGGTGCCGAACGTCGACACCGCCACCAGCACCGCCAGCGCGCGGCCGCCCCAATCGCCCAGCCCGGCGATGCGCCGCACGGTCTCGGAGCCCACCGCCTTGTAGGTCGCAACCTCGTCCGGTGACAGCACATGGAAGTAGGCGAGGTTGGTGACCACGTAGATCGCGATGACCAGCACCGTGCCCCAGACGATCGCGATCGGCAGGGTCCGCTTGGGCTGCACGATCTCACCCGCCACATAGGTGGAGTCCGTCCAACCGTCGTAGGCGAACAGCACCGGGATCATCGCCACCACCAGCGCGAGGAAGAGCGGCTTCGCCGCACCCGCCGCCGGCGCCACTTGGTCGGCCGGGGCGCCCCCGTGGGGCAGGGCGAACGCCGCCACGCACAGCCCGAGGATGCCGATCACCTTGAGCGTGGTGAACAGCGACTGGGTGCGCGCGCCCTCCTTCACGCCGAGGATATTGATGTAGGTGAGCAGCAGGATGGCGCCCATCCCGACCGGCAGCTCGGCGCCCGTCCCGAGCCCCAGCACCTGGCAGAGGTAAAGGGCGAAGACGCTGGTGATGGAAGCGATGACGGTAGGCTTGATCACCCAGAGATTCGCCCAGCCGAACATGAAGGCCCAGCCGTTGCCGAAGCCCTCGCGAATGAACACGTAGAGCCCGCCGGTCTTCGGCTGCGCGACCGCGAGCTCGGCCAGCACCAGCGAGCCGCACAGCGACATGACGCCGCCGATCACCCAGACCAGCAGCACCAACGCGACGGTGTGGATCTCCTGCGCGACCGAGTGGGGCGAGCGGAAGATCCCCGAGCCGATGATGTTGCCCACCGTGATGGCGGTGGCCGCATAGAGGCCGATCTGGCGCTTGAGCTCGACGTCCGGCCGGGTGGGGATGGCGGCGGTGGCGGCCATGGGCGGGAGTTCCTCCGGTTTCAGCGGCGGGGGCACCCGCCGGCTACTCCGACGGCACGCTCTTCAGCAGCTCCTCGATGATGCGCTCGGGCTTGAT
>JBBTLZ010000070.1:0-18079 GCA_038068435.1 Candidatus Eiseniibacteriota bacterium | reverse complement strand
AGCGGCATCGCGGGGCGCGCGGGCCGGCGGCCCACCGTCCCCGTCGCCGGGTTCGGACGCGGCGGCGCTGCCGGGCACCGGGTCGGGCGCGAGGGGGTCCATAAGATGAGGGGGATTCCCCGGGTGAGCAGCGTGGTGGGTCAGAGCTGATCAAAGGGCAAGCGATATGCCACGCATGGGGATGGGGGCGGCGAGTGGGACGCGGGCCACGCCGTGAGCCGGGCGAGCGGCCTAAATCCCATTTGGACTTGACCCTAGGCCGTGTCCCCCATACGCTGCCTGGTCCCCTCACCACCGTCGGAACGCCTGGCCGGTGCCTCGCCGACCGCCCGGATTGGGTGCGAACAGGAGCCCGTCGTGGAAAAACCCCAACAGTCGATCGAAGTGGATCTTGGGCAGGCCGAAGCCGAGGGCATCTACTCCAACCTGGTGTTCATCGCCCACTCGGCCTCCGAGGTCATCCTCGACTTCGCGCGCGCCCTGCCGGGGCTGCCGAAGGCCAAGGTCTACGCCCGCGTCATCGTCACGCCGCAGCACGCCAAGTCCCTGCTGATGGCGCTCGACCAGAATCTCAAGAACTACGAGAACCAGTTCGGCCCCATCAAGCTGCCGGGCGACGCGCGTGGGAAGGAGCTGGGCTTCAAGGCCTAGAGGGATCATGTCGGCCGGCTCGTTCACCTTCGTGCTCCACTCGCACCTCCCCTGGGTGCTCCATCACGGACGCTGGCCGCACGGTGTCGACTGGCTGAACGAGGCGGCCGCCGAGACCTACCTGCCGCTGTGGCGGGTGCTGCACGAGCGCACCGAGGACGGCCGTTCGCTGGGCGTGACGCTGGGCCTCACCCCGGTCCTGTGCGAACAGCTGGCGCATGCGGATTTCCAGCGCCAGTTCGTCGCCTACCTGGAGCAGAAGATCGCCGCGGCCGCCGAGGACCGGGCCTGGTTCACACGCTCGGGCGAGCCGGCGCTGGCCGCACTCGCCGCGCGCTGGGAGCGGTTCTACCGCGCCAGCCTCGAGGAGTTCATGGGCCCGCACGGACCGAACCTGGTCGCGCGATTCCGCCGCCTCGAGGAGCGCGGCGCGATCGAGATCATCACCTGTGGCGCCACCCACGGCTACCTGCCACTGCTCTCCAGCGACGCCGCGGCGGCGGGACAGCTGCGCACCGCGGTCACCGCGCACCGCCGGCACTTCGGGCGCGCGCCGCGGGGGGTGTGGCTGCCCGAGTGCGCCTACCGCCCCGCCGGCCCGTGGCGGGCGCCCGAGGGCTCATCCGCTCCCGCCAGCGAGCGCCGCGGCGTCGAGGAGCTGTTGAGCGCGCGCGGACTTCGCTACTTCTTCGTCGACACGCATCTGCTCTCGGGCGGGAAGCCGCTGGGCGTCTACGCCGACCGCTTCGAGGCGCTCCACCACATCGTCCGCGACGGCGCCGGCGAAAGTACCCGGCCCGGTCAGCTGCCCTACCGCCCCTACCGGGTGGGGTCCGCGGGCCAAGTCGCCTGCTTCGGCCGCGATCCCGTCACGGCGATGCAGGTCTGGAGCGGCCAGCACGGCTACCCCGGCGACGGCGCCTATCTCGACTTCCACAAGAAGCGCTTCCCCGGCGGACACCGGTACTGGAGCGTCACCCACCCGCAGGCCGACCTGGCGCACAAGCAGGTCTACCGGCCCGAAGCGGCCGAGGCCCGGGTGCCCGAGCACGCCGCGCACTTCTTCACCCTGCTCGAGCGGACGCTGCGGGATGCCAGCCATCGCCAGGGCACCCCGCCGATCGTCTGCGCCATGTTCGACACCGAGCTGTTCGGACACTGGTGGTTCGAGGGTCCCCGTTTCGTCGGCGAGGTGCTCGACCTGTGCGCGAAGGCGGGCGGCGTGTCGGCCATCCCGGCCGGCGAGATGCTGGAGCGCCAGCCGCCGCAGGAGATGGTGGCGCTCCCGGAGGGCTCGTGGGGGGACGGCGGCGGTCACCAGGTGTGGCTCAACGACGCCACGCGCTGGACGTGGCCGCTGGTGCACGGCGCCGAGGGTCGCTTCGAGTCGCTGGCGACGACCGCCGCGGCGCGCGAGTCCTCCGGGAGGGCGGAGCCGCTGTTGGAGCGACTGCTCAACCAGGCGGGGCGCGAGCTCTTGCTGCTCGAGTCCTCGGACTGGCAGTTCCTGATCACGACATTCTCGGCGCGGGACTACGCCGAGCTCCGGGTGACCGAGCACGCCGAGGCCTTCGAGCGCCTCGCGACCCTGGCCGAGCGGCGCGCGCAGGGCGGCTCGCTCTCCGAGGCCGACGAGAACTTCCTCGCCGACTGCGAGCGGCGCGACTCGCTGTTCCCCGACTTCGACTGGCGGGGGTACGCGGGGAGCCCGGCGCCCGCGCAGATCGGGGCGCGCTAGGCCCCGGGACTCAGCGCCCGGGCCATCCTTCCGGCGCCTTCGGCGCCCGGCGCAGCCGCTCCGCCAGCTCCGCCGACGGCCGGCCGGGCCTCCCGTCCCGGTCGAGGAAGCAGTGGTCGGTGTGCCCGAGCGCGAGCAGCTCGCCGCCGGCCTCGCGCACCACGCGGTAGGCGAACCGCACCGAGGCGCGGTGGAGCTCGAGGACGCCGGTCTCGATCGTGATCAGGTCGTCGTAGCGCGCGGGCCTGAGATAGCGGCAGTGCGCCTCCACCACCGGCAGCGACGTGCCGGCCTCCTCCACCGCGCGGTAGCTCGTCCCCAGCGCGCGCAGCATCTCGGCCCGCCCGATCTCGAACCAGCGCAGATAGTGGGCGTAGTAGGCGAAGCCCATCGGGTCGGTGTCGCCGTAGCGCACGCGGATCGGGAACCGATGCATCAGGCTCTCATCCCGAGGCCCGGTTCCGCCGGCGTCATCCTCTCTCCGGGCGCTTCGCCCGCCGGTTCCGCCCGGGCTGCCGGCGGCGCGCTCTTCCACCGCCGGTGCATCCAGAACCACATCGGCGGATGCTTCCGCACCCAGCGCTCGAGGATCGCGGCATGGAGCGCCGTCAGCGCCCGCGCGGCGTCCGGGGCGCCGGGGTCGGGCAGCGTGAGTGGCGGCAGCACGTCGACCTCGTGCCGGCCGTCTTCGCGCCTGGTGATGAAGCTCATCACGATGGGGGACCCGGTCCGGAGCGAGATCTGGGCCGGCCCGGCCCAGGTGCTGCTCGGTCGTCCCATGAACGGCACGAACACGCCGTGACGTCCCGCGTCCTGGTCGGCGATCAGGACGACCCAGCGGTTCTGGCGCAGCGCGGTGAACACGCGTCGCGCGCCCAGATCGAAACGGATGCGACCGACGCCGCCCTGCTCGGCGATGCGGGCGAGTATCGCCTCGACGTGGGGATTGGCCAGCGGCTTTCCGGCGAAGTCGACCGGATTGAGGCGGCCGAGCCACGCCCCGAGCAGGCCGAAGTGCCCATAGTGGCCGGTGAGGAGGATCGCTCCGCGGCCTTCGCGCTGCACGGTGTCTAGATGTTCGAGCCCGCGGGCCGCGGCGATGACCTCGCCCGGAGGCGCGTGCACCAGCGCCGGGGCCCGCGCGTACTCGCACACGATCCGGCCGAGATCCCGGTAGTGCTCGACGAGGATGCGGCCCCGCGCGGCGTGCGACAGATCCGGGAACGCGAGCGCCAGGTTGTCCCGTGCGACCGCGCGACGGATGCCGGCCAGGCGGACCCCGTCGCCGAGTGCGGCGCCCACGCGCAGCGCGGCCGGACGCGGCAGGGTGGCGATGCCCGCGCGCAGCCCGCGCACCAGCAACGCCTCGAACGCGTCGGTGACGCTCATGACGACGCCCGCGCCCAGCGCTGCCCGGGCAGCATGAGGACAGCACCCGCCCACTGCAGGGCGAGCAGCGCGGTGAGGGTCTGCGGGACCGAGAGCCCGGCGGCGTGCGCGAGCGCGTCGACGGTGAGCGGGTCCCGCGTCAGCACGGCGAGGAGTCGGGACTCCGGCGTCCCCTCCCCGGCGGATGGCTCCGACGCGCAGGCGGCGGGGCGCGCTCCCTGGCTCACGCCCGCCGGCCGGGACGCGCCGATCGCCTCCAGCACGTCTCCGGCGCTCTCGCAGAGCCTCGCACCGCCCTTGATCAAGGCGTGGCAGCCGCGCGCGGTCTCGCGGTCGACGTCGCCCGGCACCGCCAGCACCGGGCGCCCCAGCCGCCGCGCGAACGCCGCGGTGGTGAGGGCGCCGCTGCGCTCCGCCGCCTCGACGACGACGGTCGCCGCGGCCAGGGCCGCGATCAGGCGGTTGCGCCGGACGAAGACTCCCCTGCCGCGCGGATCGCCACTTTCCCATTCGGTGAGCAGGACGCCGCGGGCGGCGATCTCGCTGGCGAGCTCGAGGTGATGGCGGGGCGTGATGGCGTCGAGCCCGGAGGGGATGACGGCGACCGTGCGCCCGCCGGAGTCCAGCGCGCCGCGATGGGCGGCGGCATCGATCCCGCGCGCGAGGCCGCTCACCACCGTGTAGCCGAGCCGGGCGAGGTCGCCCGCGAGCCGCCGCGCCCGCTCGAGACCGTAGCGCGATGCGGCGCGCGAGCCGACGATCGCGATCGCGTGCTCGCACGCGGGGAGCCGGCCCCCGCGGACGAACACGGCCCGCGGCGCATCGCCGAGATCACGCAGCCCCGGGGGATAGCCGGGCTCGCCGTCGGAGAGTGCGCGCGCGCCGATCGGCGCCGGCACATCAGGTCGAGGAGACGTCGGCACGCCCGCTGCCCGTCTCTTCGGGGCGGGGGGCGCTGGCCGGGGGCCCGGTGAGGACTTCCCACTCGAGCCCTTCTTCGCTGGCGCGCACGACGGCGCTCTCGTCGCTCAGGGCCTCGCCCCCCTCGGCCGTCATCAGCTCGTCGTTGCGCATCATGCGCTCGACGCGCTCGCCGAGATGGCGGTCGCGCGCGGCGATCTCGTCGAACCGGCGACGTCGCAGGTCGGGCGGCAGCCCGTGGAGCGCCTGCGCGAGGCTGATGGATCCGCCGCCGCGACCGATGGCGACCAGCGCATCACGGGCCGCGTCGGCCACGGTCTCGTTGGCGTCATCCGCCAGGCGCATGAGCCCGGGCACGGCAGGACGGTGCCCGAAGCGACCGAGCACGCGCGCGGCGCTGGTACGGGTGAACCACAGCCCCTGCTCGAGCAGCGGCAGCAGCACCGGGGCCACACTCGGACCGATGCGGGCGAGCGCCTCCTCGGCCTGGTCCCGCAGGTACCACGATTCGTCGCACAGGCATTCGACCAGCAGCGAGAGGGCCTCGTCGTCCCGCCGCTGCTCCAGGCTGCGCACGTACTCCCGCTTGCCGATGAGACCGCGGGGGTTGAGCGCGTCGAACGGCTTGCCCTGGGAGAACTTGTCGTCACTCATGGCCGCGATCCTCGGATGTCAAGGCCGGCGCGAGCAGCTGCCACACCCGCGCCAGCCACACCTCCATGCCCTCGCCGGAGTGCGCGCTGATCAGCAGGGCCTGCGGTACTCCCGCTTGCGCGGCGGCGTCCGCGTGCGCCGTCGGCGGCAGCAGATCCGCCTTGCTGAGGGACACCATGCAGGGCTTCTCCGCCAGCGCGGCGCTGTGGCGGGCCAGCTCGTTCTCCAGCAGCCGCAGGTCGTCGACCGGGGACGGGCGCGTCACGTCCAGCAGGAACACCAGCACCCGCGTGCGCTCGACGTGGCGGAGAAACTCGAGTCCCAGGCCCTTGCCCTGGTGAGCGCCCTCGATCAGGCCCGGGAGATCGGCGACGACGAACTGCCGCTCCGGGTCGAGCGCCACGATTCCCAGCCCGGGTTCGAGGGTCGTGAACGGGTAGTCGGCGATGCGCGGACGCGCGCGGCTGATGCGCGAGAGCAGCGTCGACTTGCCGGCGTTCGGCAGCCCCACCAGTCCGACATCGGCGATCAGCTTGAGCTCGAGCTCGAGCCAGCGCCCCTCGCCGGGCTCACCCGGATCGGCGCGACGCGGGGCCTGGTGGGTGGGGGTGGCGAAGCGGGCGTTGCCGCGGCCGCCGCGGCCGCCACGCGCGGCTTCCCAGCGCGTGCCGGGGCTGACCAGGTCGGCTAGGGTGCCGCCACTCTCGGCGTCCTTCACCACGGTGCCGGGGGGAACCTTGATCACGAGGTCTTCGCCATCCTTCCCGGTGCGGTTGTTGCCGGACCCGGGGCGGCCCGAGCCGGCACGGTACCGAGGCTGTTCGCGGCAGTCAAGCAGCGTGCGGATATGCACGTCCACTTCCAGCAGCACGCTCCCGCCACGGCCGCCGTCCCCCCCGTCGGGCCCGCCCTTGGGCACGTACTTCTCCCGCCGGAAGCTCACGCAGCCGTCGCCGCCCTTGCCGGCGATGGCGTGGATGCGCGCGAGATCGATCAGCATGGGTCCCGCGTGGGGGTTGGATTCACGCGCTGGCTCCGGCCGTCGCGAGGACGCCCAGGAGCCCGCCCGCCCGCACCATCTCGATCTCGCGGAGGGTCAGGTCGTGATGGAGGGTAAACTGCGCGCCGCGGGTCAGATCGCGCACCGCGAGCGGCCGGTTCGGCTCGAGGACCTCGGGCAGGCCGGGGATCTCCAGCTCGTCGCCCTGCCGCGGCCCGTCGGCGTCCGTGCCGCCCGCGAAGCGCAGCGCCAGCACGCCGTGACGGACCAGCTCGGCCCGGTGGTCGGGGACGAACGATCGCGCGAGGATCGCGCGTACACCGAGTTGGACCAGCGCCAGCGCCGCGTGCGGGACGCGCGGCCCGATCCCGTAGTCGGCGCCGGCGACCAGGAACCCGCCGCCGTGTGTGCGCGCGCGCGCCGCGAAGTCCCGATCGACGCCGGCGTAGAGGTGGCCGGCCAGGGCCCCGAAGTCGGCGTGGTGGCGCCGGACCTTGGGCCCGCAGGGGAGTGCCACGTCGGTGGCCCACCGATCACCCAGCCGCAGGAGGACCACGCCGCGCAGTGTGGCGACCATCGGCGGCAGCGCCGGCAGCGGACGCACGCCGGCGCCGCGCGACACCTCGACGGCGTCCGGGGCAGCGGCGGGCTTTACCAGCAGCGCATCGTTCCCCTCGCTGCGGCCGACTCCCTCGGCGGCGGGCGGTACCAGCGGCAGCTCGCGCGGATCGGCGATGCGGCCGGCGAGTGCGGCGGCCGCGACGGTGGCCGGGCCGGCGCGGAAGACCGCCCGGGCGCGGCCGGCCGCACCCGACGACGCCCCGCACAGGAGCGCCGCACCGGCGGGCGGGGCGGGGGCGAGACGGACCTCCGAGTCGACCAGCCGCGCTCCGGCGGCCACCAGCTCCGCCAGCGCGCCGCAGACGGCCGCGCGCTCGCGGATCTGCCGGCTGCCGGGGATCACGACCAGCTCGATGCCCGGCGCGATCGTCCGGCCGCGCAGCACCGCAGCCAGCAGGAGCACGTCCCCGAGTCCCGCGTCGGGGCCGAGCACCAGTCGCCCCACCGGGATGTCGGCCGCCTCGCGCACGGCCATCGGGCTCGCCCCATCGACGCGCCCGATCATCGGCTCCAGCGCGTCGAGATGCAGTTCCACCACCCGCGCCGCCTCGGCTTCCGGCTCCCCCGCGAGCCCCTTCCAGTCCGGCTCCCGTCCCTGCGCGAGCAGCCAGCTTCGGGTCACCTCGTCCGACGGGAAGAGACTGGCCGAGGCACCCAGCGCGGTCCCGGCGCGGGCGACCGTGAGACGCGCCTCCTGCGGCAGCGCGCCGACTCCGGGACCGGCGTATTCGAGCACCGCACCCCCCGCGCCGTGCGCGGGCAACCGGCCCGCGAGCGTCCACACCAGGTCGTGGGCGCACACCCACGGCGGCAGCGTCCCGGCGAGCCGCACGGCCCAGACCGGCGGCAGGGTCGCCGCGTGCGGGGCACCCGCCAGCGCCGCCGCCAGCTCGACCTCGCTCGCGCCGAGCACCAGGGACCCGAGCGCGCCGGCGGTCGCCGCCCCGGCCGCGCACGCGAGCAGCGTCCGGCCGGGGGCCGCGAAGCGCGCCGCGTGGACATGGTGGGCGCGGCCGTTGCCGGGCCGCGAGAAGTGCACGCCGTAGCGCCGCGCCGCGCTCTGGGCGTAGCGCAGCGCGTCACCCGCCTCGAACGGCGGAGGCGGAGGCGGGGCCTCGGCGCAGGCCAGCGCCAGCTCGACCTGCGCGCGCGCGCGCCCCGTCGCTTCGAACGCAAGGAAGACCAGGGTCGCGGCGTCCGCATCCATCAGCACCTGGTCGACGCGCAGCGCCGCCTCGGCACCGGTCGCCACGCCGCGTGCGCGACCCGCCCCCTCCGCGAGGTGCGCCTCGACGAGGCTGCGCGTCAGGCCGGTCGCCATCCCGGTCTCTCAGGCGCCGCCCGGATCGCGGCCACCGCTCCCGGACGAACCGCCGGCCGAGCCTGCCGACGAACCGCCCGCCGCCGTCCCGGACGAACCCCCGGACGGGCCGGCGGAGGATCCGCCCGACTTCTCCTGCTTCGCCTTCTCCTTGTAGGAGCGGCTCCGGTAGTCGGTGATGTGGAAGCCCGATCCCTTGAAGAGGATGACACCCCCGCTTGCGGGAACGCGCTCGGCCTTCCCCTTGCAGCGTGGACAGCGCTTGGCCGTCTCATCCGTGATGCGGTGGAATAGCTCGAAGCGGTGCTTGCACTTCTTGCAGCGGTAGATGTAGGTCGGCATCTCGGAGGGTCTCCGAAGTCAGGCCAGTGCCTGCGCGAGGCGACCGAGCGCGGCGGTCAACTCGTCGAGCGAGGTGGCGAATGAGATCCGGAGACATCGGTCGTCGCCGAACACGGCGCCCGGCACCACGGGGACACCCGCCTGCGCGACCGGCGCGGGCGTGCCGAAATCGAGCTGGCCCGCGCCGAGGCTGACGATGTCCCGGCCGGCGGCGCGCAGCCGCTGCCTGCGATCGTCCGCCGCCAGGGTGCCGGAGTGGCCGACGCGCTGCGCGAGCCGGGAGAGGCGCAGCGTCACGGGTTCCCCGCCGGCCGCGAGCCCGGAGGGCCGCCCGCCGCCAGGCGGGCGCTGGTCGCCTGCCCCACGCTCAGCACGCCGGCGATGGTGGCCACCTCCACCACGTCGTCACTGCTGCAGCCGCGTGAGAGGTCGTTCGCCTGGCGCGCGAGCCCCTGGAGGATGGGACCATACGCGGCGGCCCCTCCCAGGCGCTGCACCAGCTTGTAGCCGATGTTGCCCGCGTCCAGGTCGGGGAAGATGAGCACGTTCGCGTGCCCCGCGACCGCGCTGTCCGGCGCCTTCTGGCGCGCCACCGCCGGCTCCACGGCGGCATCGACCTGCAGCTCGCCGTCGAAGTGGCGATCGGGACGGCGCTGCCGCGCGAGCGCCAGCGCCTCACGCACCTTCGCCACGCGCGGATGCTCGGCGCTGCCGCGGGTGGAGAACGAGAGGAAGGCGGTGTGCGGCACCTCGCCCGTCAGGCGCTCGAAGCTGTCGGCGGTCAGGCAGGCGATCTCGGCCAGCTGCGCCGGCGTCGGGTCGGGCACCACGCCGCAGTCGGCGAACAGGAACGCGCGCTCGGCGGCCGCGGCCGGCGAGGGCGGCACCACCATCAGGAAGAACGACGAGACGCTCGAGACGCCCGGCGTGGTGCCGATCAGCCAGATCGCGGCCCGCAGCACGTCGGCGGTGGTGCGCGAGGCGCCGGCGACGAAGCAGTCGGCCATCCCGTCTCGGACGCGGGCGGCCGCCTGGAACACCGGATCACGCGCGTAGCGGTCGGTGTCGGCGGCGCTGAGCCGGTCGCCGCGTGCCGCCCGGAGCGCCGCCGCGGTGCGCTCGATCCCGGCTGGGTCGGCGGCATCCTGCAGGTGGACGCCGAGCAGCGCCACCTCGGCGCGCCGGGCGGTCGCGCGCACCGTCTCGCGCGCCCCGACCAGCGTGACCTCGGCGAGCTTGCCGCGGCTGAGGCGGTCGGCGGCGCGCACCACGCGCTCGTCGTCGCCCTCCGCCAGGACCAGACGGCGTGGATCGAGTCGGGCCTGGCGCCGGATGCGGTCGAGGACCGAGGTCATCGCCCCGATCGCTTCGCGGGCAGGGCGGCCTGGCCGCCTCCCGGCGCCGCGCCGGGCGCGGTCTTCGCCGGCCGGCCCGCGGGGGCCGCGCGCAGGCGCTCGCGCAGGCGCTGCTCGACCGTGTGCGGCACCAATCCGCGGATCGGCCCGCCGAGACGAGCGATCTCCTTCACCAGCGTCGCGTTGAGGTAGGTGTACTGCTGGCTCGGCATCAGGAACGCGACCTCGATCCCGCGCGCCAGCCGCCGGTTCATGAGCGCCATCTGGAACTCGAACTCGAAATCGCTCACCGCCCGCAGGCCGCGGATCATCACCTGCGCGCCGACGCGGCGCGCGCACTCCACGACCAGGTCGGAGAAGTGGACCACCTCCACCCGCCGCATGCCCTTCACGCACGCGCGGATCATGTCGCAGCGCTCGGCGGCGTCGAACAGCGTCCCCTTCGCCGTGTTCTCGGCCACCGCGATGATCACGCGGTCGAACAGCCGCGCGGCGCGCCGCGTGAGGTCCAGGTGTCCGTGGGTGAAGGGGTCGAACGTCCCCGGGAACAGCGCGGTGCGTCGGTTCGTCATGGCCGCTCCTCCTCGGTCTCGCGGGAAGCCTCCCCCGCCGTCACCTGATAGGTGGCCACCACGGTCTCACCGTGACGGCGTGCCCGCGCCAGCGTCAGGTCGCCGCTGCGCTCGGGAAGCCCGTCCTTGGCGTGATGCTCGAACACCACCTTCGCCCCGGCCCGCAGCACCCCGGGGACTCCCAGCGCCCGCAGTGTCTCGCGTGCCGGGCCGCCGCCGTACGGCGGGTCCGCCAGCACCAGATCCGCCGCCGACAGCGCCGCACCCAGCCGCGCCAGCCCGCGCGGCAGCACCAGCGGCCACACCCGCGCCCGGCTGTCCAGGCCGAGTGCGGCGAGGTTCCCGGACAGCGCGGCCCGCGCCGCCGGATCGGACTCCACGAAATCGGCGTGCGCGGCCCCCCGCGAGAGCGCTTCGATGCCGAGCGCGCCGCTGCCGGCGAAGAGGTCGACCACGCGCGCCCCGCGCAGGTCCCCAAGCGCCATGAACAGCGCCTCGCGGACACGGTCGGACGTCGGCCGCGTGCCGCGTCCGCGCGGCGCCACCAGCCGCCGGCCACCGAACTCACCTGCGATCACGCGCACGGGAAGCGCCGCAGTGTCGCCCAGCCCGGCGCGGGTGTCAAGCCGCTCCGGAGCTGCTTCTCGTTCGCGCAGAATGACTTGGAGCGACGGTATCCGTCTCGGCGCGAAGCATCCCACGGCTCACGGCAGGTCGACGACCGTGAAGCCCGAGGGCGGCCGCAGGACGAAGGCTCGGGCACCCGAGGGGCGGGAGAAGCGCCAGGCCTTGAACGCGTAGCGGACACCGCCCCCCGCCCAGTCGTCCATCTCGAGCGCCACCGGGAGCCCGCGCGCGTCGAGGAATACGGTGATCCGTTCGGGCAGGCCTTCCTCCGACTCTCGCGCCTCCAGCACGAAGCGCCGCTCGCCGGCCACGCGCTCGGCGAAGCGCTCGTTCCCCCCGCGCAGGAACACCTCCCACAGCCCGGCCACCCGCGCCGTCTGTTCACGCTTGAGCCTCACCATCTGTCGCGCGGCGGGCTGCACCCACTCGCCGCCGTCGCCCCGCACGGCGATCCGCTCGCCCGAGCCGGGGAAGTCGAGGCGCACGCGATCGGGGGGCTCGAGCGCGAGACGGCCGCGCTCGACCTGTGCCGGTCCTCCCATCGGGTCGGACCGCGTGAGGGTCACCGCCGTCTCGCCACGCCCCGCGGCGGCCAGCCGCGCCACCAGCGTCCGGGTGGCGGCGAGCCCGCCGGTCGGGGGGGTGGCCTCGGCCCGGCTCGCGAGCGCGAGCGCGAGCGCGACCCCGAGCACGACGACCGCGCGGCGGCGGGTGGCGGCCGGGCTCACAGGCCCCCGAGGCGCTCGAGTGCCCGGCGCAGGCCGGCGAGCGTGAGGCGGTCGGCCCCGGCCGGGATCGGTACGGTGAGGCGCAGGGAGTCGGGGCGGGCGGGAAAACGCACCCGCGATACCTTGCAGGTCAGGCGGAACCCGCCGCCCCGGTCCTCGAGGTCCAGGAGTGCGGGCCACGCAGTGCCGGTGCTGCGGTCCCAGGCGCGGTAGGTCACCTGCCCGCCGGCCCCACCGGGTCGGGCCAGTGTCGCCCACGCCGGCAGGCCGTCGCTCCCCACCGCGACCGCGAGCGTGTCGGCGTCCTCGAGCCACCAGACCCGCAGCAGCGTGTCGCGCCAGTCCGCGGCGGGCCATGCGCTGTCGGGCGGGCGCCAGGCGGCGCTGAGCGCGCGGAAGGCGAGCCCGCCGGGCCGCAGGATGCCGAGCGAGTCGCGGCTGGCATCGAGAGTCAGTCCCTTGCGCCGGGACGGGACATAGGCGGAGAGCGAGTCGCCACGGGCGCCCAGGTCGAGCGCGGTCCCGAACAGCGATCCGACGCGCAGCCGGAACGCATCGGGGGCGGCGAGCAGGAGCCGCCCCTCGGCGCCGGGCAGCCGCGAGGCGGCCGGAACCTCGGCCCACAGGAGGAGCTGGGCATCGACGGCCGCTCCGCGCGCCTCCCGCTCGGCGAGTGCCAGGCGGTAGCGCTCCGCGCGCAGCGCCGGCGCGATCTCGGCCACCCGAACCAGGTGCGGCGCGCAGCCGGCGACGGCGAGGATGAGTACCAGCAGCGACGACGCGAGCGATCTCCCGGCCCTCGCCGCGCGTGGCGTTCCGGCGGGAGCCGTGCCCCTGGCGCCGCTCATCGGTGCCCCGTCATCACTCTCCGCCGGCGGCGGCCGCCACCACCGCGTCCGCCACCTGCTCCGCCGTGCGGCCATCGGTGGCGACCCGCCGGTGGGCGACCTCCGCGTACCGCGGGCCGCGCGCGGCGAGAAGCGCGGTCAGGCGGCACTCGCGTGGGGCTCCGGCGAGCAGCGGGCGGCCGTCGGCATCACCGATGCGACGCGCGGCCTCGGGGGGCGACACCTCGAGCCACACCACGCGGCAGCGGTCGCGCAGGAGTACCCGGTGGGCCGGGTCGAGCACCACGCCGCCGCCGCAGGCGATCACCCGCGCGCCCGCCTCCAGAGCCTGGCGGAGCACCTCGCCCTCGCGGCGCCGGAAGTAGGCCTCGCCCTCGCGCTCGAACAGCTCGGCGATCGGGCAGCCCTCCTCCGCCTCGATGAACGCATCGAGGTCCGCCACCGTCACCCCGAGACGCTCGCCGAGGATGCGCGCGACCGCGCTCTTGCCGGCGCCTATCAGGCCGACGAGCGCGAGCGGACGGTCGGGAGGGACGAACATGGGGCGAGCCTAGCACAGCGCCGCCCGCAAACGCGGCGGCCGCCGGGGGGACCCCGACGGCCGCGCGCGAACGGCGGAACGACTACCGGCTGGCCATGTCGGTCACGATCCGCGGCGTCACGAAGATAATCAGCTCGCGGTTCTGCTTGATGACGTTGTCGGAGCGGAACAGCACGCCCAGCAGCGGGATGTCCTTCAGCAGCGGGATCCCGCGGCGCACGTGCGAGTCGTTGGTGCGGATGAGGCCGCCGATCACGGCGGTCTGGCCATCGTCGACCATGACACGGGTGTCCGCCTCGGAGGTGTTGATGATGACGCCGCCCTGCACGGTGCTCTGCGTGGACAGGTCGCTCACCTCGGGGTGCAGGTCCATGATGATCTTCTTGTCCTGCGTGAGATGCGGCGTGACCTTGAGCTGGATGCCGATGGTCTGCAGCTGCGAGACCGGGTTGCCCGCCACGTCCTGGACGATGAGCGGGATCTTCTGGCCGACCAGGATCTTCGCCTCGCGGTTGTCCACCGTGGTCACGCGCGGGTTCGAGATGATGTTCGCCTTGCGATTCTGCTCGAGCGTCTGCAGCTGCGCCTCGATGGACGCCCAGTTCTTGAAGAGGCCGAACGTCAGGCGGTTCGCGGGGTTGCCAAGGCCGGTGTTGTGCTCGCCGGCGGCCTGGAGACTCCCGTCGTCGTTGCGGATCGGACCGCCGCCCGGAAGGATCTTCTTGCCGGGGTTGGCGGGGTCGTCCACGCCGGTCCAGAACTCGGGTGTGGCGGGCGCGATGTTCCACTCGATGCCGAGGCCACGCAGCGCCTCCACGTCGACGTCCACCAGCTTGGCGGTGATCTCGATCTGCGGCGTGGTGGAGTCGAGCGCCTGCGCCATGCGGGAGACCGTCTCGAGGTTGGTCGGCAGGTCGCTCACGATCAGCGAGTTGGTGCGCTTGTCCACCTGGATCTGGCCGCGGCGGCTGATCGACGACTGCAGCGCCGCGCTGAGCTCGCTGGCGTTCGCGTAGTTGAGCTTGATGATCGCGGTCTCGAGCGGGACGAGCTCCATCTGCTTGGCGCGCGCCGCCTCGCGGTCGACCGCCTCCGCGTTGAGCCGGCCGGCCTCGTCCACCCGCAGGATGCCGCCCTCCTCGACGTAATCGAGGCCGTTGCTGCGCAGGACCTGCCGGAGCGCCTCCTGCCAGCCGACGTTGCGGAGGGAGACCTTGACGCTCGCCTTCACGTCCTTGCCGATGACGATGTTGCGGCCGCTGAACTCCGAGATCGCCTTGAGCACGGTGCGGATGTCCGCGCCCTCGACGTCCATGGTGAAGGTGCCCGCGCCGGTCCGGACCATGCCCACCTGCTTCATGGCCGTGGACTCCTGCGCGGCCGCCGGGTGCGCAAGCAGCACCGCCAGGCACACGCCGGTCGCCAGAATGAGGCCGATGGAGGCCTTACTGATTCGCATTCGTCTTCTCTCCCTTCCGCGTCAGAGGAACCGTGACCGACTGTGACTGCCCGTCCACCGTGAGGTTCACGACCATCGCGTCGCGCTTGAGCGCCTCGATGAAGCCGTTCATGACCTTGTCGCCGCGCCGCAGGATGTGGCTGTCCCCGCGGGCGTCCTCGACCAGGGCGAACTGGTCGGCGTCGCCCCACACGATGCCGACGACCTTGAGACCGCCGACGTCGGGGGGCGCATCGCCACCCATGTCGGAGCCCACGTACTCACCGCTCAGCAACGACTGGAAGGGATCCCGCCGGCCGAGCGCGTTGTACTGATAGGTCAGCGGCTCGTCCAGGTGGGTGGACGACTGCACCATCGCACTGCCGGCCGCGCGCGCGCCCGTCCTGGCGGCCGTGGACGTTTTCGGGGTGGACACGGGTTGGACGGCCGCGGGGGCCGGCGGCGACTTCGACGCCGGGGCCACGGACTTCGCGGCCGTGGCGGTCGCCCGGGATGCCGTCGCCGGCTTTGCGGCCGCCGTCGCCTTGACCGTGCCGGCAACCTTCACCGCCGACGCCTGGGCCTGCGCGAATCCCGGGGCCAGCCACTCCCCGGCGCTCCGGAGCATCACCGACGCCACGCCTCCCAGCAGAAGACCGGCGACGATCACCCCGGCGAGCGAGCGCGCGTCGTGCGCGCGCGGGTCCGCCGAGCGGTTACGATTCCTTGCGCGCATCGGAGGCTTCCTCCTTCTTGGCCGGGTTGGCGGCCGGCACCGGCGCCGCGGCGGCGGTCGTGTTGAGGCTGTACGCGGACGCGGTGAGCGACACCGAGGTCGACGCGAGCCCGTCACCCTTGGTGTTGGTGGCGAGCCGGAGATTCGAGACCGTCACGATGCGGCGCAGGTTCGCCAGCTCGGCCAGGAACGAGCCGATCTGGTGATAGCCGCCGAAGACGGTGATCTCCACCGGCAGCGCGGTGTAGTAGCTCTCCGCACGCGACGCCCCCGGCTTGAACATCACGAACGACACACCGGTCTGCTGGCCGGCCAGGCTGATCTTGCGCAGCAGCACCGCCAGCTGGCGCTCGGTCGGCAGCAGCTCGGACGCGGTCCTCCAGCGGTCGTGCAGCAGCTCGTACTCCGCCTCGAACCGGGGCAGGTCGGCCACCGCGGCCCGCGCACGCGCCAGCTCGGTCGACTTCTTCTCGTAGTCGGCCTTCAGCCCATTCAGCTGATCCCGCTGGGTCGGGTATCCGAACGGGAGGAAATGGGTGAAGAAGAAGACACCCAGCACCGCGACCGCGAGCAGGACGCTGAGGACGATCTTCAGCAGGGTCTGATTCTTGAGATCCAGCTTCGCCATGGCGTCCTCTCTAGTTGGCCGGCTCGTCCGGCGTCACCTGGCAGGTGATGCGGAACTTCACCACGTCACGGGCGGAGATCTGGCCGGTCTCCGCCACGCCCAGCTCGACGTTCGCGAACATCGGCGAGCGCTCGAGGCGGGACATGAAGTCGGAGACCACCAGGTTGGAATAGGTGACCCCCTCCAGATCGAGCTGAGACCCGGCTTCCTGCTGGGCCAGCGTCATCCAGAGGTGGTCGGGGACGCACCGCGCCAGCTCATCCATGATTCGGACACTCTGCGTGCGCCCCTTTTCGAGCCTGTTGATGATGCCGAGCCGCAGGTCCAGCTCCGCGCGTTCCTGCGCGAGCCGGTTGACGCGCTCGATCTGCGGCGCCAGGGCGCGCGACTGCGCGTCCACCTCGGCGATGGAATGCTGCAGGGACACCACGCGCGAGTGCTGCGAGAGCGCGGTGCCCGTGATGACGAGGATCGAGGCCACGAAAACCGCCACCGGGATGATCAGCTCCCCGGCGTTGAACTGGATCGCGGACCTGCGCTGGGCCCTTTCCTCTCGCGGGAGGAGATTGATGCGGATCATTTCTTGTCTCCCAGGCGGCGCAAGGCGAGTCCCAGACCCACGGTCAGGAAGGGCGCCACCTTCATGACATCCTGACCGGCGAACAGCGCCGGGTCATAGGTCACACGGGCCAGCGGGTTGGCGATCTCGGCGGGAACGCCGAATCGGCGGTTGAGGAACTCGGACAGCCCCGGCGTCAGCGCGCTGCCGCCGCACAGCATGATGCGCGACACCGCGCCCGCCTCGCCGGCGGTGCGCAGGTACGCCTGCGCGCGCTCGAGCGCGGTGGCGAGCCCCTCGCAGGCCTGCTCGATGACCGGGGCGATCTCCAGCGCGGCGCCGGACTCGCCGCGGACGGCGGCGGCGGCCTCGGCCTGGCTCAGGTTGAACTTGCGCTGGGCCGCCTCGATGAAGCTGTGCCCGCCCACCTGGAGGTCCTTGGTGAAGTAGGGGACACCGCCCTGCACGATGTTGATGTTCGTGATCTCGGCCCCGATGTTGAGGATGGCGATGACCTCCTCGGGGGCGAAGTCGTAGTTGGCCTCGAGCGCGTTCTGGGCCGCGAACGAGTCCACGTCCACGATCAGCGGCTGCAGGCCGGCCTCGCGGATCAGATCGCCGAACGACATCACCATGTCCTTCTTGGCCGCGACCAGCAGCACCTGCATCTGCTTCGGGTCGTTCGGCGCCGGCCCCAGGATCTCGAAGTCCAGCGAGACGTCGTTGATGTCGTAGGGCACGTGCTGCTCGGCTTCCCAGTAGACGGCCTGCTGGGCGTCCTCGTTGGAGAGCCGGTTCATGGTGATCTTCTTCACGATCACCGCGCGGCCGCTCACCGCGGCGACCACGCTGCGGGACTTGATGGCCCGCGAGTCGAACAGGTTGGCGATCGCATCGATGACGAGCTGGCGGTCCATCACCTCGCCGTCGACGATGGCTTCAGCCAGGGGAGCGGAGATGCCCCAGTTCACCAGGCGATAGTTGCGGTTGGGCTGGGCCTCGAGCTCGACCACCTTGACCGCATGGCTGCCGATGTCCAGGCCCACGAGGGACTGCTTCTTCCCGAAGAGCATTGGTTCACTCCCTGTAGGCGTTGGGCTGCCGCCGACGCGCCGAGCCGCTCGGCGGGGCCTCAGCGTCCCCCGCGACGTGGCGCAGGTCCATGAGCGGTCCGCGCCCGCGGCGTTTCACAGGGGATATCGGACCTTCCGGCCGGCCACTTGAGCGAAACTTGGTCCGGGCACCGGCCGGCGGACGGACCTTCCTCACGTCGGCAACCCCTTGCGCAGGACCTGGTTCCGGCTTCCGTCACGATCCGGGCTTGATCAGGACGGCCGGCGTGGCCAGCCGCCGCCGGGCGAGCTCGGTGCGCCCGGTGGCCAGCGCCAGCCCGATCCTGCGCATCTCGCG
>JBBTLZ010000069.1:0-2878 GCA_038068435.1 Candidatus Eiseniibacteriota bacterium | reverse complement strand
GGCACGCCGGGGGCCGCTTCCGGCTTCGGCGCCGAAGACGCGCCGGTCAGCATCAGCACCATGATCGACGCACACAGGATCCTCATCGCACCTCCAGCGGCGCGCTCTCGATCAGCCGCCGACCGACGGCGCGCGCGCGCGCCAGCAGCTCCGGCTGGCTCGCCACGCTGCCCGGGTCGTTGTCGTCGTGACGCCAGAGCAGGGTCTCCTCCCAGCGCGCGCCGATCCACTTGAGGAATCCGCGCACGCTGCGCTCGGCCAGCTCGTAGGTGTGCTTCGTGCCGCACGCGGTCACGAACACGCCGCGGCGGGTGCGGGCCCAGCGCGGGCGGAAGTCGTACCCGCCCGCCGGAAGGCGGACCAGCGGCGTGACGCAGTTGCAGCGGTCCATCACCAGCTTCAATTGGGCACTCACGCCATCGAAGTAGACCGGCGAGCCCACCGCGATCGCGTGCGCGGACTCGAGCGCCGCGTAGATGCGGTCCATGTCGTCGTGGAAGATGCAGTAGTCGGTGGTGGGCTCGGGTCCGCAGGCCTGACACGGCTTGACGGTCAGCTCGTTGCAGTAGAAGTGCTCCGTCCGCCCGCCCGCCTCTTCGGCGCCGGCGCAGATGGCGCGCAGCAGCAGGTCCACGCTGCTGCCTCGTACCGGGCTGCCGTTGAGCGCAATCAGCGTGCGAGTCATCGGTGCCTCCGCGGCCCGGCCGCGCGGTCGTGCACGCGCCGTCAGCGGCGCTTGCGCCTGGGCGCGGGCTTGCGCTTCGCGGTCGGTTTGCGTTTCGGCGTCGGCTTGCGTTTCGGCGTCGGCCGGCTCGCGGGCCTGCGTCGCGCCTTCGCGGCGGCCGGTTTCCCCTTCGCCGGCTGCGCGGGTTTTACCTTCGTACGCGGCCGCGGCGCCGCTTCGCCGCGATGCGTCTCCTGGAACCACGCGCGGATGTAGCGGGCGATGTCCTGGGTCGACGCGCCGGGGCCGAACAGGCGGCCCACACCCATCTTCGCCAGCGACGCCATGTCCTCGGAGGGAATGATGCCGCCGCCGGTCAAGAGCCGGTCGCCGATGCCGCGGGCGCGCATCAGCTTCATCACCTCGGGGAACAGGGTCATGTGCGCGCCCGACAGGATGGAGAGCGCCACCACGTCCACGTCTTCCTGCGATGCCGCCTCGACGATCTGCGCTGCGGTCTGGTGCAGCCCGGTGTAGATCACCTCCATGCCGGCGTCGCGCAGCGCCGCCGCCACCACCTTAGCGCCGCGGTCGTGCCCATCAAGGCCGGGTTTCCCGACCAGTACGCGGATCTTGCGCTGCATGCGTTCTCCTATCGGCCGGCGGCCTGACCGCTCGCCTCGCCCGCCGCGCTGAAGTACACCGACGGCGCGAGGAACCGATGCAGGCCCAGCCTGAACGAGGTCCTCCAGAATCCCGCCAGACCCGGGTATTTGCCCAGGTAGTACGGCAGGCTCACGCTCTCGACCCGGCCGAACTGCTGACCGAGCAGCCCCGCCAGCTCCCGATCGGTGAAGCCGGCGTGGGCGCCGCGGCGATTCTCCCACTGGCCGCGTACGCGCTTCCACCAGTCCACCAGGTTCCACACCACCTTCTCCCACGCCCTCGCGCGCCCGCCCACCCCGCCGACGAGGCGCGACTTGGCAGGCGTCCCGAAGTAGGCGAGCCCGCGCGCGTCGGCGCGCAGGAGCTGCACGCCCGGCCGCCGGTCGCGCGGGTCCACGTCCAGGTCCACGCCCATCACCGGCACGCCGGTCACCTCGGCGAGATGGTTCACCTCGACGCCCGGGCCGCAACCGATGACGAGCATGCGGCGCCGCGTCTCGTTCCGCCGCAGCAGGTCGTCGAAGAACCGGGCCTCGAACTCGAAACTCACCCGATCGGCTCCCGGGGCGGCTCCCCCGGCCCCTCGCCCGGCTCCGGCATGGTCGCCAGCTCGGCCTCGATCTCCTCCTCACGCCGCCGCGCCGCCGCGAAGTCCGCGTCGCCGACCGGGACCGGATCGCCGTCGCGGTCGCGGGGCGGGCGCACCACCCGGCCTATCACCAGCTCGAGCGCCACTCGTGCGGCCTCCTCGGTCTCGAAGCGCCACGCACGGTACTCGTGGTCGCGGCCGAGCGCTTCGAGCCGCCACGGGTCATGGTCCGGGGCCCCGCGCTTGACGCGCCCCGCGATCAGGTCGCCACGGGCGAGCTGCTCGACACCCAGTCGTCCGGCCACCTGCGCCATCTCGTCCGGCACCCGCGGCGGCACCAGCTGCACCCGGTCACGGTCGCCCACCGGGACGAACGACCAACCGTCCGAGGTGACGGCGACGATCTCCGGGGAGTCCTCGTCGTCCGTCGTCTCGTCGAGGTCCGGTAGCGGCGGCGGCGCCGTCCCCGGCGACGTGGTCCCCGGTGCCGTGCCCGTGGCCCGGCGCAGCAACAACCCGATCGCGGCGACAGCGACCACCGCGACGATCGCGGTCAGCGCCCCCTGGTTCATGGCCGGTCGGTCCCGATCAGAACTCGGGACTCTCCACGTAGTCGCCGAACACCTCGCGCATGGCGTTGCGGATCTCGCCCTCGGTGGCGTAGGCGCGCGCGCAGTCGAGGATCCTCTCCATCAGATTGGCCTGGCCGCCCGGCTTGCGCGCAGCGCCGGTCAGCGCCTGGAGCGCGGCGGCGCAGGCCTTCCCGTCGCGCGTGCGCTTCACCTCGGCGATGGCGCGCTTCTGCTCGTCCTCGACCTCCTCCGGGATGGTGAGGATCGGGATCTCGAGCTTCTCGTCGGGCTCGAGGTACTCGTTGATGCCGACGATGACGCGCTGCTTCTTTTCCATCTCCTGCTGGTACTGGTAGGCCGCGCGCCCGATCTCGCGCTGGAAGAACC
>JBBTLZ010000068.1:0-1053 GCA_038068435.1 Candidatus Eiseniibacteriota bacterium | reverse complement strand
GAGGTGCGCGACGAGCCGCTCGCCCATCTCGCGGAACTGCGTGAACACGAGCGCGCGGTCGCCGGCAGCGGCGACCTCCTCGAGCATCTCGGTCAGGCGCGCGAGCTTCCCCGAGCGCCCCGCGAGCGGCCCGGCCTCCCGGAGGTAGTGCGCGGGGTGGTTGCAGATCTGCTTCAGCGCGGTGAGGAGCGCCAGCACGAGGCCCCGCCGCTGGATGCCGGCCGTCTCGCGGATGGTGCGCAGCGCCTCATCGACGGCCGCCTGGTAGAGCGTCGCCTGCTCGCGCGTGAGGGAGCAGACGACCTTCAGCTCCTGCTTCGGCGGCAGATCCCGGATGACGGCCCGGTCGCTCTTCAGGCGCCGCAGGATGAAGGGCCCGACGACGCGGCGGAGCCGCTCGGCCGCCTCGCCGTCACGGTACCGCTCGATCGGCACGGCGAAGCCACGCCGGAACGTCGCGAGCGGGCCGAGGAGGCCCGGGTTCGCGAACTCCAAGATGGACCAGAGCTCCGCGAGCCGGTTTTCCACGGGCGTGCCGGTGAGCGCGAAGCGGTGCGCCGCGCGGAGCGCGCGGGCCGTGTGCGCCGTGCGGGAGGCCGCGTTCTTGATGTTCTGCGCCTCGTCGAGGACCGCGACGGCCCAGTCGACGGACCCCAGGACCGCCGCGTCGAGGCGCAGGAGGCCGTACGTCGTGAGCACGACGGCGCCGGGCGGCGCCACCACGAGCGCTGCCGATGAACGCGCGCGCTCGGCGCCGTAGTGCCGCACGACCGGGAGCGACGGGGCGAAGCGCGCGATCTCGCGCTCCCAGTTGCCGACGACGGAGGTCGGGCACACGACGAGGATCGGCCGGCGGTCGTCCGGCGCGGTCGCGCGGCGCCAGAGGAGGAACGCGAGGACCTCCAGAGTCTTTCCAAGCCCCATGTCATCGGCGAGGCAGGCGCCGAGCCCGTACGTCGCCATCGTCGCGAGCCAGGCCACACCGCGCTCCTGGTAGTGCCGGAGCGTGCCGACGAGACCTTGCGCGCCCGCCGCCACGTCCACGGGTACGCC
>JBBTLZ010000067.1:4105-7519 GCA_038068435.1 Candidatus Eiseniibacteriota bacterium | reverse complement strand
GCGGAACACGCGCACGCCCGGCGCCGTGAAGCGGTTGTCGCACACGTAGAGCTCGCCGCGATCGTTGACCTCGCAGTCGGGCAGGCTGAAGTCGCCGGGCGCGTAGACCGTGCCCAGCATCGCGCCGGTCGTGGCGCTCCACGCGACGACCGAGGCGTCGAACGACGCGTCGCTGACGATGGCGTAGGAGTGATCCGGACCGTTCCAAGCGATATCGCCGATGTCGCCGCCGAGCGCCGCCTCGGTGATGACGAACCCCAGGTCTTGGAGCGTGACCGGGTCGATGCGCTCGATCCCGCCATCCAGCGCGCCGTAGAGGCCGACGCAGCCGACCAGCAGCGTGCGGGTGCCGGCGTCGTAGACGAGGTCGGTGACGGGATTGCGGCCGGTGAGCGGGATCGCCTGCACGCCCGGAGTGGCGGAATCCACGTCGACGATCCGGTCGGTGCGCGTATCGATCACCACCACCACGCTCGGGTTGACGGCGACGAAGTTGGTGAGCCGCTGGCAGGCGATGAACAGATACGGCCCGACCAGCGCCATCCGCGCCATCTCGGGCAGCCCGTCCCCGTCGGCGAAGGCGGCGAGCGAGATGGTGCCCCGCCGGATGCCGCTGCGGGGGTCGACGACCAGCAGGTCGGCGGAGCCGTAGCGCGAGATGTACGCCTTGAGCGCGCTCGCGAACACGATGTCCTGCGGGTTGGAGCCGTTCCCGGTCGAGAACTGCCGGATCGTCGCGTAGTTCTTCCCGGGGTCGATGATCTGGATGTTGTCCTGTGGGAACCGGTTGACCACGTAGATCAGGCCGCCGTGCACGCGCAGCGTGGCATCGGAGTGCGGGCGGGGGACGGTGGCCACGTCCACCGCCACCTGCCGCGTGTCGAGGTCGATGACGCTCAGGCCGCCGGTCGAGAAGTCGCTGGTGAGCACGAACGCCTGGTCGGCGCCGAAGGTGAATGGCGCGGTGATGGATCCGCTCGGGGAGCAGCCGGCGAGGAGTGCCGCCAGGGCGAGTAATGCGAGAGCACGATGGACGATGGAGTGCATGCGGGTTCTCCGGGTCATTTCGGGTGTCGCTCGGCGGCGCCGAGCCGGATGTCGCACGAGGCGAAGAGGGCCCGGCCGGGGAGCGGGAAGCCGCCCACGTCGGACACACGGTCGTCGCCGAGGTTCTTGCCCTCGACGGTGAGTCGCAGGCGCCCGTCGTTGGGAGTGAACGAGAGCGAGGCCCCGGCCAGCAGCCGGTCGGGGACGCGCTGGAGGTTGGCGCGGTCGAGGTAGTCGTCACCGATGTACTGGAGGTCGGCGACCGCGCGGAACGCGCCGCGCCGCCAGTCGAGACGCACGGAACCCTGTGCTGCCGGACGCAGCGGCAGCCGGCGCCCGTTCCAGAACGGCACCGGACCCACGTCCCGCGTGGACATCCGCGTGAAACCCCCGGTGACGACGAGCCCGCCCGGCGCGTCCACCCGCACCGACAACTCCTCGCCGTCGATCCGCGCGCGCGAGATGTTCTCGGCGCGCACGCTGCTCTGCGAGTGGCGCATGTAGACCACCAGGTCCTCGGAACGGGAGGCGAAGTGCGCCAGATCGATGGTTGCCGCGCATCCGCCGGGCAGCGCCCGCGACCACGCGCCGCCCGCGTCCCAGTTGCGCGCGTGCTCGGGGCGCAGGGCCGGATTGCCGAGCACGCTGCCCTGGTTCCCGAACAGCTCGAGGAAGTCGGGGGCGCGACGCGCGTCGGCCCAGTTCGAGCGGAGCACGAGGCCGCAGGGCCCCGCCACCCGCACGCCCAGCTGCGGGGCGTCGAGCGTTCGCCGCACCTCGCTCGCCCGCGCGAGCCCGCCCGCCGCGACCCAGTGCAGCCGGTCATCGAGCCGGTCGCGGCGCAGCGCGGCGTGGAGCAGCACGCGCTCGCCGAGGGGCCGCCACTGGACGGTCGCGCTCGCCCCGGCGGTGGTGCGCCGGCTGGGCGGCGGGTCGGGGTAACCGTCGGCGGCATCGGTGGGCCGCGCCCGCTCGCCGCGCAGCGAACCGGTGGTCACGAGCGAGAAGCCGCGCGGGAGTCGCGCCCACTCGAGTTCGAGTGCCAGGTCCTCCCCGCCGAGACGGTCGTCGGTGTCGTGGCGACCGAGTCCCAGCTCGGCGCCGGGGTCGCGAAAGCGCGTCCGCTCCCGCGCGAGCCCGGCGCGCACGCGCGCACCCGGCACGGCGCCCGCCCCCGCCCGCGCGACCTCGATCTGGCTCAGCGCGCGCGCGAATTCCAGACTTGACGCGTACGCCGGCACCGCGCCGAGGCCCGGGACTCCCTGCGCCTTGCGGAACAGGTCCTCGCGCGCCGAGACGTGCCAGCCCGGGCCCGGGCGCCAGGCGAGGCGCGCGAGCAGGGTGGCGGCATCGAAGCGGTTGTTGACCCGCGTGCTGAGAGAGTCGTCGTCGGGGTTGAACGGCGTGCCGTTGTCGTCGGGGTAGCGGAAGTCGCCACGCGACCCCTGATAGCCCGCGTGCAGGAGCCCGGAGAGCGGACCGTGATGACCTCCCGCGCCGGCGCGCGCCTCCCAGGTGCCGAAGGCGCCCCGCGCGAGCCGCAGTGCGCGCAGTTCCGGCGAGGAGGTCGTCACCAGGTTGATGGCGCCCCCGGGCGCCGCCGCGCCGAGACCGAGCGGTGAAAGCCCGCGGTAGACCTCGATGCGCTCGATGGCGGTCGTGGGCAGATCGCCGAGGTTCACCACGCCGTGCGCCGCCGAGGTGATCGGGAAGCCGTCGAGGAAGATGGCGACCTGTCCCGCCGGCGCGCCGCGCAGCGACACGGTGCTGAAAGCCCCGAGCCCGCCGTACTGCTGGACGCGCACCCCAACCGCCTCGCCCAGCACCTCGGCCAGCGTCTCGAACGCGCGCCCCGAGGCGCCGGTCGCGAGCTCGCTGACCGAAGCGGTGGGCAGCCGCCGGCGCGCCTCCGAGGTCGCCCGCGCGCGGTCGACCCGGACTTCGGGGAGCACGATCACCGTGTCGGCGCGGTCGCGCACGGCGATGGTGTCGACCGCGGTGGCGGCGAGCAGCAGAGGGACCAGGCTCAGGACGATCACGGCGTCGCGCGCGCTCTCGATCGAAAAGCCCCGCTCTGGAAGAGAGACGGGGCGGAGGCGGCGCGGAGGCCGACCGCCGACGACGCTCTCTCGCGAAGCGTCACGGGCTACTGGCTTCCGGGCAGGTTTCCTGACTCAGGGCGCGCCGGTCGCCCTGGAGCGTCGCGGGAGTGCCGCGTCGCCGGCAGGGCTTCCGGCCGGCGGGTCTCGCCTTCCCGATCGCACGATCAGTGGCGTATGAGACCCGCGGCGCCCATCACAGTGGCGGGACCGTGGGGGATTCGCACCCCCTTCCCTATCACCCTCGATGGGCACCCGGAAGATGTCG
>JBBTLZ010000067.1:0-4005 GCA_038068435.1 Candidatus Eiseniibacteriota bacterium | reverse complement strand
CCGAGCGTCCGTGGCGCCGCCTTGAACACGTGCCCCATGCGCTCCAGCGCCGTCCGTGTGTCGGGCGCGAGACCGTACGGCTCGTAGTCGAGCGAATCGGGCAGCCACTGGTGATGGATGCGCGGCGCGTCCACCGCCTGCTGCAGGTTCATGCCATGATCGACGACATTGATGATCACCTGCATGACGGCGTTGATGATGATGCCGCCGCCGGGGCTGCCGAGCGCGAACCACGGCCGTCCGTCCTTGAGCACGATCGTCGGCGTCATCGAGGAGAGCGGCCGCTTGCGCGGCTGGACGGCGTTGGCCTCGCTCTGCACCAGCCCGTAGCGGTTCGGGGTCCCGGGCTTGGCCGCGAAGTCATCCATCTCGTCGTTCATCAGGAAGCCCGCGCCCTCGATCGTGAAGCGGCTGCCGTAGGAATCGTTGAGCGTGTAGGTGTTGGCGACCACGTTGCCCCAGCGGTCGGCGATGGTGAAGTGCGTGGTCTGTTCGGATTCGTACCGGGCGGGTTCGCCGTGCCCCACCGTCCGCGAGGACGAGGCGCGCGTGAGCGAGATGTCCGCCGCGCGCTGGTCGGCGTAGCGGCGCGAGGTGAGGGCGGCGACCGGCACGTGCACGAAGTCCGGGTCGCCCAGGAACTCGGCGCGGTCGGCATAGGCGCGCCGCATGGCCTCGATCATGAGGTGGAGTGCCCATGACGAGCCGTATCCCATCCCCTTCAGGTCGTAGCGCTCCAGCATGTGGAGCATCTCGAGCAGCACCACCCCGCCCGAGGAGGGCGGCGGCATGGTGACGATCTCGACGCCGCGGTAGGTTCCGGTGAGAGGTCGGCGCTCCACCGCGCGATACGCGGCGAGGTCCCCGGCCGTGATCCAGCCTCCCGCGCTCTTCATGGCGGCGACGATGAGCTGGGCGGTGCGGCCCCGGTAGAAATCGTCGGCGCCGCGGAGCTTCAACCGCCCGAGGGTGGCGGCCAGCTCGGGCTGGCGGAAGACCTCGCCTTCCTCATAGGGGCGGCCGTCGCGCAGGAAGATGCGGCGCGCCCCGGGGAAGCGCGAGAGGTTGGCGCTGTCGCCGAGGAGGCTCAGTCGCAGTCGGCGCCCCACCGGGAATCCCTCGGCCGCCAGTCGCCGCGCGGGCTCCACCAGCTCGGCCCACGGACGGGTGCCGTACTTGCGCTGCGCGTACGCAAGACCCGCGACCGTGCCGGGCACGCCGGAGGCGCGCGGGCCGTAGCGCGAGGCCGTCGTGTCGGGCGTGCCGTCCGCGCGCAGGTAGACGTCGTGGAACGCGGCGGCCGGCGCCATCTCGCGATAGTCGATGGCCGCCGTGCGGCCGTCGGCCAGCCGCACCAGCATGAACCCGCCGCCGCCCAGGTTGCCCGCCGAGGGCCACACGACCGCGAGCGCCAGGCCCACCGCGACCGCGGCGTCGACCGCGTTGCCGCCGTGGCGCAGCACGTCGACGCCCACCTGCGAGGCGATGTCGCTCACCGAGACCACCATGCCGCGGGCGCCGCGGACGGGCGCGCGCGAAGCGGCGTCGGCCCCGGGAGCGACGGCGAGCCGCGCCGGCGCGGTGGCGAGCAGCGCCAGCGCGAGGACGATCGAGATCGCGCGGTGCGGAGCGCCGGCCATCACCGCTGCCCCTCGTCCACCCGCGCCCGCGCGCGGCGGAAGATGCCGTGCCACATCGCCCGGGTGAGCCGGCCGGTGTTGGTGTTCTGACGGCTCGGATGGAATGAGCAGATGACGCGTGTGCCGTCCGGCAGCCGCGCCTCCGTGCCGTGCCCGAAGCGCGGGCGCTCGCGCGCGGGGAGTCGCTCCCACCAGCCTGAAGCCCGCAGCCACGCCTCCCAGCCGATGCGGCCGAGCAGCACGACGACGCGCACGCGCCTGAGGAGCCGCGTCTCGGCAGCGAGGAACGGGCGGCAGCGCTCCAGCTCGGCGCGTGTCGGCCGGTTGGCCGGCGGCGCGCAGCGCGCGGACGCGGTCACGTACGCGCCGCGCAACCGCAGGCCGTCGCCACGACCGGTGGAATCCGGCTGGTTGGCGAAGCCGAAGCGGTGGAGCGCCTCGTAGAGCCAGCTGCCGCTCGCATCGCCGGTGAACACCCGCCCGGTGCGGTTGCCGCCGTGCGCCGCGGGCGCGAGGCCGACGACCAGCAGCCGGGCGGCGGGGTCGCCGAAGCCGGGCACCGGGCGGCCCCAGTAGGTCTGCTCCCGGAACGCGCGCTTCTTCTCGCGCGCGACCCGCTCGCACCAGCCTCGCAGCCGCGGGCAGCGCTCGCAGGCGATCACCGCGCGCTCGACCGCCGCGAGGCTCGCCAAGGACCGGGGAGCAGCGACCGGCCGGTCGCGCCGCGCCGGCCGACGGCGCGCGTTAGCGCCCATCCCCACCCGCCGGCGCGCGGTAGAGCCCCCCCAGCCACTGCCACACCGCGCGCGTCGCCACCAGATCGTCATGGTTGTACTCGACGATCTCGTGCAGCAGGCGCGCCCGCTCGGCGGCATCGGTGGTCGCCATGGCGCGCTGGTACTGGACGATCGACCAGAGGCCCCCGGCGGCCGGGTTCCGCCAGCGGAACCCGGCGAGCGACGCCACCTGCTTGATCGAGTACGAGACCAGCGGCAGCCGCACCGCCTTCATCACCCCGCCGTGGTAGAGGTCGAAGAGCCGCGCCTTGACGCGCGTCGCCGCCCGCTCCGTCTCGGGATAGCGCCCGGCGTAGAGGTTCATCATCGTCTTCTCGTAGGACGCGTAGTGGACGAACAACGCCGTGGGCGAGCGATCGAGGATCCCCTCGGCGCGCGCCAGGAATCTCTGCCACGCGTCGCGGTCCCCCTCGTCCCTCGCCTCGGCCCCCCGGTCGTCGAGGAACGCGTCGAAGACGGTCTCGCCGCGCTCGGGCTCGAGCCCGAGCCCCCACAGGTAGACCCGCGGCGGCGTGCCGTCGAGCTGGCCCACATTCCCCTCGAGGTCGAACCACACGCACGGCCGGTCGGCGGGCAGCGGGTCGGCACCGATGATCACCGGCCTCTCCTCGCGATGCGCGCGGGCCTCGGCGACCATGCGCTCCGCACCGTTCTGGAGACCCGGTCCGCGCAGCGCCCCGGGCGCGGTCGCCGCGAGCTGGTCCACCGTGGCGATGCCCAGGTCGTGCAGCCGCGGCAGACGCTGGGCGGTCACCTCGCTCAGGATCTCGACCCGCCGCTCGGCCCTGGCCCGCGACCAGCAGTGCTCGTAGAACGGGCACTCGGCGCAGGTCGAGTGCGACTTGAGCAACCCGGGCTCCTCGGTCGCCCGCAGCAGCGCGCGGGCCGCGGCGAGCTGGGCCGCGAAGGATCCCGGGTCGCGCGGCACCGGCACCCGCAGTCCTTCCCCGTTCACGAACTCGGTGCGCACCTCCACCCCCGGCAGCGTCTCCTCCGCGAGGGTGGCGTAGTGCTCGAGCTGGAGCGCGATCTCGGGGTGGTCCGCCAGCCGGGTCGCCAGCTTCACCTCGCGCACGACCAGCGTGTCGCCCTCCCAGAGGAGGAAGTCCGGCACGCCCGCGCGCGCGCCGTCGCGCGACCGCAGCGCCCCCTGGTAGATGGTCGAGCGCCGCTCGCGCAGCAACCGCTCGGTCTCCCGCACCGCCGGCTCGAGCGGCACGCCGAACGGCCACACCGGGCCGATGGCGCCGGGCGTGCGCGCGAGGATCGCCCGCTCGTGCGCCACCCCGCGCTCCATCACCAGCCGGTCGAAGTCGCCCGGGGGTGCCTTCTCCCCGGGATCGTGCTCGATGAGGAAGAAGCGGCGCTCGCAGCGCGCCAGGTGGTGGAAGCTGTCGGCGGTGATGGCCGGAGGCGTGGACTTCACTCGCGCCGGCGTTGCTCCACGGTCCGATGACATGGCGCGGATGCTAACACCGCGTGCCGCGTTGGGGTTACGGCCCTGTCGGCCCGGCAGCAGTTTCGGAACTGGCTCCTGGAGACCCGCCTGAGCCCTGGCTGCCGTTGAG
>JBBTLZ010000066.1:5501-21747 GCA_038068435.1 Candidatus Eiseniibacteriota bacterium | reverse complement strand
TCCCGTCTGCGTGCGACCTTGGCGGTGAGGCCCCCGGCTTAGAGCGGAGTTATGGCGGGTGGCCGGGCACCGGGATCGCGTCAGCCCGGGGCCCGGATGGGGCGCACCCGAGGCGTCCCCGAGGCGCCCGCGGGCCATGGCCGCGGTCATCCCTGCGCCCCCAGCGCCCCCGCCATCTTCGGCAGGCTCACCTCGTAGCGGTACTGGATGTTCATGTGGCCGTCGTCGAACTCCTCGTGCTCGTGGCGGATCCCCAGCGCCGCGAGCCGGTGGACGAAGAGCCGCAGGCCCAGGTGCAGGTTCCACTCGTCGCGGATGCCGCAGTCCAGGTAGAGGAGCACGAGCGAGCGCAGCGCCTCGGCGTGACGCTCGAGCAGCCGGATCGGGTCGTGCGCGAGCCAGCGCTCCCAGATGTGCTCGCGGAAGGCGCCGGTCTCGAGGTCGCAGGGCAGGTCGATGCCGAAGGGCGGGGTCGCGGGGTTCGGCGAGTAGGCGGCCGCCATGCCGAGGATGTTGAGCGCCACCATGTCCTCGTGCTTCTTCTGGCGCGCAGCCTCGAACTCCGCGAACCACTTCGCGAGCCCGCCGGCGTTCTGCACCCGGGCCAGGAACTTCGGGATGTCGCCCCGGTAGCAGTACTCGAAGTACAGGTCACCGCTGTGGCAGGCGACGGCGCCGAACACCTCGGGGTGGCGCATGCCCTGCACGAGCGCGCCGTAGCCACCCGACGACTTGCCCAGCACGCCGCGGTGCTCGCGCGCGGCGAGCGTGCGGAAGGTGCGGTCGACGAAGGGGACCAGCTCGGCGATGAGGTGCGTCTCGTAGCGCCCGGTCGCGGTGGAATCCAGGTACTGCGAGCCGCCGTAGCGCGTCGCGCAATCCGGCATCACCAGGATCATCTCGCCGCATCCCCCCGCGACCAGCGCGTCCATGCGCGCGTCCAGCGGCGGACTCCAGAGATTGTCGTTCAACAGCATGCGGCCGCGGCCGGTGAAGCCGGTGAGCACGAAGGCCACCGGATAGCGCCGCTCCGGCCGCTCGTCGTACGACGGCGGCAGGTAGACCGGCACCGTGCGCTGGTGCGGGTCGCCGGGGGCGTTCCCCTTCAGCACCTCGCTCTCGAACCGGACCCACTCCACGCGACCGGTCTTCATCGCTCCTCCCGCGTCTCGCCCGTCAGAACTCCATCACCGTCACGCCCTCGCCCGAGCGCAGGTCCAGAGTGCGCCGCGCCCGCGCCAGCGTCGAGTCCCGCGCCCACCCGGCGGCGAGCCGGACGAGCCCATCCAGCTCCCGGCGCGCTGCCTCGTCGAGCCGCACCGCCACCAGTCCCGCCACCAGATCGCCGCGCGCGCGCAGGTCCCGCGGGTTGAGGAACGATGCCGCCTTGAGCTCGAGCAACGCGTACTTGAGCTGCTGGCGCTCGAGCAGCTCGCCCAGCGCGCCGTGCGCCTCCGGCCGGCCCATGCCGCTGCGGATGGCCGCGAACAAATGCCGGCGGGCGCTCAGCGTGTCGCCAAAGAGCAGCGCGTCGCGGGCGGCAAGCATGGCCGCATCATAGCCGCGGGGATCGTCGCGCGCGCCGAACGCCTGCCAGGCGGCCTCGGCCTCGGGGCGCCGGCCGCGCCACAGCTCGGCCCAGCCCAGCCAGTAGAGGTGATCCAGGCGGCCCTCGCCGGCGCGCAGGCCGCGGCCGAACGCGTGCGCGGCGCCCGCCGGCCGGTCGAACAACAACAGATCGCTCCCCACCTGGAACCAGGGTTCGGCCGTCCCGCCGTAGAGCGACGCGAAGCTCACCCCGTCCCAGTAGAGGAAGCGGCAGGGGCGGTCCCCCGCGGTGGAATCCGAGAACTGGGAATAGAAGAAGGAGGCGAGCGTGGAGTCGCGGTAGAGGTCGCGGATGAGCGGGCCGTTGCCGGTCTGGAACCCCGCCCAGGACGGCAGCGTGGCGAAGAAGAAGCGCGTCCCGCGCGGTGGCGCCGGCTCGAGCGCGCGCAGCTCCCGCCGGAGCGTGTCGGTGAGTGCGGCGCCGCGCTGGAAGTAGAAGCTGGTCAGGTGCGAGGTCCAGCCCCAGGGGCGATCGGACACGGCGAACGCGCGGGTCCCGCTCCCGCCCGCGTGCCACCAGAGCAGCCCCACGACCAGACCGAGCCACCCCCAGCGGTCGATGCGGCGGAGCAGCAGGCCCACGACCAGCGCCCCGCCCACCGCCGCGAGCGTGTAGTAGTAGCCGCTCCAGACATGGGCCACCGGTCCGATCGGCAGCCCGTAGGCGACCAGCCAGAGCGCGGCGAAGGCGGGGGCACCCAGGGCGGCACGCCCGCCGGTCGGTGGCACGCCCGCCGCCGCGGCGGCGGGGGAGACGCGGTCCGGTATGAGCCACAGCGCCAGCGCGCCGAGCGCGACCCAGGGCAGGAGCGGCGGCGGGTTCTCCGCGAGCGCGCGCGCCATGCCGGCCGGATGATCGAGGCCGAGCAGACTTTGCACCTCGTGGACCAGGGCGGCGAGGAAGTTCCCGGGCGCCCAGTGGAGAAAGGCGGCGGTCGAGGGATGCCGCGCGCGGACCGCGACCACCACCGTGAGCCACAGCGCCGCGGTGATGGCGAACGGCGCCATGCGCCGGGCGAGTGCCTGCGGCGAGGGAGGAGCCACCGTTTCCCCGCCCGCTGATCGCGGGCGCGACGCCCATGCCGCCAGCACCACCGGCAGCGGGAATGCCACCTCCTTGCTCGCGAGTGCCCCGAGGTAGGCGAGGCACGCCCAGCCGTCGCGGCCGCGGCGGAAGAGCGCGAAGGCGGCCAGCGTCAGGACCAGGGCGAACAGGTCCTGGCTGCACGAGACCCAGGCGAGGTTCACGCGCTGGAGCGGCAGCAGCGCGAAGTAGAGGGTGCCCGCGAGCGCCCCGGAGAGCGGCAGGAACGCCAGCAGCAGATCCACGAGCAGCGCCAGCGCCACGGCGAACGCGACGGCATTCACCAGGTGGAACACGAGCGGTGAGCCGCCCGAGAGCGGCGTCAGCGCCGCGAAGTAGAGCTGGCGCGAGAGCGGCCGGTAGTAGTTGCCGAGCGCCCCGAGCCGGGTGAGCGAAACCGTCACCGGGTGGTCGCGTGCCTCCTCGAGGAACAGGTAGTCGTCGTTGAGGAAGCCGGTGCGCAGCGCGTCACCGTAGAGCGTCCCGAGTCCGATCGCGGCGAGGAGCAAGGCCGGCCACCACGGGAACCGTTTGACGGGGGTCACGGCGCGGCAATCTACCAGCCGGTCCACGCCCGGGCCACCTCCCGGTCGCCCCCCCGAAGCCAGCCAACTCCCGTTCTCCCAACGGCCAACCGACGTCCCGGGGGCCGCTTTCGTGCTAAAGGAGGGACCGCCGGGTGGCCGATAACCCGGTCGAGCCCGAGGGAAGGGCCCCCGCTCGAACGCAGGGAGCGCAGCGCATGTCGCCGAATCCCGAACCGAACATGGAACGCCTGAACCGCCGCGCCTGGTCGCTGTGGGTGCTGGCGTTCGCGATCATCCTCGCGCTCACCGCCACCGTGCCCGTCCTCTACCTGCCCATGCTGGAGATGGTGGGCGCCGAAGAGCAGGCCAGCCTCTGGATTCGCAACGGCTCCACCGCCGGGTTCGGTCTGGCCGGTCTGGTGCTGATCTTCTGCGTCTACACGATCTTCAAGCAGCGCGAGCTCAACCGCATGCGCGAGGCCCTGGTCGCCGACGAGAGCGAGCTGCAGGACGCGCGCACGCGGCTCTCCGAGATCTCGGCGCTCTTCCAGCTCTCGACCACGCTCAATCTCCAGCTGCATCTGAGCTCCATCCTCGAGATCATCGTGCGACGGGTCATCGCCACGCTCAAGGCGCAGCAGTCGTCCATCATGATCTACAACCCCGAGAGCGGGCTGCTCGAGACCCGCGCCAGCTACGGCCTCGAGTCCGAGTTCGCGCGCAACGCCAAGACCCGGGTCGGGCAGGGCATCGCCGGTTGGGTGGCCCAGCAGCAGCAGGCGGTGATGCTCGGGCCCAAGGCCCCCAACCAGGAGTTCGGCCAGCACTACAAGCGCAACCGCAACATCACCTCGGCGCTCTCCCTGCCCCTGCGGGTCGGCGACCGCTGCGTGGGCGTGCTCAACGTCAACCGCATCAACCACCCCGTGCCGTTCCGCGAGCACCACCGCGACATGCTGCGGCTGTTCGCCGAGCACGTGGGCGCGGTGATCGACCGGGCCGAGGTGATGGACCGCCTGACCGCGCACGCGCAGGCGCTCGAGTCGTCGAATCTCAGGCTGGCCGAGATGAACCGGATGAAGGACGTGTTCCTCTCGACCGCGAGCCACGAGCTGAAGACGCCGCTCACCTCGGTGATCGCCTACTCCGAGCTGCTCGACGAGCACGGGATCACGCTGTCCGTGGAGCAGCGGGGCGAGTTCCTGGGGCGGCTGCAGAGCGAGGCCCAGCGGCTGCTGGCGCTGATCGAGGACATCCTCGACCTGTCCCGCCTCGAGACCGGCAAGCTGACGTTGCGGCGGGAGACCCTCTCGGTCAACGCCATCGTGCAGGCGGCGGTCGAGACCGCCCGCCCGATGGCGGTCAAGCACGGGATCAAGGTGCGCGAGCGGCTGGACGACGCGCTCGCGGAGGTCGAGGTCGACGAGGTCAAGATCCGGCAGGTGGTGGTCAACCTGCTGGTGAACGCGATCAAGTTCAGCCCCGAGAAGGAGACGGTCACCATCGCCACCCGTCACGACGGGGAGTTCGTGGTGGTCGAGGTCGAGGATCGGGGTCCGGGCATCAAGCCCGAGGAGTCGGCGCACATCTTCGAGCTGTTCGGCCAGGGCCTGCGCCAGCAGGATGGCAGGACCAGCGGGCTCGGGATCGGCCTCCACCTGGTGAAGCGCATCACCGAGCTGCACGGCGGCCACGTGGGCGTGAACAGCGCGCCCGGCGCCGGCAGCACCTTCTGGGTGCGTCTGCCCGTTGCGACCCCGGCGGCCGAGCCCGCCGCGCAGGCAGCCTAGGCCCCCGCCCACCAGGGCCTCTCTACGCCGACGGGCGTCCCCGCGACCGCTGCCCCACGGTATCATCCCGGGCCCCCCGGTCCCGGGGCTCGCCATCCCCTGCCAGCCCCCCGCACCCTGTGTGATACTCGGCTCCTTCACCGGAGAGCCGGACACACATGCCCGACCGTTCCGTACCAGGAGATATGGCGCCACGCGCGGGCCTCCCGACCTCCGGGCGGGACCCGGGAACGGCGCGCGCCGAGGGGGCGCAGGAGCCGCACGCGCGGGCCGGGATGAGCGGAGACCCGCCGCCCGGGCCGGCCGATCTGGAGCGCGTGCGGGCCCGTGACCCCGAGGCGCTGGCGGCCTTCTTCGAGCGCTACTTCGACCGCGTGTACGGCCTGGTCTACCGGCTGCTCGGTGACCGGACGCTGGCGGAGGACATGACCCAGGAGGTGTTCCTGAAGGTGCATCGCGCCGCGCATCAACTCGATCCCTCGCGCGACCCGGGTCCGTGGCTCATGACCATCGCCCACAACGCGTGCCGGGACCTCTGGCGCTCGAACGCCTGGAAGCTCACCCGCCGCGCGGCCTCGCTCGACGGCGATTCGCCGCTCGCCGCCACGCTGTCGCGCGGCACCAACGATCCGGAGCGCGACCTGCTGGCCGGCGAGCGCGAGCGGCTGGTGCAGGAGGCGCTGCTGAAGCTGCCCGAGCCGCTGCGCGTGGCGATCGTCCTGCACGACTACCAGGGCATGGGACACGAAGAGATCGCCGCGGCCACCGGCATCCACCACGCCGCGGCCCGCAAGCGCTACTCGCGGGCGCTCGCCGCGCTCGCGCGACTGCTGAAGGACTCGCTCGGATGACCCCGCACCGACCCGACCCCCTGACCCCCGACGAGACGCGTGCCCGCGACGCGGTGCGCGGGCTCGATCGACCGCGCGCCGATGCCGCCTTCCGGGAGCGCCTCAAGCGCGACTTCGTCACCGGACGCATCGGCGAGCGGCGCGTGCTCGAGCTGCCCCTCGCGTGGCACCAGCGCCTGGCCTGGCGCCTCGCGCTGGCGCCGGTCGTGCTCGCGGCGCTGGCGGTGGCGGTCGTGCTCGCGAATCGCGGGCCGGGTTGGACGGTGCTGGCGACCGCCGGGGACGGCGTGGCGGTCGTGGATCAGACGCCGGTGCCGCTCGCCCACGGCGAGGAGCTCCAGCGCCGTCTCCACCCGGGGGCCCGCCTCACCGTGCCCGCCGGGGCCGAGATCGAGCTCGCGAGCGCCGGCCGTCTGGTGGTCCAGGTCACCGCCGGGACCGAGTTCACGCTCCCCGCGAGCCCCGGCCGCTGGTTCGGCCGCCGGGTCGCGGGCGCGGTGCGACGCGGCGAGATCCGCGTGACCACCGGGCCCGCCTTCCACGGCGCCCGCCTGCGCCTGGACACCCCGGAGGCCGCGGTCGAAGTGACCGGCACCACGCTGGCGGTGATCTGCGAGCCGGTCGGCACCTGTGTGTGCGTGTACGACGGCGTGGTGCGGGTGAGCGCCCGGGGAGCGGCGGCGGAGTCGGTGCCGAGCGGCCGCCGCCGGTTCGTGTTCAACGACGGCCGGCCACCGGAGCTGGCGGACATCCGCCCGATGGAGAACCATAAGCTCGGGATGTTCCGCGACCGCCGCCGGGCGTGGCTGGAGGGCGGGTCGGAGTAGTTCGGGCCGCGGCGCCGGGCGGGTGCCCTACGCAGCCTCCGCCTCCGGGTCCGCTGGATACTCCTCAGCCCTGAGGGCGCGCTGGACGCTCTTCCCGGGCGGCAACGGATGGTACTCGAGCGGCCGGTCCTGAGGCAGAGGCTCGCCGGTGACGCTCACCACCACCCGGACGTGCGGGCGCGCGAGATCGGCCGCGTTCGGCGCCAGCACCGCCGCGATCCCGCCGTCGTCCAGCAGGACCAGCTGCCCCGGCGGATAGAACCCCACGGTCTGGACCAGCGCCCACAGCATCGCCGGGTCGAAGCGCTTTCGGAGCGGGCCGAGCATCATGCCCAGCGCCTCGTACGGCGTGGTGCAGGAGCCGCGCTCGCTGCGATGGCCGAGCAGGCTCACGTAGCAGTCCGCCACCGCCACCAGGCGCGACATCACGCTCTGTGGCCACCGTCCCGAGGCGGCCGGATAGCCCGAGCCGTCCGGGACCATGTGGTGCTCGAGCGCCACCCGCATGCAGCGCAGCGTCGTCTGGTTGAGCGTGGTCGAGCGGGCGAGGAGCATGGCACCCTCGAGCGGATGGCGCTCGGCCGCGGCACGCTCCGCCTCGGTGAACGACTCGAGCGGATGTTGGATCTGGTCGGCGACCGCGGCCTTGCCCACGTCGTGGAGCAGCGCCGCCACGCCGAGGTCGGCGAGCGCGCGGCGATCCATGTCGAGCAGCTTGCCCATGGTCACCGCGACCAGGCACACGTTGACCGCGTGCGCGTACGTGTACTCGTCCTTGTGGGTGAGGCTCGAGAGTCCGACCACGACCGGTTCCTCCGCGAACGCACCGTCCACCAGCGGCTGCACGACGCGCTTGCCGTGCCGCAGCTCGAGACCGTCCTGCAGGGTGGTGGTCGTGAGCAGGGAGCGGGCGCCTTGCAGCGCCTGCGAGTAGTTCTTGCGCGCCGCGCCGCGCGGAGCACTGCCGCCGGGGGCGCCACTACCCGGGCCGCCGCCGCCGTAGCCGCCGTAGCCGCCGCCCCCGGTGCCGCTGCCGCCGGAGGATTCGCCGGCGAAGGCATCGCTGCCCCACTGCAGTGGCGCATCGTATTCAAAGCCGTCGTCGGGCGCCTCGGTCGAGGCGTGGATCGCCGGCGCCACGTGATCGACGCCCTGCGCGAGGCACGCGGCGAGGAGATGGGTGCCCGGATAGAGGTCCGGCTGCAGGAAGAGCCGGAAGAAGGTGAGGAGCTCGGCGTCCTGGACGCCCTTCTGCACGCGCAGCCCGGCGATGCTGCGGCGCCGGAACTCCGCGAGCACCGCCTTGTGGAACTTGAAATTCCCGGTCTTGACCGGAATGCGAACGCTGTTGAGGTAGAGGTCGTCCTCGAGCGCCACCAGCACGGCCTCGCCCGACTCCTCGAGCAGCGGGGTCAGCGCGGCGAGTAGCCGGTCGAGCTGCTGGCGGAACACCTGATTGTCGGTCTGATAGGCGCGACCGATGCGCAGGGTGGCGGCCAGCCGCATGACCACCTGCAGGCCGGCGTCCTTGCAGCGCTGGTCGCCCGTTCCGGGTGCGCCGTCGCGCGCCGGCGGGACCGGGGACGGGCTCACGGGGCGGTCCTCGCGTGCATGGCGTCGAGGCAGGCGCTGCGCACGGCGTCGCTGCGTGCGCGCAGGCCCGCCTCGAGCGCCGCCAGCGCCTTCTCGGTGCCGATGCGCTGCAGGGTGCGCGCGGCCGCCACCCGCTGCAGCGTGCGGCGGGCGAACCAGCCGCCCTTGTGGAGCAGGGCCTCGAGTGCGGGCACCACGCCGTCGTCGGCCACCTCGCCGAGCGCGCTGAACAACGTGCGCTGGTTGTCCTCGCTGCGCGATTCGAAGTCGGGCGCTTCGATCTGCCGCAGGATGGTCCGCGCGGCCTCCGGGTTCTTCCCGCGGGTGAGCATGTTGAGCGCGGCCGCCAGCAGCTGCGGGTCGCGCGTGTCGAGCTGGGCGAGCAGGATCGCCGAGCGCAGCTCGCGCGGCACGCCGCCGAGCGACGACACCACCTGCCGGCGCACGCGGGGCTCGGGATGCTGCGAGGCGGCGCGCAGCAGCCCCACCACCGCCGGGCCGCCGATCTGGCCCAGCACGAACACGGCGTTGCGCGCCACGTACCAGCGCGAGTCGTTGACGTAGGGCGCCAGCAGCTCGGGCTGGTCGTTGCACAGGTAGCACAGCATCGTGCAGGCGGCGGCGCGCGTGCGGCTCTTGGTGGCCCTGGCCATCACCGAGCAGGCGAGGTCCAGGGCGGGTCGGCCGAGCGAGACGGCCAGCGCGAAGAAGCGGGCCTGGTCGTCGGTCTCCGACTCGTCGAGACGCTCGGTGATGGCGTCGGTGTCGAGCCCGGCGATGCCCGCCGCCAGCTCCTGGTCGGCGAGCGAGCCGTCGGGATCGAACTCGCGCAGCAGCTGGAGCGTCTCCTGCGCCTCGGCCCACGACGAGCACTGGATCGCGCTCACCAGCCAGGTCGTGACGGAGTGCGCGAGCAGCGCCTGGGTCTGGGGGCCGGGCGACATCGCCTGCAGCTGGCGCAGCACGTCGGGGGCCTGCAGCGTCCAATCGGTGGAGCGCTCGCCCACCCACTCGGTGGAGAGCCGCATGCGCGCGAACTCCATCGCCGGGAGCATCTTCGGGTAGGCCTCGGGGACCTCCGCCGGGTTCACCGGCAGTGGCCAGTCGTCGAACGTGTCGCGGTGGAGTCCCTGCGCCACGCCGGCGGCCTGCCCGATGTCGGCGCGGATCTCGCCGCCCGCGGGCGACCACGCGTAGCTCTGCCCCTGCTGGCCACCGCCGCCACCGCCGCCGGTGGGCCGGCGCGACGACAGGTAGATGGTCTGCTCGACCGGCACCGACTCGATCTGGACGTGCGTGGTGTTGGCCTGCCACATCAGCGTGACCAGGTCGTCGTGGGTGATGACGCCGCCGCCGGCCGTGAGCAGGGCGTCGAACAGCGCGTCGAGATCGCGGCGCGGAAGGCCGGGCAGGAACGCGAGGCCGCGGATGCCGTCCCGGTAGAAGAGGAACGGGAGCACCGCCTCCTTGCCGCTCGCGGTCTCCTCGCCGTCCGTGCGCTGCGCGGGCCGGACCACCGCCTCGTCGAGCAGGAAGATCTCGCTCGGGGTGATGCGGAAACGCCAGGCGCCGTAGTTCTCGATGGCCTGGGTCAGCGGCTCGAGCAGCTGGTCGCGGACCTGGAGCACGACCGGATTGTCGGCCTTGTAGAGGCGGCAGGTCTTGAGGGCGCGCGCGAGCTGGCGGAACCACAGGTGGGCCGTCTGGCCCGCCGGGGTGAGGTCCCGGAACGAGGGATGCTTGATCTGGGCGCTGCTGATGCCGGTGGTCATGGACCAGGTCGCTCCATCCGTGTCGCGGGGGCCGGGCCTGCCCGGCCGGCCTCCCCCGGGTCCCCCTGGAGAAGTCCGGGGTCCCCGGGATTATCGGCAGATGGGGGGGTGGCGTTGAGCCTGACGACCGGTCTTGCCGGCGCTGGCCCGGCCGCCGAGAGTGGCTCGCAACCCGATGGCGGGCAACAGCCTGCCGTGAGGCAGGCCGGCCCTTCCGGTCGAGGTGTTCGGGCCTGCGCTCGCTACTTCCTCAGCGGCACCACGCTCTTGTCATCGAGGCCCAGCACGTTCACCAGGTCCGAGCCCGCCGGGACGATGAACTTGGTCTGGTGGGCAAGCACGGTGTTGAGCACGTCGAGCTTCTTGCTCACCTCGGCGCGCTCCTTGAAGAAGCTCTCCGCGGCGTTGGAGACCATCTCGATGGCCTTGGCCTCGGCGGTCGCGCGCGTGATGCGCGCCTGGGCGTCGCCTTCCGCCCTGAGGATCTCTGACTGCTTGACGCCCTCCGACTGGAGGATGGCCGCCTGCTTGACGCCTTCGGCCTCGAGGATGTTGGCGCGCTTGTCGCGCTCCGCCTTCATCTGCCGCGACATCGCTTCGGTGATGTCCGCGGGCGGGTCGATCTTCTGCACCTCGACGCGCGTCACCTTGACGCCCCAGGTGTTGGTGGCCTCGTCGAGCACGTGGCGCAGGTTGGTGTTGATGATGTCGCGCGCGGTGAGCGTCTCGTCGAGCGACTTGTCGCCGATCAGATTCCTGAGATTCGTCTGCGCGAGCGTGGTGGCGGCGTAGGCGAAGTTCTGCACCTCGAAGGTGGCCTTCACCGGGTCGCTGATGCGGTAGTAGATCACCGCGTCCACGGTGACCGAGACGTTGTCCTTGGTGATGACCTTCTGCGGCTCCACGTTGATGACCCGCTCGCGCATGTCCACCTTGAGCATGTCCTCGATCACCGGGACCAGGAAGGTGAGTCCCGAGTCCACGGTCATGCGGTACTTGCCCAGCCGCAGCACCAGGCCTTTCTCGTACTGCGCCACCACGCGCGCCGAGCGGGCGAGGGAGACCAGCGCGATCAACAGCATCACGAACAGCAGCAACATCCCGAACGCTCCCACCGGATTCTCCATCGCCGTCACCTCACCTTGAGAGTCACGCCGTCCACCCCTTCGATCGTGACCACCGCCCCCTGTTCGAACGGCCCGCTGACACCGGGCGCGGGGACGGCGCGCCACACCTCGTCGCGGACCTTGACCTGCCCGGGCTCGTGCTCGGCCACCCGGACCATGACCATCGCGCGCTCGCCGAGCAGCGCATCCGCGTTGCTCGTGACCGTACGATGCTTGAGCCGTGCCCGCACCCAGCGCCTGCCCGCGACGATGTAGACGACGCACAGCGCGGCGGCGACGACGAGCCCGAGCGCCGGGTTGTGCGTCCACAGCCCGACTGCCCCTCCCACCACGAACGCCGAGCCGATGAGGACGAGGTCGAACCCGGCGAAACCCCCGAAGGCGACCTCGACCAGGACGAGCAGCGCTCCCGAGACCAGCAGCACCCAGTTCCAGCTCGATTCCATCGCACGACCTCCTGGCCCGGTGCCGCCGCGCACCGCCGCGCACCGCGGCCGGCCGGGACTCTACACCACTCGCGCCCGCAAACCACTCGCGCCCGCTTGACGCGGGACGCCGCCCTCCCGTAACCTGCCGCGTCTTTCTCCGCTCTAAGACCCTGCTGAATCGAGGACTCCTGAACCATGAAGCGCACGTACCGGCCCCGCAACCGCCACCGGAAGAAGACGCACGGCTTCCGCTCGCGGATGAAGACCAAGGGCGGTCGCAAGGTGATCGCCGCCCGTCGCCAGCAGGGCCGCAAGCGCCTCACCGTCTCCTCGGCCTAGCCGCGTCATCCCCGCGCCCTTGCCGCTGCAACCCACGACGCACGCGCCGTCCGGCTGCCCACCGCGCCCGGCGGGCATGAACCCAGGCCGGGGCACTTCCGGTCCCCTCTCGCTCGCGACGGGTCTCCCGTCCGGGAGCTGGCGCCAAACCATGACCCTGGGGCACTCCGAACGACTCCATCCCCGCCACCGGCTGACCGCCGGCGCGGACTACGCCACCCTCAAGTCGCAGGGCAGGGCGTTCCGGGGCGCGCACTGCCTCCTGGTCGTGCACCCCGCCCCCGGCGAGGTCACGCGTGTGGGATTCGTGGCGAGCAAGCGGGGCGTCGGCGGGGCGGTGCAGCGGAACCGCGCCCGGCGCCGGCTGCGCGAGATCGTCCGGCGGCGTTGGAGCCGCGTCCCGCGCACGGGCTACCTGCTGATGTTCGTCGCCTACCGCTCCGCCCCGACCGTGCCGCACCAGGACCTGGCGAGCGACGTCGAGCGCGTGCTGGCAGCCGCCGGGGCGCTCGCGCCGCTGGCGCCGCCCGTGGGTGGCGCGCGATGAGGCCGGGTGTGCGGTTCGCGGTCCTGCTCATCCGTCTCTACCAGCGCCTCGCCCCGCCGCTCGTGCGCGGCAGCTGCCGCTTCGCGCCCTCGTGCTCCGAGTACGCCCGCGAGTCGCTGGAGCGGCACGGGCTTCTGCGCGGCATCGCGCTCGCCGCGCGTCGCGTCGCGCGCTGCCACCCGCTCGGCGCGCGCGGCTACGACCCGGTGCCCTGATCATGAACCGCAATACGCTCATCGCCGTCGGCCTGTGCGTGGTGGTGCTGATCGCCTACCCGTTCATCCTCAAGCTGTTCGGGCTCGACCGCTATCTCAAACCCGAACGCCCCGCTCAGGTCGCGACCGTCGACACCGTCCGCTCCGGCCCCGACAGCGCGCGTGGCACCACGCCGGCGCCGGGTGTGGCCGGCGCGCCAGGTGTTCCGGCCGCCACCGCGACGCCGCCGGCGGGGACGCGTGCCGCGGCGCCGGTGCTGGCGGCGCTGCCGCTCAGGCCGCTCCAGGCGGAGCTCGAACGCTCGTATCGGATCGAGACCCCGCTCTACCACGCGGAGTTCTCGAGCCGCGGCGCACGGCTGCTCTCGGTGGGGCTCCTTCACTACGCCTCGGCGCACGGCGCCTCGAGCCACGATGGCAAAGCGGTGCGCCCGCGCAAGGGCGAACCGGTACCGCCCGGCGATCGCGTGGTGCTGGGCGGGGGGCCCGCGTTCGGGCTCGACCTGGGCTCGGGCGCCTCGCTCATCCCGCTCGATGACCTCATCTACAGCGTCGCCGAGAGCCTGGATGCCGCCGGCGCGATCCGGCGCCTCACCTTCACCGCCCAGGACAGCAGCGGGCTCGCCATCCGGCAGACCTGGCGGGTGCGGCCCGACACCTACGCGCTCGACCTCGAGGTCGAGCTGCGGAACGTGCCGCTCCAGTGGCGGCTCCCGGACTACTCGCTCACCACGCGCTCGTGGCCGCTGTTCAACGAGGCCGACCTGCCCGCCGATGCGCAGGGGCTGAAGGCCACCAGCCTCGTCGGCACCAACCTCCACCGCGAGAACACGGGCGCGCTGCGCAAGGGCACCAAACGATTCGAGGGCAGCGCGGTGTGGGCCGCGGTCCAGACCCGGTACTTCATGGGCGCGGTGGTGGCCACCGAGGCCACGACCCACGCCGCCGAAGCCAGGACCGCGCTGCGCCCACTCACGCCCGGGCAGCGCGCGCTGCTGCCGGCCAACGCGCCCGCCGAGCAGGACGTGGCGGTGAGCACCCTGGTCGTGGGGCTGCCGGGAGAGACGAATCCGGTCAACCGCTTCCTCGTCTACTTCGGCCCCAACGATTACTTCCGGGTGGCCCGTCTCGGGGTGCACCTGGAACGCATCGTCGATCTCGGATTCTCGTGGATCAGCCCGTTCAGCAAGGTGCTGCTGCGGGTCATGGTGTGGCTCCACGCGGTGATCCGGAACTACGGCCTCGCGATCATCGCGCTCGCGACCCTGGTCCGCCTGTTGCTCCACCCCCTGAACATGGTGAGCCTCAAGAGCATGCGCGCGATGCAGCGGCTCCAGCCCGAGATGGAGCGCCTCAAGGGGAAGTACAAGGGCGACGCGCAGGGGCTCAACACGGCCGTGATGGCGCTGTACAAGGAGAACAAGGTGAACCCCGCCGGTGGCTGCCTGCCGATGATCCTCCAGATGCCGCTGTTCTTCGCGCTTTACTCGGTGCTGTGGAATGCGATCGAGCTGCGCCAGGCGCCGTTCGTGGCCTGGATGCACGATCTCTCGGCGCCCGACAAGCTGTTCGAGGTCGCCGGCTTCCCGATCCGCCTGCTGCCGCTCCTCATGGCGGGCTCGGGGTTCCTGACCCAGAAGCTCACCCCGACCGACCCGCGGCAGGCCAGCACCATGTACCTGATGAACGCGGTGATGGTCGTTTTCTTCTACAACCTGCCGTCCGGGCTCGTGCTCTACTGGACGGTGATGAACCTCCTGACCGCCCTCCAGCAATGGCTGGCGCTGCGCGAGGACGGGGGCCCTGCGCTTCCGGTCCCGGCGGCCGGGCACCCGCCGGAGGCGGGTCGCGGGCAGAAGGCGGGCGGGCAGAAGGTGGCCAGGAAGGCCGCGACGAAGTAACCTAGGGCACTTCCCCGGCGGCGACAGGCCGCGCGCCCGGAGATGCACTGCGCTCGAGTCCGGGCCGCCGCGCCGCCCCACGCATTCATGGTTCGCAGGCTTCGCGCTCGGGGCCACACGATGGTTCGCGCGCCCCGCGCGGCCGAGGCAACGAGGTTCGTCATGGCAGGACAGAAGGAATCGATCTTCGAAGGCAAGACGCTCGACGACGCGGTCCGCATGGGTTTGAACGCCCTCGGGCTCTCGCGCGCCGAGGTGATGATCACGGTGATGGAGGAGGGCTCGGGCGGTTTCCTCGGCCTCGGCGCACGGCCCTACAAGGTGCGCGTGATGCCGCGTCCGGGCGGCGCGCCCCGCGAGCCCGGCGAGCGGGGCGACCGCGCGGACCGCGGAGACCGCGGGCGAGGGGGGCGCGGACGGAGCGAGCGTGGTGGGGCGCGCGGCCGGGCACCCGCCGAAGGCGGGTCGCGCGGCGAGCCCCGGCGCGAGGGTCGTGGCGGCGACCGTGAGCGCGGCCGCAAGGGCCGCGAGCCGGTGCCGGACGGGGAGCCCCGTCGCGAGGACCGTGGCGCCGGACGGGATGAGCGTGGCGGTCCGCGCGAGAGCGCGGCCCCGACGCCGGCGATGGCGCGCGAGCCGAACGGCGAGGACGGTGGTCGTCGTCGTCGCGGACGGCGCGGAGGTCGTGGTCGCGGTGACGATCGCCCGATGCCGGCCGAGTCCGGAGCCGTCGCGGTGGCGCCGCCGGCCGCCGTGGCGCAGGTCCCGCCCGATGAAGCGCCGGCCATGCGCACCGAGAGCCGCCCGCCGCGGGAGGCGCGCGGGCCGCGCGAGCGGTTCGGCCGCGAAGAGCGCGGAGGTCGCGAAGAGCGCGGAGACCGCGAGGACCGCGAGGAGCGCGGAGGTCGCGAGACATCGCCGGCCGCCCCGGCCATCCCGGCTGCGGAGCTGGAAGCGCTGGCGGTCCGCACCACCGAACAGCTGCTGGGCGCGATGGGCTTCGAAGCGCGCGTCTCGGCCCGCGCCGACGGGTCCAACGTCGACGTGACCGCCGAGGTCTCCCAGGGCGAGGAACTCCTGACCGGCCGCAAGGGCGAGGTACGCCAGGCGCTCCAGCACCTGCTCAACCTCACCCTCAACCGCGGCGAGGGGATGCGCTACCACCTCCAGCTCGAGATCAACGACTTCTGGCAGCGGCGCGAGGCCGAGCTCGAGACCCTGGCCCGCACGATGGCGGACGAGGCGGTCGCCAGGGGCGGCGAGCTGCTGACCGAGTACCTCAACGCGGAGGAACGGCGGATCATCCACGTCACGCTGCGCGATGACGCGCGGGTGAAGACCTACGCGATTGGCGACGGGCTCATCAAGAAGCTCGCGGTCGCCCCGGCCGACCACCCGGAGGCCTCGAGAGAAGAGGACTAGCCCGGACGGAACGCCCTCGGCGCCGGGCCCGTTCGCGGACCCGGCGCCTTCGCTTTGTTCGAGGACCCGTGATCCCGTCGCTCGACGACACCATCGCCGCCATCGCCACCGCACCCGGAGCCGCCGGGCTCGCGGTGCTGCGCGTGAGCGGACCCGAAGCGCTCGTCCTCGCCGACGCCGTCTTCCGCGGCGCGGCGCCGCTCGCGCAGGCCCCG
>JBBTLZ010000066.1:0-5401 GCA_038068435.1 Candidatus Eiseniibacteriota bacterium | reverse complement strand
CGCTCGGCCCTTCCGCCTCGACGAGGTGGTCGCCGCGGTGTTCCGCACACCGCGCTCGTATACGCGCGAGGACGTGGTCGAGCTGTCGTGTCATGGCGGCGAGCTGCCCGCGCGCCGCGTCCTCGCGGCCCTGCTCGCGGCCGGGGCGCGGCTCGCGCGCCCCGGCGAGTTCACGCTGCGTGCCTTCCTCAACGGTCGCATCGACCTCGCTCAGGCGGAGGCCGTGGCCGATCTCATCCACGCCGAGACCGCGGGAGCGCACGAGCTGGCGCTCGCCCAGCTCGCCGGCGAGCTCTCGCGCCGGGTCGAGGCGCTGGCGGAACGGGTCACCGACGCGGTGGCCGAGGTCGAGGCGCGCGTGGATTTCGCCGAGGACGTGGGCGGTGTCGAGGTGCCCGAGCACGTGATCGCCGCGATCGCCGCCGTGGACGGTGATCTCGCCGGGCTGCTGGCGGGCGCGCCCTACGCGCGCGCGGTGCGCGAGGGCGTGCGCGTGCCGCTGGTGGGGCGCCCGAACGTGGGCAAGTCCTCGCTCTTCAACGCGCTGCTGGGCGAGGCGCGCGCCATCGTCACCGACGTGCCGGGAACGACGCGCGACCGGGTGAGCGAGGCGATCGAACTGGCCGGCATCCGCGTGACGCTCTCGGACACCGCCGGCCTGCGCGAGACCGAGGACGCGGTCGAATCCATCAGCGTCGCGCGCGCGCGCGAAGCACTCGCCGGCTGCGCCGTCGCGCTGTGGGTGGTGGACGCGGCCGCGCCGCTGCTGGCCGAAGACCGCCGCATCGCCGGCGAGCTCGCCACGAAGCGCGTGCTGGTGGCCCTCAACAAGTGCGACCGGCCGCCGGTGACGAACGCGGCCGAGGTCGACGCACTGCTCGACGGTGCGCCGCGGCGGATCGTTGGCGTCTCGGCGACCGGTGGCGAGGGACTCGATGCGCTGCGCGCGGCGCTGGCCGAGCTGCTGGGCGCGGGCGCCGCCGGACTGGCGGGCGCGGTGGGGAATCTCCGGCATGCCGACGCGCTCGAGAGAGCCCGCGCGGCGCTCGGGCGCGCCGCTCGGGCGGCGGCCGAGCGCCGCCCCGGCGAGATCGTGGCGCTCGAGCTGCACGAGGCGCTCACCGCGCTCGGCGAGGTCACCGGCCGCTCCGTGGGCGAGGACCTGCTGGAGCGCATCTTCAGCCGGTTCTGCGTGGGGAAGTGATGGTCGAGCGTCTCGCTCCCGGCGCGAGCGACGGCACGCACGACCGCGCCTTCGACGTCGTGATCGTTGGCGCCGGTCACGCCGGCTGCGAGGCGGCGGTGGCGTGCGCGAAGCTCGGGCTGCACACCGCCCTCGTGACCGTGAAGCTCGAAGACAGCGCCAAGATGTCGTGCAATCCGGCGGTGGGCGGCATCGCCAAGGGCCACATGGTGCGCGAGATCGACGCGCTGGGCGGCGTGATGGGCGTGGTCACCGACCGCGCCGGCATCCAGTTCAAGATGCTGAACCGCGGCCGCGGCCCGGCGGTGTGGTCGCCGCGCGCCCAGTGCGACAAGGCGCGCTATGCGGAGGAGATGGCCGCGCTGCTCGCGGCGACGCCCGGACTCGAACGCGTGGCCGGGGTGGTGAACCGGGTGCGGCTGGCGCACGGGCGCGTGTGCGGCGTCGCGCTCGCCGATGGCCGGCGGCTGGGATGTCGCGCGGCGGTCATCACGCCCGGCACGTTCCTGAACGGGCTCATCCACATCGGCGCGAAGCAGCTGGCGGGCGGACGCATCGGCGAGCACGCCGCCCGCGCGCTGAGCGAATGCCTCGCCGAGCTGGGCCTCGAGCGCGGGCGGCTCAAGACCGGCACACCGCCGCGCCTCCACCGCGACTCGATCGACTGGGATCCGCTCGAGCCCCAGCCGGGCGACGAGCCCCCGGTGCCGTTCTCGCATTGGACCGAGCGGCTGGTACTCGATCAGGTGCTGTGCCATCTGACGCACACCAACGAGCGCACGCACGAGGTCATCCGCCGCAGCCTGCATCTGTCGCCGCTCTACTCGGGCGCCATCAAGGGGACCGGCCCGCGCTATTGCCCCTCGCTCGAGGACAAGGTGGTCAAGTTCCCCGAGCGGACCGCGCACCACATCTTCCTCGAACCCGAGGGCCGCGACGTGGCCGAGATCTACGTCAACGGCGTCTCGTCGAGCCTGCCGGAGGAGGTGCAGCTCGAGTTCGTGCGCACCGTGCGCGGGCTGGAGCAGGCCGAGATGCTGCGTCCCGGCTACGCGGTCGAGTACGACTTCGTGCTGCCGCACCAGCTCAAGTCGACGCTCGAGGTGAAGTCGGTCCCCGGGCTGTTCCTGGCCGGGCAGATCTGCGGCACCTCGGGATACGAAGAGGCCGCCGCCCAGGGCCTGATGGCCGGCATCAACGCCGCGCATCAGGTGCTCGGTCGTGCGCCGTTCGTGCTGCGGCGCGACCAGGCCTACCTCGGCGTGCTGGTCGATGACCTGGTGACGCGTGAACATCGCGAGCCGTACCGGATGTTCACCTCGGCGGCCGAGCACCGGCTGCTGTTGCGCGCCGACAACGCCGACGAGCGGCTGAGCGGTCTGGGTCACGCGCTCGGGCTGCTCACCGACGAGCAGGTGGAGCGCGTGCGGGCCAAGGTCGCGGCACTCGATGCCGAGGAACGGCGGCTGGCGCGCGTGACGGTGAGCATGCCGGCGGCACCAGGCCCCGGCGCGGCGACGACTCCCGACCCAGGCGCGGCGCCGTTTCCCGCGCCGGGCGCCGGGACATCCCCAGCCTCGGGCGCCGCGCCGTCCCTGGCGTCAGGCGCCGCGCCGGCTCCCGCGCCCGCGCTTCGGGCGCTGGATCTGTTGTCCCGCCCTGAAGGCTCGGTCCGCGCGCTTCGCGCGGCGGGCGTCAGCTGCGGGCTGCCGGATGAATGGGCCGCCTGCCTCGAGGTGCGCGTCCGCTATCGGGGCTACATCGAGCGCCAGCAGCGCACCGCCCAGCGGATGACCGCGCTCGAGCGCGTGGCGCTGCCCGACGCGCTCTGGGGACGCGAGCTGGCCGGACTCTCGCGCGAGGCGCGCGAGAAGCTCGCGCGCTGGAGGCCCGCCTCGGTAGGGCAGGCGGCACGCATCGCCGGCGTCTCGCCCGCCGACGTCGCGGTGCTGATGGTGCACGCGCGGCGGAGCGACCGCGAGGCAAAGGCCGGTGACGCCGCCGCCGCACGCGAGGGAGCGCCCGGAGCGGGCTGAGTCCTCTTGCCGCCCGGCGTTCCCGAGCGTCCGCGCGGATCTCGCCGGTTCCCCGCGGTTCCCCGCGGTTCGCCGCGCATCCCCGCGCCCCTCCGTGAGGCTCGTGTGCGGCGTGATAGATTGCGCCCCTGATGACCTCGCGACGCGGTAGTTCCCGCTCATCCACACGGCGCCAGGGCGCTCCGTACCGCGGGCCCCGCGACCGGGCCAGGGTTTCGCGAGGGTCCGCGCACCCGGCGCGGACCACGACCGCTTCACGCGCGTCGCGCCGGGCGGCACCCGGCACTTCAGCGGCCCGCAAGGCAGCATCGCGGACCTCGGCGTCGCGCACCCGGGCGCGGGGGACGCCCGCGTCGCGGAGCACCGCGCCGGGGGCCATCGATCAAACGCTGGCGCGCCAGCCCTGGGACTCTCTCAACGCGCCACTGCTACGGGCCGGCGTCGATGTCACCCGGGCGATCGAGCAACTGCGCGACTACGCGCGGCTCCTCCTCGACTGGAATCGCTCGGCCTCTAACCTCATATCGCACAACGATGAACCGAGAATCGTCGAGCGCCATCTCCTCGAGTCGCTCGCCCCGGCGCACTGGCTGAAGGAGTCGGGCTGCGCGAGATGGATCGATTTCGGCTCGGGCGCCGGCCTGCCGGCGATCCCGCTCGCGATCGCCGGGGTCCGGGGACACTGGACGCTGGTCGAGTCGCGGCGGACAAAGACGCTTTTCATCCGAAAGGCGCTGCAGGAGCTTTCGCTAGGACATCTTGTGACGGTGAACGACAGACTGGAGAACTTCGTCGAGGATCAGGCGCATGCCGCGGCCTTCGACGGTTTCACCTCCAGGGCGACGCTCAAGCTTGTCCCCACCCTGGCGCTCGCAGCGCGTGTCATCGCGCCCGGGGGAAGCGCGTTCCTCTGGAAGGGCAGTGGCCGGGAGCAGGAAATGGAGCAGGACGCTGGTTGGCAGGGCGCCTGGGAGTTCACGGGCCTCCTCGGGGTCGGCAGCGGCCCGAATGTAGTCGTCAGATTCATAAGGAAAACAAACGACTAGAGCAGTTTGCTTCAATCCGTTCCACGTGGAACTTGGCACTTGTCCGGCGCCGTCATGGATTGGTACTTTGGGCGCGCCGACCAGCCTCCGTTCGAACCTCCTCAACAGGTGGGCAGGAAGTCCGCCCCCGCGCGCAAGGGAATGGGACGCGTCATCGCAATCGCCAGCCAAAAGGGCGGCGTAGGGAAGACCACGACGGCGATCAACCTCGGCGCCTGCCTTGCGCAGGAGAGCCGCCGCGTGCTTCTCATCGACATCGACCCGCAGGGCAATGCGACCAGCGGCCTCGGCGTCAACGGGAACGATCAGCGCACCACGGTCTATGAGGCGTTGATCGGCCAGGCCGAGATGCGCCAGGCGGTGGTGCCGACGGCGCTTGCCAATCTCGACCTGCTTCCCGCGGGCCAACGGCTCTCCGGCGCCGAGGTGGAGCTGGTCGGCATGATGGCGCGCGAGACGCGCCTCAAGCAATGCCTCGTCCCGGTCCGGCAGGAGTACGACTTCATCCTCATCGATGGCCCTCCCTCGCTCGGACTCCTGACCGTCAATGCCCTGACGGCCGCGGACTCGGTCCTCATCCCGCTCCAGTGCGAATACCTGGCGCTCGAGGGGCTCACCCAGCTGATCGCCGCCATCCGCCTGGTGCAGGACCACTTGAACCCTGGACTCCGAATCGAGGGGGTCCTGCTCACCATGTTTGACGCGCGCCTCAACCTCTCCCAGCAGGTCGCGGATGAAGCACGCAAGTTCTTCGCGGAGCGCGTCTACAAGGCCGTCATCCCCCGCAATGTCCGGCTGAGCGAGGCCCCATCGTTCGGCAAGCCGATCGTGCTATACGACCCACACAGCACTGGCGCCGAGAGCTATCGCGAGCTGGCGCGGGAGGTCATGGATCATGCATAGGAAGGCACTCGGAAGAGGACTCGAAGCCCTGATTCCCGCCGGCACCGCGACCGAAGTCGGTGAAGGAGGCGGTGCCGGCCAGCGACAGTTGCTCATCGCCGATGTCGGTCCCAATCCGTTCCAGCCCCGCTCGCGCTTCGACGACGCAGCGCTCAAGGAACTGGCGGCGTCGATCAAGGCGACCGGTGTGCTGCAGCCGGTACTCGTACGGC
>JBBTLZ010000065.1:0-4741 GCA_038068435.1 Candidatus Eiseniibacteriota bacterium | reverse complement strand
AACAGTTCGCAGGTGCGCTCCCAGAAGCGCGGGCCGATTCCCGAGACGTGGGGTGTCACGATCACCTGCGGCATACCCCAGAGCGGACTCTCGCGCGGTAGGGGCTCCTCCTCGAAGACATCCAGCGCGGCCCCGGCGATCCGTCCCGCCGCCAGCGCCTCGGCGAGTGCTCCCTCGTCCACCAGCGGGCCGCGGCCCAGGTTCACGAGGATCGCGTGCGGGCGCAGGCGCGCCAGCTCGGCGCGTCCGATCACGCCACGTGTCGCCGGCGTGAGCGGTGCCGCCAGCACCAGCCAGTCGGCGCGCTCGATCAGCTCAGGGAGACGCTCGGGTCCCCACTGCGCGTCGGCCGGCGCGGGGTCGTCGGCCGGATGGCGCCGCACCGCCAGCACGCGCATGCCGAGGGCGCGGGCGCGCTGGGCGAGTGCCCTGCCCACCACCCCGAAGCCCACGAGGCCGAGGGTGCCGCCGCTCAACTGTCCGAACGGCGGCGGCTCGGCCCACTGCCGCTCCTGCGCCCAGTGTCGCAGCGCCTGCGCGTCGCGCGCGAGGTGGAGCTTCCGCGCGAAGGCGAGCATCACGCCCAGCGCGTGCTCGGCCATCGAGACGGCATGGAGGCCGCGCGCGTTGGTGAGGACGACCGGGCTCTCGACCAACTCCGGGAAGAGCTGCGAGCCGACGCCTGCGGCGGTGAGCTGGATCCAGCGCAGCCGCGCGGCGGAGGCGAAGTTCTCGCGGCGCACCGCCCAGCCCAGCACGACATCCGCCTCGGGGAGGAGACGGTCGGCCTCCGCCCGGTCGCGCGGCGAGTCGAACCGCACCGAGGGGAACTCCGCCGCCAGCGCGTCGAGGTGGACGCGCGGCAGGTTCCAGACGCCGTCGTGCCAGCGCACGAACTCGAGCACGCGCAGTGGAGCCACGGCCCGCATGGTGCCACAGCGTCCCCGCCACCGCGAGGGGCGCCACGCCGACCGCGCCGCCTGTGTCGCAGCCGCCGGGATTCGCCTTGCATGGAGCGGGTGCGGTGGCTAGTCTGACGCGACCTTTTGTCGGGCGCATACCCTCTGGAGGCATCCTCTCGCTCATGAGCGCGCGCATCGCGTTGCCGACCCTGGTCCTGGCCGCGCTGGCGGCCCTCTCGCTTCCCTGCCCGGCCGCGGCCGGGCCCTGGGGGCTGGCCCCCGGCGAGTCGTACGTGAACCTCGAAGGCAGCACCTTCACCGCCAGTTCCTTCCACTTCGCCAGCGGTTTCCGCGCCGACACCGGTCTGGTCGTCGAGCAGCGCGCGCTCGGTTTCTCCAACGAGATCGGCTGGAAGAAGCGGATCACGATCGTCTTCGCGCTGCCGGCCGTGAGCGTGACGCGGCGTGACGCGCGCGTGCAGGGCACCGCGACCGGCTTCCAGGACGCGCGGCTTGGCATGCGCTACAACCTCATGAACGGGCCGACTGCGGTGGCGGTCGAGGCCGGTTGGAGCGCGCCCGCCGGCTACAACCGCCACCTCGATTCGCTCGGCTTCCAGCTCGGCGACGGGCTTCAGGAGCTGAGCGCGGGAGTCGCGCTGGGCACCGGCATCTTCGGGCGCGGCTTCATCCAGGGATCGCTCGGCTACGGCTACCGCTACCTGGCCATCGGCAAGCGGGACAAGGGCCCCGTGGTGCCGGGCGACCTGCATCCGGCCAAGTACCTGTGGGCCGGCCATCTGCTCGCGAGCGCGGACCTCGGTCTCTGGGTGCGCCCGTCGCTGCTGGTCGGCGGCCGCTATCGGGGGAGGCTCTCCCTTTCGAGCGGGCCGCTGGTGCAGGAGACCGACGCGCATCTCGCGGGACCCGTCCTCCTCTACCGCGTGGACGACCGTCTCGATGTGTTCGCGGGGTCGTGGTCCACGGCCTCCGGAAGGAACACGCTCCACTTCAACCAGGTCTACGTCGGCATGGCGTTCCACAAGACGAAGCTCAATCGTCTGCAGGGATTCCTGGGCGGCAAGCAAGCGCCCTAGCACGAGCGCCCGGTCCTCACCGGCCGCGCCGGGTCTCGGGGAGGTAGCCCCATCCGCGACCTGATCGCCCGCCTCCTGCCGTATCTGATGAGCTACCGCCGCGGCCTCGTCCTCGGCGTGGCGTGTGTCGTCCTCACCAACGCCATCGCACTCACGCAGCCGCACGTGCTGCGGCTCGCCGTGGACGACCTCTACCGCGGCGTCACCTCCGACAAGCTCGCCCGCTACGCCCTCATCCTGCTCGGCATCGCCGCCGCCGGAGGCGTGTTCAAGTTCCTGATGCGCCAGTTCGTGATCGGGATCTCGCGCCACCTGGAGAACGACCTGCGCAACGACCTGTTCGCGCACCTGCAGACCCTGCCGGTCGAGTACTACCAGCGCACCCGCACCGGCGAGATCATGTCGCGCGCGACCAACGACCTCTCTGCGGTCCGCATGATGCTCGGCCCCGGCATCATGTACATGGTCAACACCGTGACGGTGGCAGCGGTGTCGGTCGCCTGCATGGTGGCGATCAGCCCCCGCCTCACGTTCTACAGCCTGCTGCCGCTCCCGCTCGTCTCGCTGACGGTGTGGTTCTTCGGCGACCGCATCCACCGTCGCTTCGAGGCGATCCAGGCCCAGTTCGCCGACCTCTCGGCGCGCGTGCAGGAGAACCTCTCCGGGGTGCGGGTCATCCGCGCCTTCACCGGCGAGGCGCGCGAGGTGGAGGCCTTCCGCGAGATGAATCAGGAGTACCTGGTCCGCAACCAGCGGCTCATCCGGGTGTGGGGCGTGTTCTACCCGGTGCTGGGATTCCTCGCCGGCCTGGCCGCCCTGCTGGCGCTCTACCTGGGCGGGCGGGAGGTCGTAGGCGGGCGCATCACGCTCGGGCAGTTCGTCGCCTTCACCGTCTACCTCGGGATGCTGAACTGGCCGGTGGTGGCGCTCGGCTGGGTCATCAACCTGTTCCAGCGCGGGATGGCCTCGTTCCGGCGTCTGGTCGAGATCCTCGAGGTGGCACCGTCCATCCAGAGCCCGCCGCGCCCCCACCGGCCGGCGACCGTGACGGGCGAGCTCGAGTTCCGGAACCTCACCTTCACCTACCCGGGCGCCGCGCGGCCGGCGCTGCGCGACCTCTCCCTGCGCGTCCCGGCGGGCCGGACGGTGGCGCTGGTGGGCCGGACCGGCGCGGGCAAGAGCACACTGCTAACGCTCGTCCCCCGGCTCTTCGATCCCCCGCCCGGCACGGTGTTCCTCGACGGCGTCGACGTGCGCCTCTGGGATCTCGACGCGCTGCGCGCGCGGATCGCACTGGTACCGCAGGAGACCTTCCTGTTCTCGGCCACGCTGGCGGAGAACATCGGCTACGGCGTGGACCGTGCCCCGCGCGAGGCCGTCGAGCGCGCCGCGCGGGTCGCGCGCCTCGACGAGGATGTGCTCGGTTTCCCGGCCGGCTACGAGACGACGGTCGGCGAACGCGGGATCACGCTCTCGGGCGGGCAGCGTCAGCGCGCGGCGATCGCCCGCGCGCTCATGCGCGACGCGCCGGTCCTGATGCTCGACGACTGCCTGTCGAGCGTCGACACGCAGACCGAGCACGCGATCCTCCACGGCCTGCGCGCCGAGATGCGCCGGCGCACCGCCCTGCTGGTGTCGCACCGCGTGAGCACGGTGAGGGACGCGGACCTGATCGTGGTGCTCGAGGACGGCGCGGCGGTCGAGCGCGGCACCCACGACACCCTGCTGGCGCTCGACGGCCGCTACGCCGAGCTCCATCGGCAGCAGCAGCTCGAGGAGGAGCTGGAGGCCTCGTGAGCCCGCACGAAGAGGACGTCCTCGGCCGCGCCTACGACCACCGCCTCATGCGGCGGCTGCTGGGCTACCTGCGGCCCTACCGCCGGCGCGTGGCCGCGGCCATCGCGGTCGTGCTCCTCGACGCGGTGGCGCAGCTCGCCGGCCCCTGGCTCACCATGCAGGCGATCGACAACGGCATCCGTCACCGCGACCTCGGCCACCTCGATCGCGTGGCCCTGCTCTACCTGGCGGTGCTGCTCGTCGGCTTCGGCCTCGGCTACCTGCAGACGCAGATCATGCAGAGCGTCGGGCAGCGCATCATGATGGACCTGCGCATGGCGCTCTTCCGCCACCTCCAGCGGCTGCCGGTCTCCTTCTTCGATCGCAACCCGGTGGGCCGGCTGCTCACCCGCGTGACCAACGACGTCGACGTGCTCAACGAGCTGTTCACCGCCGGCGTGGTGGCCATCTTCGGCGACCTCTTCACCCTGCTCGGCATCCTGATCGCGATGTCGCAGATCAACGCCGAGCTGATGGCCGTGGCCTTCTCGGTGCTGCCGCTCATCGCCGTCGTAACCCTCACCTTCCGCGCCAGGGTGAGACGGTCGTTCCGGGACATCCGCACGCGGCTCGCGCGGCTCAATGCCTTCCTCAACGAGAACCTGAGCGGCATGAGCACTGTGCAGATCCTCAACCGCGAGCGGCGGAACCTCGAGGCCTTCCGCGCCATCAACGCCGGGCACCGCGACGCCAACCTCCAGGCGGTCTTCTACCACGCGCTCTTCTTCCCGGTGCTGGAACTCGTGGGCGCGCTCGCGGTGTCGCTGATCGTCTGGTACGGCGGCCGCCAGGTGATGTGGACCGGGATCACGCTCGGGACGCTGGTGGCGTTCATCCAGTACACGCAGCGTTTCTTCCGCCCGATCTCGGACCTGAGCGAGAAGTACAACATCCTGCAGCAGGCGA
>JBBTLZ010000064.1:0-41456 GCA_038068435.1 Candidatus Eiseniibacteriota bacterium | reverse complement strand
GACGGCAGCATTACACGACGCCGCACAGGGGGGTCAAGGAACGGGGCGGCGCGACCGGGCCGGCGGTGTGGCGGGAGGCGGAGCGTGGCGCGAGCGTGGAGGACCGGGCCGGGCGCCGGCGGCCGGCGCGACCGGCTAGGGGATCGCGGACCAGGTCCGCGCGGTGTTCAGGAACGCCGGGGCGTCGGCCGGGCAGATGAGCTGCACGTGCTGGTCCGTGATGGCGGGCGCCGGCTTCGGCTCGCCGGCTTCTCCCCACACCTCTTCCCAGAGGGTGAGCAGGCGGCGGCGGAGGTGCGAGAAGGCGCCGGGCGCGCCGGCCGTGAGCAGCACGACCGCCTGCGGGGACGGATGCGACATGCAGTCGGTGTCGCGCAGCTGGCCGGGCAGCCGCTCGCACAGCGCCTCGACCGCCTGCGGCCCGCCCGGGAAGGTGAGCTGGTGGACGGCGAAGCGTAGGCCGTCGCGCCGGTTCCGTTCCACCGCAAGCTCGAGCCGCGTCGCGAACTCCTCGGCGGAGAGCCAGCGCGGATGACGATCGGGAAGCATCGGGAAGGCGGGGCCGGCCTGCGCGCGGTCGCGGCGGTCCCACTCGGCGCGCAGCTCGTCGATCGTGCGCTCCCAGGTGGTCCAGCCCTGTGCGGGATCGATGCCGGCGGCGGCGATCACGCCGTGCCGCTGGGGGGTCCGGAACGGCCAGGCGCCCCAGGCCTTCCCCTCCTGCGCTCCGGTGAGACCACCCACCACCTGGGCAGTGCCGAGCTCGCTCGCCAGCTCGACCAGGCCCCGGAGCAGCGCGTCGGCGGGGCCGACCTCGACCACCGTCTCCATCTGGTCGGGCCCGATGAGGTGCAGCTCCGCGCGCCCGGCGCCGGTCTCCGCCATCAGGCTGCGGAGCGCGGCCTCGAGGCCACGGCGATCCTCCGGGCTCGGGAAGTCGTCGAGGCTCGCGATCTGGGCGACCCGCCGGCCCGTGATCTCGACCGGCTTCGGCATGGTGGGGGCATCCGCCGACACGTCGGGGAGCGCCTGCTCCATGATGGTGTCAAAATCCGCCCCGCCGACCGCACTCTCGAAGGCGGCGGCGTGCATGGCCAGCGGGGCCTCGATCGCGGGCCCGGTCGGTTGCGCATGGCCCCCGGCGAGGAACGCCTGCGGGGTGACGCTCGGGGTGCCAAGCGCGAGCAGCAGGCCCTCGATCTGGGTCCGCCGCGGACTGCGCTCGCTGACCAGGGCGAGATCGAAGATCTCGCGGGTCAGGTCGGCGAGGTCGACGGTGCGCGGCAGGCCGCACAGCTCGGCGAGCCGGATGCCGGCATCCTCCTGCCCCGCGCCCGCGACCAGGCGCACGGAGACGCCGGGCTGCTGAAGCAGTTCGGGCATGAGGTCGGCGTCCTGCCAGTCGAAATCGACCAGCAGCAGACGGCGGTCCGTGCCGTTGGCTGAAGCGGTGGTCTGGGTGGCCATAGGAGGTGGAATCACGAGATCCCGCCGCGCGCATGTGCACGGAACATACCACCCGACGCCGGGGCCTCTGGTGGCGCTTTCGTGGGGATCTGGGGCGTGGTCCGCCCGACGCCTCGCGTCTTGCACGGCCCCCGCAGGGCGAAACGAGTCGCGCGCGCGCCGGACCTCAGCCTCGCTAGGATTCGGTCGGCTCGGGCAGGGTGGTCGCCCGCAGCTCGCCGTCGAGGATCTCGACCGGGTAGCGCGCCTTGAGCCGGTCGAAGTACACGTTCAGCTTGCGCCACAGCACCAGCTGGCGACGGAGCTCGACCCGTCGCGCGAGATCCTCGGGATTGGGCGCGAGCCGCTCGACGATCCGCAGCTTCGAGTACCCGCCCGGGAACTCGACCCAGTCCGAGACCTGCCCCGGCTCGAGCACCGGCGCCCGCTCGCGACCGAACACCAGCGAATCGAGCAGCGCCTTCCCTCCCAGTCCGCGCAGCTCGCTGCCGGCGGGGGCCTCGGTGAACTTCTCGCGTCCACCCCAGAGCGTCGCGAGGCTGTCGAACGACCAACCGACCGCGAGCATCGAGTCCAGCTCCGCCTTCTTGGCGACCAGGGCAGTCTGCCCCACCTCGCGCCGGTAGCGCTCGACCGCCTGACCCTTCGCCTCCTCCCAGGCGGGTAGGCGCGCGGGCACGATGCTGTCCACCCAGGTGATCACCTGGCCCAGTCCCTCGTAGAACTGGGTGCCGGGATAGAGCTGTCCCGCTTTGAGCGTCTCGAGCTTCTTGATGTAGGGCAGGAGCTGGTCGTTGTAGAGCCCGAGCCGGCCGAGCGTGTGATCGGAGGGGAGCATCTCCAGCTTGAGACGCCGCGCGACGGCCTTCGCGTCGGCCACGCTCTTCAGCGTCCGGTAGATGCTGTCGGCCCGCTGTCCCGCGAGGCGGTCGGCCTTCTTGCGGGCGCAGTCGTAGGCCACGTTGGCGTAGACCGCCGCGATCGGGTGGATGATCGGCGGCAGGTACTCGAGGCATTCCAGGATGTGGTAGCCCACCTCGGTGCGGACCGGGCCCGTGATGTCCCCGGGACGCATGGCGAATGCCGCGCGCTCGAAGCCCTCGCGCATCTGCCCGTGGCGGAAGACCCCGACATCACCTCCATTGTCACGCGTGGCCGGGTCGTCGCTGAACTCGGCGGCCAGCCTGGCGAAGTCCTCCCCCGTGCGCACCCGATTCAGGACATCCTCCGCCTTGCGGCGCGCCGCCGCGTCCGCGTCCGGCCCGGGCCCCGTGGGACTGATGAGGATGTGGCGAATCCGCACCAGCTCCTGCACCGAGTACTCGTTCAGGCGCGCCCGGTAGTAGCGCTCGACCTCGTCCCGGCTCAGCTCCACGTCGAGCAGCGGCGGCGGCTCCACGAGGACGCGGGTGAACCGCAGGGTGCCAGGCAGCCGGTACGCCGCCGGGTCCTTCTCGAACGCGGCCTTCGCCGCCGCCTCGTCCTCGACCGTCCGTAGCGCGTCGAGACGAGGGGCGAGGAGCGGACGCGCCTGCTCGAAGGTCGGGATGTAGCCGGCGACGACCTCGCGGAGGTCGTAGACGAGGTAGCCGCCCGCGGTCGTGATCATCGCCACACCGGTCCGTCCCCCGCGCCTGGCCAGCGCGTCGGCGAGATCCTGTCCCGCCTGTCCGCTGTCGATGGCGCCGCCGGCCGGGACCGGGCCGATCTCGCGCACCAGCGCCATGCTCCGCTCGATGGCGGCGTCCCGCTTGCCGCGGATCCAGGCGTCGCGCAGGCGCTCGGCCGCTCCGCGGGTCAGCTGCCGCCGCCGTTCCTGCAGCCAGCGCCGCCGGATCTCGTCGCGCACCGCGGCGAAGGGCTTCTCGACCACCGCGCCCGAGGCCTTGTCGTACGACGAGTAGTCGGCCAGGTGGGCGCGGTAAAAGCGATCGAGGTCCTGCGGGGTCGACTCGCCGGGCGAGAACGACGCAGTGTCGGCCAGCGCGTAGCGCAGGCGGTAGCCGTCGCCGCGCAGACGGTCACGCGCAGCCTCGTAGATGGCCCGCAGTTCGCGATCGTCCAGCCTGCCCCTGGCGCCCGAGCGCAGCTCGCGGCGGATCTCCCGCGCCACCTCGCGCAACGGCGCGATGTGCGGCGGCGTCACCGCGTCCACCCGCACCAGCGCCCAGCCCGAACCGGCGCGCACCGGCTCCGGCAACACTGTGCCGGGGGCGGCGGCGAACACCGCGGTCAGGTCGCGCGGGCCGCCGCGCCAGAAGTCGGGCAGCGGGTCGCGGCGGAACGTGATGCTGGTCATCATCCCCCCGTGGAGCGGCGCCAGGTCCGCGAACTTCGCGCCCGTGCGGATGGCGGCGAGGGCGCTGTCGGCGCGCGCGCGCATGCGCTGCCCCCAGGCGCGGAAGCCGGCGTCGGTGGCACCCATGGAATCGCTCATCGCCGGACGGTTGACCAGGATGACGCTCAGCGTCGCCTGCTCCGGGCGGCGGTACCGCTCCCCGTTGGCGGCGTAGTAGGCCTGGATCTCGGCCTCGCGCGGCTCCGGGTAGCGCCCGTCGAAGTCCCTCCGGCGCAGCGCCAGGTACTCGATCGAGGCGCGGGTGAGCTGCCGCTCGATCTCGGCGCGGATGGCCGCGCCGTCGGGGCGGGTCTCGCGCTCCATCTGCTCGCTCATCTTCCGCGCGGCGAGCGCGTCCTTGATCGAGGCGATCGCCTGCGCGAACCCGGTCGGATTCGAAGCCTTGATGGCGAGATACTTGGCCTCGTTGAAGACGCCGTCCTGCTGGAGGGCCGGGTCCCGGCGCAGCTGGGCGTCGGCCTCGGCCTCGCTCACCTGGATCCCGCGGCGGCGCCCGTCGAGCGCCAGCAGCCGCTGCCGGATCAGGTTCTCGAGCACCTGCCGGCGCACCAGCGGCTCGAGCTGGGGATCGAGCTCGGTCCGGTTGCGGTCCCGGTAGATCTGGAACGCCTGGCTCACCTGCTGTTCGAGCTCGGCGCCTTCGATGCGCAGTGCGCCGACGGTGGCCACCGCGGACGGTCCCCCGGCGCCCCGCGCGGACGCCGGAGCGGTCTTCGCAGCGGGGGTCTGGGCCCCCGCTCCCGTGCTGGCCGCCAGTGCCGCCAGGATCATCCCGATGACGTGCGTACGAGACCTCACCCGTGCTCCCCCGTTCTCGGGCGCTGCGTGCGCCCCCCGGCGCCTTGACACTGCGCGGCCCGCTTCACTACGGTGGCCACGCTCATGTGGACCCTCGACTCCCGCTCCGCCCTGCCCGCGTGGCGGTACGAGCCCGCGCGGCCCGCCGCCATCCTCGCCTTCTCCACGCGGCGCGGCGGCGTCAGCGACGGCCCCTATCACTCGCTCAACCTCGGCCGCTCGAGCCGCGACCGGCCGGAAGCGGTCGATGAAAACCGCCGCCGCCTGCTCGTCGCACTCGGCATCGACCCCGCCCGGCTCGCCAACGCAGGCCAGACGCACGGCGCCGCCGTCGCCCGCGTCGCCGGACCCGGCCTGCACCCCGGTTGCGACGCGCTGCTGACCACGACGCCGGGCCTCGCCCTCGCGGTGACCGCCGCCGACTGCCTGCCCATCCTCTACGCCGCCCCGGGCGCGGTCGCCGCCGCCCACTCCGGCTGGCGCGGCACCGCCGAGGGCGCCCCCGAGGTGGCGCTGGCGGCCGTCTGCGCCGCCGCCGGCGCCACGCCGGATGCCGTGACCATCCACCTCGGCCCCTGCATCAGGGGGTGCTGCTATGCGGTCGGTCCCGAGGTGGCGGCCCGGTTCCCTGCCGCCGCCCTGCTCCGGGCCGGCGACGCGCTCCACCTCGACCTGCCGACCGCGGCCCGACTGCGTCTCATCGCGGCCGGGGCCCCCGCGCACGCGATCCACGACACCGGCGCCTGCACGGCGTGTGAACCCTATTGGTACTTCTCGCACCGGCGCGACCACGGCCTCACCGGCCGACAGTGGGGCGTGGTCGCGCTCGCCGGCTGAGACCGCTTGACCGTCTGTTGACCTCCGGCGCGCGGCGCGGGCCGCGCAGTATACCAACTCCATGCGCGACACGGGAGGGCGCAACGCGATCGGGTCCCCGAGGCGCTCGACGGCCGCGGCCTCCGGCACCACGCGGGGGCGGCGCTCCTTGACCCCCTTCGCCGGGCGTCGCTAGACTCCACGCCTCGCGCGCGGGTCTCCCGCCCGCCGCACTCCAGGGAGGAAACTCATGCTTCGCATCTTCGCCGCCAGCGTCGTCCTGCTCGCTGCCGGCGCTGCCGGTGCCGGCGCCCAGTCGTCCTCGACCCCGCCGGCGGCCGCGCCCGCGAAATCCCCCGCCGCTGCCCAACCCGCGGCCGGCCCCCAGGTCGCCGTGCTCGAGACCGTGCTCGGAAACATCGTCATCAAGTTCGCTGACCGGGACGCCCCCAAGACGGTCGCCAACTTCAAGAAGCTGGTGAAGCAGGGCTTCTACGACGGGACCTGCTTCCACCGCGTGATCGCCGGATTCATGATCCAGGGCGGCGATCCCAACAGCAGGGACACGGATCCCGGCAACGACGGCATGGGCGGCCCCGGATACACGGTGCCGGCCGAGATCAAGCTCAAGCACGTGCGCGGGGCGGTGGCGACCGCGCGGCAGGGCGACCAGATGAACCCGGCCCGGGCCTCCAGCGGCAGCCAGTTCTTCATCGACGTCGCTCCCCAGCCCTCGCTCGACCAGGGGGGCTACACCGTGTTCGGGCGGGTCATCCAGGGCATGGACGTGGTGGACAAGATCGTAGCGCTCGGGGCCGACCCCGCCACGCCGCGCGGCCCGGCCGGGCCGAATCCAGGCAAGAAGGCCCTCGTCCGCAAGGCGACGCTCGAGCCGCTCAGCAAGTACGAGAAGCCGGCGGCCGCAGCGCCGGACACGACGAAGTAGCCGCTCCGAGACCGACAGGACGACGCCCCGGCGGGCCGCAGCCGCCGGGGCGTCGCTTTCGGTGGGCGGGCCGCCGCTCAGCCGCCCAGCTCGAGCGGGTTGAAGCCGAGGTCGGGACGGCGCACGCGGCGGAGTACCTCGGGATCGGTCACCACCTGAACCTCGCAGGTCACGGTCACGACGCCGCGGAACAGGTGCCCGGCGTGGGCGATGAAGTCTTCGCCGGCGATCACCGCGTGGCAGTGAGGGAACGGCTCGCCGTCCAGCTCGCTGAAGTTCCCGGTCAGAACGCCGATCTCGTGCTCGCCGGTGAAGGTCCGGGTCGCGTACTGCCCGGTCGAGCGCACGAAGAAGCCGAGCTCCGTGTCACCCACCGCGCCGAGTCCTGAGATGAGCCCGGCGCGCACGCCGTGCTCGGCCCCGAACGCCTTAAGCGTGGCGACGATCTCCTCGCCGGTGTCGATCCTCAGCGCGTAGCCGTATCGGGTGCGACGGGATTGCATGCGACCTCCTCCGCGCCCGACCAGTCCGAGAGGCCGAGCGACGCGGTCCGGGCGAAGAACTCGGCGATGAAGTCCGGCTCGTGCCGGCCGGTCTCGAGCCATACCAGCCGCGCGATCTCGTCCAGCGTGCGGGTGCCGTCGCACGCGTACCAGGCGAGATCGGTGAGCATCAGCCCGTCGGACACGCCCTCCTCCTGCGCCCGCCAGCGCTCGCGCGCCTCGCGCGGCAGGGAGCGCCAACCGGCCAGCAGGTGACGCTGGTAGTGGATGGGCACCGGCAGCTGGCGCCGTGGCCGGGCGGCGTGGCCGGCGGGCGCCGGCTCGGCGGCGGCAGGTTCCGCCAGGGGGCCGGCCACCGCATCTCCGGTGAAGCCGGCGAGGCGGCGCCGTGCGTCCGCGATCGCCTCCGGGTCGAGCCCGAGCCGCGCCACGCTCGCCAGCGCCCGCTCGCCGCGCTCGCGTTCGTGGGCCACCGCACGCGAAGGGCCGGTCTCGTCCACCGCCGCCAGGAGGCGGCGGCGCGCCCCGCGCCCGATCGCGTCCAGCAGCCAGCGCTGCTCCGGCTCGGCGGCCGCCGAGACGAACGCCGCGTACGTGGCGGCGCACCGCACCGCCAACGCCAGCGAGGCGGGGCTCGTCTTGTCGGGGGTGTCGTGCGAGGAGTGGTAGTAGCGGTCGGGCCACTGGATCAGCATCGGGCAGGGGATGCCGGTCGCGGGATCGATGAGGAGGTAATGGTCGCTGCCGCCCGAGTAGGGCACCTCCCCCATGCGGGTCATCGAGTAGTGCCCGGGCCCCGAGTAGGACGGGACCCAGTCCACCGCCTCGGCGCGGATACGCAGCAGCAGCTCCTCGGCGAAGGAGGCGGCGAAGCACGGCGGGTGCTCGAGCAGGAAGGTGCTCCCGCAACGCTCCTGGTCTTCCCCCACCATGTCCAGGTTGACGGCGGCGACGGTCGCGCGCGCCCGCGCCGGGTCCTGTCCGAGCCAGGCGTAGGTGCCGGTCATCTCCGGCACCCACAGGAAACGCACGCTCTGGCCCAAGTCGGCAAAGTCCCCGTGGGCTCGCAGCACCGACAGCACGCGGGCCGCTTCCAGGACCGCCGCCGCGCCGGAGGCGTTGTCGTTGGCGCTCGGCTGCGGGTGGCAGAGGTGCGCTAGCACCAGCACCTCACCCGGGGTCTCTCCGGGGAGTCGCGCCGAGACGAGCGGGATCGAGGTGGCGAAGGTCCGCGACTGGATATCGGCCTCCAGCTCGAGCGTGGCCCCCGCGCGGAGCCGCTCGAGCAGGCGCTCGCCGGTCCGGGGCGAGACCACGAAGCCCCAGCCGCGCGGCGCGTCCTCGCCCCACCAGAACGACGTGTAGGTGAGCGCGTCGGGGTCGTCGAACCGGTCGCGCACCGGGGGCACCAGGCGCCGGCCGTGATAGAGGATCCCCGCGGCGCCGCGCTCGACCACCGCCAGCTCGTGCACCCGTTGAACCACGCCGCGGGTCAGCACCACCTTCCCGCGCACCTCGAGCCGGTCGTAGTGTTCCTCACGCGTGCCGTCGTCGAGGGCGATGATCGGATACCTGCCGCGGACCGGCGCGCTCCGGAGCACGAGTGACAGCGTCTCGGCCGCGTAGTCGCACAGGCGTTCGCGGGCGCCGCCGTCAACGAGTGTCCCCAGCGCGCGCGTGCACTCCCAGCCTTCGGGCATCAGGTGGCCGAGGAAGCGGGTGTGCCCGTCGCCCGGGACCTTCTCGATCTCGACGCTGCGCCCGTAGGACTCGAGCTCGGCCACGAGCCAGTCGACGGCCGCGTCGTAGCCGGGGCTGGCCTGGACGCGATGGAAGCGCGCGAGGGCGCGCACCGACTCGAGCGCCCGGCCGCCCGAGGCCTCGCTCCGCACCGCCGCCAGCAGTCGCTGGAACATGCCCGTCGCCTCCCTATGTCCTGGCCCGCGGCCCGCGGCTTCCCGTCCGCCGCGCGAGGGCGAGTACCACCGCGAGTACCAGCGGCACCCCGTACTCGAACCAGCGCCACGCGAGCGGCAGGTGGAACCCGCCCCCGTCCACCGGCGGCGCGAGGACGCCATAAGATAGGACCGCGGTCAGCGAAAGCAAGAGCCAGGGGGCGGAGGGTGCCAGCGGCTCGAGCACCAGCACCCAGCCCAGGTACCAGGGGTGGGCGACCGGCGAGAGCAGGAAGCCCGCGCGCGTGCCGAATCGGGTGGCGCGCGCCGCATCCCACCCGCGCCACGCGAGCACCGCCAGAGCGAGGGCGAGCAGGGCCACCGCCACCTGCCGCGCGACCAGTGGGTCGTGGACCACGCGCGCGAGGTAGAGGAACACGAGTTCGTTGTTGGCCCAGGCGCGCCCGTAGGCCGTGAGGCCCGAGTCGGACCCGCGCGTCTGGGACCAGAACCAGCCGAGCCCCGCGGCGATGGTCGCCAGCGCCAGCAGACGTACCCGCCAGGGCCAGTGTCGGAGGAGGAATGGGAGTGCGACCAGCGGTGCCAGCTTGGTGAGCGTGCCGGCCGCGAGCGCCAGGGCGGCGAGCGCCGGCCGCCGCTCCGCCCACACCAGTGCCGCCACCAGCCACACCATCGCGGTGGGGTCGTTGTGGCCGCTGCCCGAGTACTCGACCAGGACCAGCGGGTTCCATGCGTAGGCGATGACCGCGAGCGGGCTCGCCCGCCGCGCGCGGGCCCAGGCGAGCAGCAGGAGCACCAGCGCCAGGTCGTGGAGCAGCACCCACGACTTCATGGCCCACACGGTCGGCGAGAGCCGGGCGACCAGGGCGAAACCGGCGATCGAGAGCGGCGGGTAGATGGTCGCCAGCTCCGGGTGGTTGATGCGCGGATAGACCACGCGGTCGCGGAGCCGGACGAAGGTCGTGTCGCGCGGGCTCAGGCGATAGGGATCGTGGCCGTGGGCGGCCACCTTCCCCTCCCACACGTAGCGGTAGATGTCGTCCGAGAGCGTCGGCGTGACCGGCAGCAGCGCCATGCGCGCGGCCACCGCGACCGCGAACACGAGCACGCCCGCGCGGGGCACCGGGGCGGGGCGGGCGCGCGCCATCGCCAGCGCGAAGAACGCGAACGCGACGGCGTACAGCGATTGGAACGTGCCGAGGTCCCGCGCCCACGAACCCAGTCGCGCCATGAGCGCGAGGGTGAGCACGAGACCGGTGCCGAGCGCGGTCAGCTCGAGCCCGGCGCGCGTGCTCCCCGGGGGGTGGCCGGGGGTAGCTCGCGGCTCGCGTGCGCCGTGGTCCTCCCGCCCGCGTTCGTCGCGCGGGCCGGGCACCACGGTCAGCGGCGGGCGCCGGCCCGACAATGCGCGGCCCTCAGCGGGCGCGGGAGACCGTCACGCGGCTCGCCCGGGTGGCGGTGTTGCCCGCGGCGTCGATCGCGCGCACCGAGAGGGTGTGCTCGCCGGGCTCCACGTCGGCCATCCGCGCGTGGAACGCGAGCACCCGCTCGTCGGCGAAACCGCCGTCCGGCGTGACCGTCCGCCAGTCGCCGTTGTCGAGCGCGACCTCGATGCGGGTCAGCGTGCTGCTCGCGTCCTCGGCGCGGCCGGAGACCACCACCGCCCCGGGCTGGGGCGCGGCGGCCAGCTCGGTGACCATCGGCGGCGTGTTGTCCACCGTGAACGGGGCGCTCACCGCCTCGCCCGTGAGCCCCTCGCCCACCGGGTTGGCGGCGGCGTCGGTGGCGGTCACCCGCACCCGGTAGCGGCCGTCGGGCAGGGCCTTGGTGTCCCAGGTGAACGCGCTCGCCTCGAGGTCCTCGTCGACGCTGATCCAGCCGCCGCCGCTCTCGTTCCTGACCTGCACCGTGTAACGGAGCGCGTCGCCGTTCGGGTCGCTGCCGCGCCACTGCAGCGTCCTGAGCCCGCGCGCGAACGCCGGCAGGTCGCGCAGCGACCTGGGCGAGGTCGCCGGCGGCAGCGAGTACTCGACCTTCTGCCCGCCCGGCAGGGTCTGGGTCACCGCCTCGGACCGCGGCGTCATCGCCCCCTCCTTGAAGCCCAGTCCCTGCGGCGCCACCGTGAGCTCCTCGATCCGGGGCGGCAGGTTCTGCTCGCGCCACGCGGCCTCCACCGCCTCGACGTGCGGGGCGCCGCCGGCCGCCGTGAGCCGCCACTGGAAGTAGCGCGCGACCGGGGCGTTGCTGCGCGGCCGCTGGTCGCTGCCGCCGCGGCTCCAGACGCTCCAGGTCGAGTCCACCGGGTCGCTGTTGCCGCTCCGGGTCCACAGCTCCAGCGTGCTCCCCCCCGCCTCGCCGCGCCAGCGCACCGCGCCGAAGCGGGCGAAGCGGCGGGCGTCGAACACCGGCGAGACCAGCTCGCCGCCCTTCGCCTTCTCCGGACCGACCCGCCACAAGCCCGCCGGGTTCGACGTGCCGGCGTAGATCCGCCCCGCAGCGTCCGCCGCCAGCGCGGTGATCTGCCCCTGCGGTCCCTGCAGCCACTGCGTGGCCCCGACGCCGCGTTCCAGCAGATAGAGTCCCGCACGGTTCCCGGTCGCCGCGACCACCCCGCCCGCGATCCCGGCGAGCGCGAACACGAACGGCTGGGGCGAGGTCCACATCGATGCTGCGATGCTGTCGGGGACGATGCGGTAGATCACCGCCCGGCCGCCGCTCACCGCGCTCTTGACCGGGGCTGGCCTGGCAGCCGGCTCCCCTTCGTCCTCGCTCACCGCCGAGGCGCTGAGCGCCGCGGCGTAGAGCGTGCCGTCGGGGCCGAGCGCCAGCGCCCGCACCTCGTCCTCGCTCGCGTCGAAGACCGTGCGCAGCTCGCGATCGTTGACCACGCGGTAGACGCGGCCCTTGGAATCGCCGCCGGCGTAGACGGCCCCGCGCCCGTCCGCGACCAGCGAGACCAGGTTGCTCTCCTCGGTGTCGAGCACCACGCGCACCTCGCCGCCGCGCACCCGCAGCAGCCGCCCGCGCGTGCCGGTGGCCGCATACCATCCGCCGCCGGGCGCCGCCGCGAGCCCCCACACGTAGCGCTCGCCGGTGCGCGCGACCAGTGAAGTGTCCCCGCGCGCGCCGACGCGATAGATCAGCCCTTCGGGACCAGTGCCGGCGAGCAATGCGTCGCCGTCGGTGGCGAGCGAAAGCACCTGCCCCACCGGGAGGCGGGCAAGTACGCGGAATCCCCCGTTCTCGCTGAAGCGCAGGATGGTCCCGCGATCCCCCGCCAACGCCACCGAACCGTCCTTCAGCACGACCACCGACCAGACCACGCCCAGACTCTCGGCTGCGGAGAATCGCGCCGCCGGTCCCAGCTCGAGCGCCCCGTCGGGGCGCATCACCACGCCATGCGCCTCCGACTTCGCGTAGTCGGCGGGACTGTCGGCGATCCACCACTGCGTCTCGGCCGCTCGGGCCGGCGATGGGGTCGCCGCCAGCGAGAGGACGAGTGCCGCGCCGAGCACGGAGCGCGCGGCGGCGGATGCGGGGCGTGGGATCGGTCGGCGAGGTCTCAAGGGTCCTCCCTCGTGGTCGGGTCGTCGCTGCGGGGGATCACGGCGCCTTGGCGTCCACCTGGACCGACAGCAGCAGCTCGCCGCGGACCGGCCCGGCGAACGGGACGCGCTGCTCGTCGAGGCGTGCGGCATCGCCGCGCCGGCCGCCGTCGCCCGCGCCCTGCCCGCCCGCGAGCAGGACCAGCGCGGAGACGGGCAGCTCCGGGTAGTCGCGTCCCTCGCGCGTCACCTCGGGCGCGCTGGCGAACAGGGCGGCGTACAGCGCGTCACCGGACCGCGTGCCGCCGATCCGCCGCCAGGCGTCCTCGAGCGACGTGGGACGGTAGCGCCCCGGCAGGCGCAAGGCCTCGTACCGGGAGAGTTCCGGGCCACCCCCCAGCCACAGCACGTAGCGGCCGTCGGGCGCCTCCTCGGGCACCGTGACGCTCATCGCCACCCGCGAGCGCCCGCCGTGCCAGCGCTCGACCTCGCATTCGATCCGCAGCGACCCGCCCGGTCGCACCGCCGCGTCCAGCACGCGCGCCGAACGCAGCGTCCACTGCTCGCGCGTCGAGGCCGCCTCGATGGCGACCGTGACGCTGTCGAGCTTGAGCGCGGCGTAGGGGTTGTTGAAGAGGAAACGGAGCGGTGCGGCGACCGCGTTCATGAGCTCCGCCGGCGGCGAGTCCCCGGCCACCACGTCGCTCAGCATCAGCGTCGGCGACCCCCGGCGCACCATCCGCAGGGTCCAGCGCAGCGTCTGGTTCCCGCCCTGGCCCCCCGATTCGAGGAAGCTGTTGAGGGCGGCGATCGCCACCAGCTGCGGGGCCAGCGCCCGGTCCTCGATGCTGGCGAAGTGGAACCGCTGGCGCGGGCGGGCGGCACCGGCGACGTCGACCGCGACCGGCAGCAGCCGCGGCGTGCTCCCGACCCGGCCCGACATCGCGGCGCGGCGGTCCTGGGTGAGCGTGCCCACCGGCCGACCCCGCACGCCGAGCTTGAACGAGGTGAGGTCGCTGGCGACGATGGTCGCGATCTCGGCGGTGGAGAGCGGCAGCCGCACGTCGCCCGACTGGAAGAGCGGATGCCCGAAGATCAGCACCCGGTCGCCGTCACGCCAGGTCAGCGTGCCGATGGCGGCGAGCTGGAGGTCGCCGGTCATGACGTCGACCGCGACCGCGGCACCCGGGCGGAGCGAATCGGCCGGCGGGCCGCCCGCGGGCGCACGCCCCCCGGGGGTGACGGCGAGGCCGAGCGGTCCGAACAGCCGGCGCGCCTCCGCGAGCGCGGCGGGATGCAGTCCGCCGCACGCCAGCGGCACACCGAGCGGCGCCGGTGCCGTGACGATGCCTGGTGCCAGCGGTGGCTCGCCGGTGGCGGCCGGCGGGTCCTCCCAGCGGAACTCGCCGAAGCGCACCGCGCCCCCGGCCGGCTCGACGCCGGTGGGTCCCGCGCTGCCGGTGGTATCGGGCCGCGAGGGCAGGTCGAGCACCGCCAGCATCTCCGCGATCGGCGTCACGCCGAACAGGGGTTCGCGCGAGAACGACCAGCCGCTCGAGACCGCGCCGATGAGACGGCCGTCGACGTAGACCGGGGAGCCGCTCATGCCCTGCGCGACGCCGGTCTTGATGACCCGCTCGCTGGTGGCCCTGGCCAGGATCAGATCACCCTCGGCGCGGCCACCCTTGAGCACGCCGACGATCTCGGCCTCGAACTCCTCGACGCGGTCCCCCGCGAACACCGTCTTCACCACCGCCTTCTGTCCGGGGCGGAGCTGGTCGGGAGCGAGCGTGGGCATGCCGGCGGGGGCGGCCGCGGCCACCGAGGCGGCCAGCAGGAGCAGCACGGACGATGCGGTCCGGCGGAGGCGCGGAGTCACGGCCGCGCACTATAGCAGCGCCGGTGAAGCCGGCCAATCCGCGCCGCGCGGCATGCGCGCCGCGAGGCACCCCCGGCGGCACCCCCGCGGCACCCCCGGCTGCGGCACCCCCGGCTTGCGCCGCGCGCGGCGGAGGACCTAGAGTCCCGCGCCTATGCCTTCAGCGTTCCTCGATCGCCTCGCCCAGGGCCCGCTGGTCGCCGACGGCGCCATGGGCACCCTGCTCTACCAGCGCGGGGTCCCGTTCTCGGATTGCTTCGACGCGCTCAACCTCTCCAAGCCGACGCTGATCGAGTCCGTGCACCGCGACTACCTGGCGGCCGGCGCCGAGCTGGTGGAGACCAACACCTTCGGCGCCAATGCGGTACGCCTCGCCTCTCATGGACTGGAGGAGAAGGTGCGCATGATCGCCCGCCAGGGGGTGAAGGTCGCCCGGGCGGCCCGCGAGATCGTCGGCGTCAACGCATTCGTGGCCGGCTCCATCGGCCCGCTCGGGAAGCCGCTCGAGCCGTTCGGCCACGTCACCGTCGCCGAGGCCGACGCCTGCTACCGCGCGACCGCCGAGGGCTTGCTGGAAGGCGGCTGCGACTGCTTCATCCTCGAGACCTTCCAGGATCTGAACGAGATCCTCGCAGCACTCCGGGCGGTGCGCCGCGTGACGCTCGACGTCCCGGTCATCGCGCAGATGACCTTCGGCACCGACGGCAAGACGCTCTACGGGCACACGCCGGCGCTGGCGGTGCGGATGCTCAAGCAGGCGGGTGCGGCGGTGGTGGGGATCAATTGCGGCGTCGGGCCGCAGCCGACCCTCGAGGTGCTCGAGGAGCTCGTGGCGGCGGCCGAGGGCACGCCGGTCTCGGCGATGCCGAACGCGGGGTTCCCGCAGGTGGTCGAGGGCCGGTACCTCTACCTCTCGAGCCCCGACTACTTCGCCGACTTCGCCGCCCGGGCGGTGGACCTCGGCGTCCGCATCGTCGGCGGCTGCTGCGGGACGACCCCGGCGCACATCAAGGCCATGCGCGACCGCCTCGCCTCCCACCTGCCGGCCGAGAAGCTGGCCCCGGGCGCGGAGGTGCGGGTGCTCGAGCCCGGGCCGGCGCCGGTGGCGCCGCCACGCGAGGCGGCCGAGCCTTCGCTGCTCCGCAAGCTGCGCGAGAAGTTCGTGGTCAGCGTCGAGATCGACCCGCCGCGCGGCATCAACACCCAGAAGGTGATGGAGGCGGCACGCATGATGGCGCAGCGCGGCGTGGACGCCATCAACATCGCCGACTCGCCGCTGGCGCGCATCCGCATGAGCGCGATGGCGCTCGCCTACCAGGTCCATCAGCACTTCCCGCGCGTCGAGGTGATCCTCCACTACACCACGCGCGACCGGAATCTGATGGGACTGCAGAGCGACCTGCTCGGGGCGCACGCGCTGGGGCTGCGGAACATCCTGTGCCTCACCGGCGACCCACCGAGTCTCGGCGACTACCCCAACGCGACTGCGGTGTTCGACACCGACGCGCCCGGCCTCATGCGCATCGTCCATCGGATGAACCAGGGCACCGACCTCGCGGGGACCTCGATCGGCGGCGCCACCAGCTTCGCGATCGGCTGCGGGGTCAATCCCACCGCCGAGGACCTGGACGCGGAGTTCGAGTACGTGAAGCGCAAGCTCGACGCCGGGCCGCAGTTCGTGATGACCCAGCCGGTCTACGAGCTGGACTGCTGGAAGCGGTTCATCGAGCGCCTGGGCGGGCTGACGAAGATCCCCATCCTGATCGGCATCCTGCCGCTGCAGTCGTTCCGGCACGCCGAGTTCCTCCACAACGAGGTGCCCGGCATCCACGTCCCCGACTGGATCCGCGCCCGCATGCACGAAGCCGGCAACGAAGGCCAGAAGGTCGGCGTCGAGCTGGCGCGCGACCTGCTTGTGGCGTGTCGGGGGATGGCGAACGGCGTGTACCTGATGCCCTCGTTCGGGCGCTACGAGAACTGCCTCGACGTGCTGGAGGGGACGCTGTGAGGTTCCTGCGGGGTCGGCCGGCGCGCGAGCGCCCGCGCCCGTGACCCGCGGCGGCGGGGCCGAGTCCCGGCAGCGACTGCCGGGCGCCATGCTGGCCGGAGCACTGCTCGTCCCGCTGGTGGCGGTCGCCGTCGCCGCCGCACTCGCCTACCCCGGCGTGGCGTCGGACGCGCCGTTCCTGCGCATCCTGTTCTCCCGGGCGCTCACGCCCACCGGCTGGATCGGATTGCCGGTGCTGGGCGCGGGCCTCGGCGCGCTGGCCTCGCTGGCATGGGCGGGCTCGGCCGCCCGGGCGCTGCGGGTACTCGCGCTCGCGCTCGGGCTCTGCCTGCTGGGCTCGGCGCTGGTCGCCCGCCCGCCCGCCGCACCTGCCGCCCGCGGTGCCGCGCCGCGAGGCGCCCGCGGGAAGGCGCAGGAGATCCGCCGGGCCGCGTTCCGGTCGCCGTCCGCGATCGCCGGTATCCTCCACTACACGCGCGACCCCGACCCCGTGGTGCGGGAGCAGGCCGTGCTCGCCCTGGGCGTCAACCTGGTGGTGGCCGGCATTGAGCACGCGACACCCGAGCGACCCTCCCCGCACCAGGACCTGCCGCTGCGCGACAGCCTCCGCGTGCGCCTGGCGGCGGCGCTCGGCGATCCCGACCAGGGGGTGCGGGCGGAAGCGGCGCGGGCGCTCTGGAAGGCGCCGCGCACCTTCGGGCGGGAGCCGGCCGCGGCGGAGACGCTCGCCGCCGTCCTCGACCGGGCGCTGCGGCCGGGGGCCGTCGAGCGGCTCGCCTGGCTGGCGCTGGACGCGGCGGCGGGCGCACCCGACCTGCGTCTCAGGGCCTCCGCGGCCCGCTTCGCGGCCGCCACGCCGGACAGCGATCTGGCCCGGGCGGCGCGCCTCGCCGCCCGGCCGTGAGGCGCGGCCGCGGGCGCGCCAGAACATCGCGGTGGCACCGCGTCGTCCGGGGAGGTACCAATTGAGGCAGCCGAGTCCAGCCCCCGAACGATCGAGGAGGGTGAGCCATGGGCATCCGACGCAAGACCAGTGGGAGCATCACCGTGCTGCAGGTCGGCGGTGAGTTTTTCGGCGGCGAGGAGACCGATCGGCTGAGGAAGGCGATCCTGGATGAGGTGGCGAGCGGCAACACGCGGCTGCTGCTCGACCTGTCCGAGTGCAGCAACATGAACTCGACCGCGCTCAGCGTGATGGTGGAGGCGCACAAGAACTACGCCGCCCGCCAGGGCGAGCTCAAGCTGTGCGGACTTCAGAAGAAGATGACCAGCCTGCTGGTGATAACGCGGCTGATCAACCACTTCGGCCACTACCCGTCCGAGGCCGAAGCGCTCGCCGCCTTCGCGGTGAGCCCCGCCGGCGCCTAGGGATTCGGCTCAGGAGGGCGGAGCACCCCACTCCTTCTTCCACGCCGCGAGGAGGTTCAACGCCTCGAGCGGCGTGAGCGTCTCGAGCCTCAACTCGCTCAAGCGCTCGGCCAGCGGGTGAGCGGCGGCGGACGCCGGCGGCTGGGCCTGGGTTTCTGCCCGCCCGCCGCGCGCGCTCCCGGCGCGCCGCGGCTCCAGGTGCTCCACCGTGCGCTCGGCCTCGAGCTCGGCCAGCACTTCGCGCGCCCGCTCCAGCAGCGCCGGGGGCAGCCCGGCGAGTCGCGCCACGTGGATGCCGTAGGAGCGGTCGGCGGCGCCCTCGGCGATGCGGTGGAGGAACACCACCCCGTCGCCCCATTCCTTTACCGTCACCTGCACGTTCACCAGCCGCGGCAGGCGCTCGGCGAGCTGCGTCAGCTCGTGGTAGTGGGTGGCGAAGATGGTGCGCGGCCGCGGGCCCGCCGCCTCGTGCAGGAACTCGGTCACCGCCCAGGCCAGCGCCAGTCCGTCGTAGGTCGCCGTACCCCGGCCCACCTCGTCGAGCATCACCAGCGAGCGCGGGCTCGCCGCCCTCAAGATTTCGGCGGTCTCGCGCATCTCCACCATGAAGGTGCTCTCCCCCGCGCCCAGCCGGTCGGAGGCGCCCACACGGGTGAACAGGCGATCGACCAGGCCCACCTCGGCGCGGGCGGCCGGCACCGAGGAGCCCATCTGGGCGAGCAGGACACACAGCGCCACCTGGCGCAGATAGGTGCTCTTGCCGCCCATGTTGGGACCGGTGAGGAGCAGGATCTGCCGCCGGCTGCCGTCCAGCAGGCAATCGTTCGGCACGAACTCGCCCGGCGGCAGCAGGCGCTCCACCACCGGGTGACGGGCTCCTTCGAGCGCCAACCGATCGGACTCCGTGATCGTCGGGGCGACCCAGCCGTACCGGGCGGCGACCTCCGCCAGGGTCGCTTCGGCGTCGAGGATGCCTAGCGCCTCGGCGGCCCGCTGGAGCGCCGCGACCGAGCGCGCCGCCTCCGCCCGCAGCGCCACGAACAGCTCGTGCTCGCGCGCCTGGAGCTTGTCCTCGGCGCTCAGCACCTCGCTCTCCTTGGCCTTGAGGTCGGGCGTGACGAAGCGCTCGGCGCCGGTCAGGGTCTGGCGCCGCTCGTAGTCGCCCGGCACCTTGTCGCGATGGGGCCGCGTCACCTCGAGGTAGTAGCCGAACACCCGGTTGTAGCCCACCTTGAGGCTGGCGATCCCGGTGCGCGCGCGCTCGGAGGCCTCGAGCTCCGCGATCCAGCGCTTGCCGGAGTGGGCCAGCTCGTGCAGCCGGTCGCGATGGGAATCGTGGCCGGGGCGGACGATGCCGCCCTCGCGCGAGACCGGTGGCGGCTCGTCCACCAGCGCGCGTGCGAGCGCGCCGTGCAGATCGGGCAGCCCGGCGAGCGCCGTGCGCGCGGCCGGGGCGGTCGGCCCTCCCACCTCGTCCAGGCGCGCCGCCAGCCCCGGTAGCCGGGCCAGCGCATCGCGCAGCGCCCCCAGGTCGCGCGGCGTCGCGCGCTCGCAGGCGAGCCGGCTCGCCAGCCGCTCGAGGTCGGGGAAGGCGCGCAGCGCCTCGCGGAACCCGCCGCGCGCCGTCCCCGCCGCGCGCCACGCCTCGACCGCCGCCTGCCGGGCGGCGAGCGGCGCCAGGTCGGCGAGGGGGCGCTCGAGCCAGGCCCGCAGGCGGCGTGCTCCGAGCGAGGTGGCGCACAGGTTGAGGTGATGCCAGAGCGTGTGACGCGTCTCGCCACCCGGCTGCGGCTGGAACAGCTCGAGATGACGCGCAGTTGCGGCGTCGTAGCGGAGCGTGCGCTCCTCCATCCAGCGCTCGACCCGGGTGAGCTGGCGCGCCGGCCCCCCTTGCACGCGGTCGAGATAGGCGATCGCCCCGGCTGCCGCCGCCCGCGCGGCGGGCAGATCGGCGAGCTCGCGCGTCACGTCGGCCCCGAAGCGGCCCGCCAGCGCCGACTCGTCGAGGAACGACGCCACCGCGACCGGACTGGCCGCGCCGGGAAGCCCCTGCAGCACCGACGCGAGACGCGCGCCGGCCGCCTCGTCAAGGGCGGCGGGTTCGGGCGTCACCCATTCGGCCACGCGCGAGCGCGACAGGAACGCGGCGGCCTCGCTCCAGGCGGGCTCGGCGAGCTTCACCTCGCCGGTGGACGCGTCGGCGAGGCACACCCCCAGCGTCTCGCCGGTCGGCCAGAGGGCGGCGAGGAAGTTGTTCGCCGCCGCCTCGAGGAACCCCTCGCCCACCACCGACCCGGGCGTGAGCACCTCCGTGACGCCGCGCTGCACCAGCCCGCGCGCCGCCCCCGCATCCTCGAGCTGGTCGCAGATCGCCACCTTGTGGCCGAGCCGCAGCAGGCGGGCGACGTAGGCGTCGCGCTGGTGCCAGGGGATGCCGCACATCGGGATCGGTGCGGGGTCCTGCTTGTTGCGCGAGGTGAGCGTGAGGCCGAGCAGCGCCGCACCCCGGACCGCGTCGGTGAAGAACATCTCGTAGAAGTCGCCCAGGCGGAAGAAGAGGAACGCGTCGGGATGCTCGCGCTTGACGCGGGTGTACTGGTCCATCAAGGGAGTGCGCGCGTCCGGACGGGCCTTCATGGCGGGCGCGCGGGGCGCCGCCGGGGCCAGCCCGAGCTCCTCCCCGAACGGGAGCGACGGGTGCGAGGCGCGCGACGGTCGGGGCACGGCGCTATCGCGAGGCGGTCGATGCGGGAGACGCGGCGGGCGGTCGCATGAGGCCGGCAAGGATAAGGCCTGCCCTCGGGCGATGCCAATCCGCGGGATGACGGGCCGGACGCGATGCGCGGCCGGCGCGGGTCCTACCGGGCCCGCATCAGCTCGTAGGCGACGCCCAGCGCCTGCGCCGCCTGCTCGCCGGCCTTGCGGGCTTCCGCGTGGCGCGGGTAGACACCCAGCCGCACCGTGTGGACCGCCGCCAGACCCTCGCCGTGACTCACGACCCGGGCGTCCGGGAATCCCGCGGCCCGCGCCGCGGTGGCGAGGGAGCGCGCCCGCGCCGGGTCCACGAACGAGCCGATCACCACCGCCACGGCACCCGGCCGGGTCTCGGCGGCCGGCTGGGTGTTGGCGGGCGCGAACACCGCGAGGCGGGCGGCCGCCGCCTCCATGCTGCGCGGGTATTGGGCCAGCAGGCGTTCGCGCGCCTCCCGGGCCTGGTCCTCGTGCCCGTCGCGCTCGGCAAGGGCCGCGACCCGCTCGAGGGCCGCGGGACCTGCCTCACCAGGGTGGCCGGCGAGCAGCCCCGACAGGGTCTCGGCGGCGCGATCCGGCCGCCGCGCGAGCTCCCAGGCCTGTGCCACCGCCAGGAGCGCCCCCGCACGACGCACGCCCCCGCCGTTCGCGACCTCCTCGAGCGCGGCGCGCGTCTGGTCAGGTTCCCCGAGCCCGAGCCACGAGAGTCCGGCCCAGTAGCGCGCCTCGGGCTTGCGCGCCGGGTCGAGCCGCGCCGCTGCGCGCGCGAAGGTCTCCGCCGCGCGCCGGTACTCGCCGCGCGCGTACTGGAGCTGGCCCAGCAGGAGCGCGGCATCGGCGGCCTCGGGGGACCGGGCATGCTCAGCCTCGTACCGCCGCAGCGGCCCGGGCAGACTGTCGGCCGGGGTCCCGCCGAGGAGCGCCCGCAGCTCCGGCGCGAGGGTCTCCGCAGGCGCCGCCGGCGTCGCCAGGACGCACGTGGTCACGACCGCGATCGCGGCCGCCAGGGCGGATGCCCCCCGCGGCCAGCACGGGCACCGTCGCGACGGGCGGTTGGCTGGAATCTCCATGGAGCGGGACCCTAGCACGGGCTCCAGCGCTCCGCTCCCCCTGCTCGGCGCAGCATGAGCGGAGCCGGGCGGAATCGCTCCCGTCCGGCTCCTCGATCGGCCCGACGCTACTCCTCGGGGACTGCCTCGGGCTTCTCCTTGGTCTTGGGCTCGGCCGGCTCCTCGGCCGGAGGATTGGCCGCGATCTTCGCCCGCACCTGGTTGCGGCGCGAGGTCCACTCGGCGAGCGCGATGTCGTCCTGATCCGCCAGCCACCCCTTCACGCTCAGGATCAGGCGATGGTTGGGGACGTCGACCCGCGTCACCTTCATGGTCAGCGGCTCGCCCGTCTCGAAGGCGTCGTTCGGGCGCTTGAGGTCGTCGATGCCCAGCTGCGAGAGGGGCACGAATCCCTCGATGCCGTTCCCGAGGTCCACGATCGCCCCGCGGTCGAACAGCCGGTTGATCGCTCCCGACAACTCCAGGCCGGGCGGGAACTGCTCGGCCAGCTGCGGCCACGGATCCTCGCCGACCTGCTTGAGACCGAGACTGATGCGCCGGTGCTCCTTGTCGATCGACAGGATCACCACCTCGACCGTCTCGCCCTTCTTCAACACCTCGCTGGGATGAGCGACGCGCTTGGTCCACGACATGTCCGAGACATGGACCAGCCCGTCGATGCCTTCCTCGAGCTCGACGAATGCGCCGAAGTTCGTCAGGTTACGGACCTTGCCCTTGACCTTCATGCCGGGCGGATACTTCTCGTCCAGCGTCAGCCACGGATCGGGCTCGATCTGCTTCAAGCCGAGCGAGATCTTCTCGTTGGCCTTGTCGACCTTGAGCACCACGGCCTCGATGATGTCGGCGATGTTGACGATCTTCGAGGGATGGCGGACGTGGCGTGTCCACGACATCTCGGACACGTGGACGAGGCCCTCGACGCCCTTTTCGAGCTCGACGAAGGCGCCGTAGTCGGTGATCGAGACCACCCTGCCCTTGATGCGGTCGCCGACCTTGTACTTCTCGTCGACGCCCTCCCACGGGTAGGCGCCGAGCTGCTTCAGACCGAGCGAGATGCGCTCCTTCTCGGGATCGAAGTTGAGCACCTTGACCCGCACCTTGTCGCCGATCTTGACCAGCTCCGAGGGATGCGCCACACGCCCCCACGACAGGTCGGTGATGTGGAGCAGGCCGTCGATGCCCCCCAGGTCGACGAAGGCGCCGAAGTCGGTGATGTTCTTCACCACGCCCTCGCGGATCTGGTCCTTCGCCAGGTCCTTGAGGATCGTCGCCTTCATGCGGTCGCGTTCGTGCTCGAGCACGGCGCGGCGCGAGACCACGATGTTCCGCCGGCGCTTGTTGAGCTTGATGATCTTGACCGAGACGTTCTGGCCGAGCAGGTTGTCGACGTTCTGCACCTGGCGCAGAGCGATCTGCGAGCCGGGCAGGAAGGCCTCCACCCCATAGAGGTCGACGACGACCCCGCCCTTGATCTTGCGGACCAGCCGTCCTTCGACCACCTCGCCGTTGTCGTGGGCTTCCTTCACCTTGTCCCAGACGCGCACGAAGTCCGCGCGCTGCTTCGACAGCACGATCAGGCCGTCCTGGTTCTCCATCTTCTCGAGGAAGACGTCGATGACCAGGCCGACCTTGATGCTGCTGGGATCGGGGAACTCCGAGAGCGCGATGACGCCCTCGCTCTTGAAGCCGACGTCGACAAGCACTTCCTGGTCGTCCACCGCGAGCACCGTGCCGCGCACGATCTCGCCTTCGCCGAGCGATCGCAGCGACTCTTCGTAGTGGCCGAACATCTCGGCCCGCCGCTCGGGGGTGAGTTCCTCCTCCTCGTCGTAGTTGAGGGGAACCGCCGGGAAGCCGAGAGCCCGGGCCGGCGTCTCCGGCGCGGGGTTGAGGGTCTGTTCAGACGTGTCCAGCATGAACGTGTTGCCTCCTTGTGTGTATCGAGTTAGGGACGGCGGACTAGGCCGCCCCGCGTGAAGCCTCGGTGCGCTGACCGGTGCGGAGGATCGCGATCTCCCGCATCGCCGCGTCGCCGACCCGCTGGTAGAGCGCGCGGCCCGGCGTGAGATCGGTCTCCCGTCCGGCCAGGTCCTGCCACGGTCGCGCGGGACCGAACCAGAGCCGCACGCGCGCGCCGCGATACCACCATTGCCGCTGGCGATCGCTCCCGGAGATGTAGCACGGGACGATGGGGACGTCGGCGTGCACCGCCATCATCCCCACCCCCGGCCGCGCCGGGTGCAACTCGCCGTCCCGCATGCGGCTCCCTTCCGGGAACATCAGCAGGGCGGCACCATCCTTCAGCCGGTCCATGGCCCGCGACAGTCCGCTCATGTCCGCCACGCCCCGACGGATCGGGATGGCGTTGACCGACCGGATCAGCGGCCCCAGCACCGGCGTGCGGAAGAGCTCTTCCCTGGCCAGGAAGTACAGCTCCCGCGGCACGGAAGCGCCGAGGAGTGCCGGATCCCAGAACGAAATGTGATTGGACGCCACCACCACCCCGCCGCGGCGGGGGATGTGTTGGCGGCCACGCACGTCCCATCCCGTGAGGACACGGCAGCAACCGCTGGCGAAAAGCCGGGCGGCACTATAATACGGACGCACCGAAACTCCTAGCCCGCACCGGGGTCCACCTCGCTGCCCCCCGGTCCCCCGGACGTCCCTCCGATCGGCCCCCCCGTCGCCCCCACCGGGCAGGCCGGGTGCTCCCGGACCACGCGCAGCACCTCGTCGACCTGCTGCTCGATGGTCAGCGTGGAAGTGTTCACCACCCGGGCCCCCGCCGGCACCTGGAGCGGGCTGTCGGCGCGGCTGCGATCCCGATCGTCGCGCCGCGCCAGCTCCTCGCGCACCTGGTCGAGCGCGAGCGCGATGCCGCGGTTCACGAGTTCGCGCGCGCGGCGGCGGGCGCGGGTGTCGAGGTCGGCATCCAGGTAGATCTTCACCTCGGCATCCGGGAACACGACCGTGCCGAGGTCGCGCCCCTCGGCGACCAGCGGTCCCCGCTCCGTGAGCGCCCGCTGGATCTCCACCAGCCGGCGGCGCACCGGTGGCTGGGCCGCCAGGCGCGAGGCGAGCTCGCTCACCTCCGGGGTGCGGATCGCCTCGCTCACCTCGGCGCCGTCGAGCCAGACGTGGGCGTGCTCCGGCGAACCGGACAGCGCCACCTGAGTCTCTCGGGCGCACCGCTCCACCGCGGCCAGGTCATCGGCGACCACGCCCCCGTTGCGCACCTTGAGCGCAAGCGCGCGGTAGAGCGCGCCGGTATCCACGTAGAGGAAGCCGAGTCGTGAGGCCACCGCGCGCGCGGTGGTGCTCTTACCCGCCCCGGCGGGCCCGTCGATGGTGACCACGAAGCTCATGGGACCCGGACCGTTTCGGCGCCCTCGATGTCGCCACCCAGCGCCGCGAGGGTCTCGCCGAAGCCGGGGTACGAGGTCGGGATGCCGCCGGCGCCCGCCACGGTCACCGGTCCCGAGGCCCGGGCCCCCAGGACGGCGAACGCCATGGCGATGCGGTGGTCGTCGTCGGCCTCGACCACGCCGCCGCCAACCGGCCCCCCGGTGACGGCGAGCCCGTCGAGAGTCTCCTCGACCGCGACGCCGAGCCGGGCCAGGTTCGCGGCCAGGAGCGCGAGCCGGTCGCTCTCCTTGACGCGCAGCTCGGCGGCGCCGCGGATGCGGGAGGTGCCGCGCGCCGCACTCGCAGCGACCACCCAGGCGGGCACCTCGTCGATCAGCGTCGGGACCTCCGCGGGATCGATGTCGCAGCCTTCGAGATGGACCGGGCCGGTCACGGTGACGTCCCCGACCGGCTCGCCGCCCTCGTCCCGGAGGCGCGAGCGCTCGACGCGGGCACCCATCCGCTCCAGCACGGCCAGCAGCCCGGCGCGGGTCGGGTTCAGGTTGACGTCCCGCGCGGTCACCGTGGCCCCGGGCGTCGCCGCCGCCGCGGCCAGGAAGAACGCGGCGGCCGAGAAGTCACCGGGGATCCGGAGCCGGGCGCCCGTCGGCCGGGCCGGTCCCTCCACGGCGATCGCCGGGCCCCTGCCCCCGGGATGATCGGGATGGCCGGCGGTCGCGACGACCGGGACCCCGAAGGCACGCAGCATCCGCTCGGTGTGATCGCGCACCGGCGCGGGCAGATGCACCACAGTGCGGCCGGCGGCGAAGAGCCCGGCGAGGAGCACGCACGAGGCGACCTGCGCGCTCGCCACCGGGAGCGCGCATTCGATGGCTCGCAGCGCCGCGCCACGGATCGCCAGCGGCGGCAGCCGGTCCCCGTCGCGCGCCCAGAGCTGGGCCCCCATGCGACGCAGCGGCTCGACCACGCGCGCCACCGGTCGGCGTCGGAGCGAGGCGTCCCCGGTCAGGACGCTGAAGAAGTCCTGCGCGGCCAGCGGGCCGGCAAGCAGGCGCAGCGTCGTGCCGGAGTTCCCGCAATCGAGCACCCGGTCCGGCTCGCGCAGCTGCATGTCGCAACCCTCGATCGCGACCGCCCCGTCGCGCCGCGCGACGCGGGCGCCCAGGCTCTGCGCGCAGGCGAGGGTCGCTTCGCAATCGGCGCCCGGGTTCGCATTCTCGACCACGGTGTCGCCGCGGGCCAGCAGCCCGAGCAGATAGGCGCGGTGGGTGATGGACTTGTCGCCCGGCGGGATGAACGTCCCCGCCAGCGGCCGCCCCGGCCGTACGGTGAGGCGCGCGCCCGGGAGCGGCGCCATACCTAGTGGACGGTGCGGCGTTTCCGTGTGCCGGTGCGCCGCGCCGCGCCGGACCCGGCCGCCGTGCCGCTGCCCCCGGCGCCCCCGATGCGCTTCGTCCGCGCCGGGCGCGCGCGGCCCGCGGCGGTGCGCCGCGAGGATGCCACCCGCGGGCTCGTCCGCAGGGCCTGCAGGTTGCGCCACACGACGTATTCGTCCAGAAGCTCGCGCGCGCCGGACTCGAGACCCAGGAAGCTGCAGGCGAGTTCGTACGCGCGGTCGCGCTTCGGCCCCTCCCCGCCCTGGCAGCGCACCACCACCCCCTCGCACTTGAGCAGCCGCTGGCGCGCGATCCTGCCGGGCACCGCGGGCAGCACGATCGTCAGCGCCACCTTGGACAGCGGGGCGAGGTAGTGCGGCGTGAAGCAGTAGACGCCGCTGCCCGAGATGTTGCGGCTCTCGGTCACGATCGGCGTCAGGGCGCCGTCCGCGCTCCCGCCCTCGACCCGCATGCTGAGCTGCGCGTCGGCGCGCGACATGCGGCGCCGCTCCCTCCTGGGCACGGCCTTCTTCGGCGGCATCAACCCCTCCCGTGAGGGCGGCGACGGCGTCGCCGCTCCGGAACCCAGAGCGCCAGGTCGCATTCGCGTGCCGGGACGTCCACACGGGCGACGATCACCCGCACGGCATCGCCCAGGCTGAAGCGGCGGCGCGTGTGGCGTCCCGTCATCCGGACCCCCGCGGGGTCCAACATGAAGTGGTCGTCGAGGTACTCCGCGATCCTGACGAAGCCTTCCGCCGGGTCGTCGTCGAGCTCGACGAAGAACCCCCGCGGAACGAACCCGGTGATGATACCCGAAGCCTCCTCCCCGAGTCGCCCCTCGAGAACGCGCATGCTCTTGACCTTCACCGCCTCGCGTTCTGCTTCGGTCGCGTTCTGCTCGGTGCCGGTGCAGCGGTCGGCGAGACCCTGCAGCGCGTGCGGGTCCCAGGCGGCCGTGCGGCGGGCGCGGATCCATTCGCGGACGCGGCGGTGGTTGTGGAGGTCGGGGTAGCGGCGGATGGGTGACGTAAAATGACAGTATTCGCGCGTGGCGAGCCCGAAGTGCCCGCTGTCCCGCTCCAGGTAGCGGGCGCGCATGAGCGCGCGCAGCACCAGCCGATGCACCAGCCGCCGTCGCGGCGGATCGAGTGGCGTGCGCAGTACCGCCTGCAGGGCCCGAGCCGGGTCCGAGAGATCGCCGGGACGCGGGAGACCCAGCGTCTTCAGCATGAGGTCGAGATCGGAGAGCTTGCGGGCCGAGGGTGGCTCGTGGATCCGGTAGAGCAGCCCGCTCCGCCGCTTCGCCCCCTCGCCGCCGACGCAGCGGTTGGCGAGCAGCATGAACTCCTCGATCAGCTCGTGGCTCTCGAGGTGGGCCCGTCGTTCGAGCCGGACCACGCGTCCATGCTCGTCCACCCACGCCTTCACCTCCGGGACCTCGAGATCGAGCGCTCCCGCCGCGAGCCGGCGTGAGCGCAGCGCCCGGGCGACGGCGGTGAGCCGCTCCAGGGCCCGCTGGAGCTCATCCGACAGGATCGTCCGCCCCTCGATCGCCTCCTGCACCTGCCCGTAGTGCAACCGGTGCCGGCTGCGGATGACGGTCTCCTCGAAGCGGCACGCGTGCAGCTCGCCCTGGCCGTCCAGCACGGCGATGACCGAGAGGGCGAGCCGGTCGAGGTCCGGCCGCAGGGAGCACAGGTCGGCCGAGAGGCGCTCCGGCAGCATCGGCACCACGCCGTCGGGCAGGTAGACGCTGGTGCCTCGCTGCTCCGCCTCCTGGTCAAGCGCCGAGCCGGCGGCGACGTAGTGGGAGACGTCGGCGATGTGGATGCCCACCTCCCAGCGGTCGTGGCCGAGCCCGCGGAGCGAGAGCGCGTCATCGTGATCGCGCGCGTCTTCGGGGTCGATGGTGAAGGTGAGCGGCTCGCGCAGGTCCAGCCGGCCGCGGCGCTCGGCCGCCCCCCGGGGCCCCAACCCCCCGGCGTACCCCTCGGCGGCCCGTGGGAACCGCGTCCGCAGCCGGTACTGCGAGGCGATCGCGTGAGCGTCCCACTCGGGGCGGTCCTCGGCGCCGAGCACCTCCACCAGATGCGCGGGACCGTCGTCCGGGACCTCGGCGATGCAGAAATCGCCGTCCTCGGGCGCGTGCCGCCCGTGCCAGGTCAGGTCGCGGCGCCCGCCACGCCAGCGACGCGCGGGGTCGAAGGTCCAGCGGCCGCGCGCCAGGTGCGCGCGGCCGAGGAGACGCCGGACCGGCGGCTCGGATTCCCGGATCGCGGGGCTAGCGGATGCGCTTCTTATGACGATTCTTCCGGAGACGCTTCTTCCGTTTGTGGGTGGCGATCTTCTTCCGCTTCCGCTTCTTTCCGGAACCCATGGATTCTCCTCAGTGTGACGGCCGCTACGACGCGACCGGCTCGGGCGTCGGCGTCGGGACCTCCGCCTCCCCCATGACCTGGGCCTTCAGCTCCTTGCTGGGCTTGAAGACCGGCACGAGCTTGGCCGGGACCATCACCTCGGAGCCGCTGCGCGGGTTGCGCGCCCGCCGTGCCCGCCGCTCGCGCACCTTGAAGGTGCCGAAGCCGCGGATCTCGAGATGCTTGCCGTCGCTGAGCGCCCGGCACACGGCATCCAGCATGCCGTCGACGATCACCGCTGTATGGTTCTTCGATACCCCGGTTTGAACCGCGATCTCCTCCACCAGATCCGCCTTGGTCATGGTGACGCCTCCCGGTTGGAGCGTTGACAGGACCTCAGTCCATGCGGCACGCGCAGTCGGCGGCGCCGCACGGGCCCGGCGACGGCGCCTCGGCCTGCGACCGCCCCACCGCGAACGTGGAGATCAGCCGTTCGGCCCGCGCGGCGCCGCACCGGGGGCAGTGCGGCGTCGCGCGATCGGCACGCGAAACCAGGGCCTCGTATCGCACGCCGCACGCCGTGCAGCGGTACTCGAAGATCGGCATCGTCCATCACCTCGTACGACGACCGCCGGTAATCTAGCATGGCCCGGCCGCCTTCGTCGCCTGCTTCACGCCCGGGCGGTGGATCATCCCTTCGCCACCTCGTCCACCACGCCCACCACCACCGTGCGCACCGGGCCGCGGGGCTGCGCGAGCACCTGGGCGGCGCTGTTGCCCTCGTCGACGACCAGCACGTGATCGCCGACGCCGGCATCCACCGTGTCGACGGCGATGGTCGGGCGACCAGTGGGTGCGCCCTCGCCGGAGAGCGGTTGGACCAGGAGCAGCTTGCGGCCCTCCAGGGCCCGGTGCTTGATGGTGGCGACGACGTCGCCCACCACGCGGCCGAGGAACATCACACGCTCCGGCCGGCAGCGGGCGCCCGCACGTCATCGACGATGCCGACGATGGCGGCGTCGGCCGGGTTGTCGGGGTCGGGCAGGGCGTTCGCCGCCTCGCGCCCACGCACGTAGAAGACCCGCTGGCCGGGTGCCGCCGAGACCAGATCCACCGCCACGAGCGTGCGGCCCTGCGGTTCGCCGTGCGGATCGGTGGGCTGCACGAGCAGCAGCCGATGGCCGCGCCACGCCGGCACCTTGACGGTGCAGACCACCGTGCCGACCACGCGCGCGAAGTGCATCAGAACACCCGTTCCTTCATCTGCGGGTCGAGCCGCGGCACCACCACGGAGCGGACCAGCAGCCCCTTCTGGAGCGCCTCCGCCCGCCCGGCATCGACCGCCGCCTGCACGTCCCCGACCGCGCCGGAGAGGAAGACGAACCCCTTGCCCCCGAGCCCGTTCGCCAGCCGCAGGTCGCGCAACGTGACCGCCGCGGTCTTGGCCGCGCGGTCTGCGGCGATGATCGCCGAGGCCGCGGTCAGCGTCTCGATGACGCCGAGCGCGTCCTCGTCGCGCGCCGGCACCGTGCCACGCAGCGCCGGCAGCACCATCTCGTGAAGCTGGGGGATGAACAGCGAGTCCAGCAGTGTGTCCGCCGCCACCTCGACGCCGCGCCCGAACGAGGAGCGCACCGGACCGACCTCGCCGCTGATCAGCACCCAGTACTTGCCGGGCGAGAGGGTGCAGGCCTCCACGAGCGTCACCTCGGCCTGCTTCACCATGGCATCGCCCACCACCATGCCCTGGGCGATGCTGCTGGTCTCGACCGCGGCGATGGCGACGTGCATCACACGATCCGGAAGGCGTCGACGAGCGTGCAGCGGCGGAGCCGTGTGAAGCTCCGCGCGGTGGTCATGCCCTCGCCGGTCGGGCTGGCGATCGTGAAGCTGGTCGGCCCCTCGCCCCCGTAGCCGAGCCCCGCAAAGTTGGGGCCGTTCTTCACGAAGATCGAGCAGTCGCACAGGCGCGCCATCTTCGAGAGCTTCTCGATGTTGCGCGAGTGCATCGACGCGGTGTGGCGGAAGCCGTGCTCGACCAGCAGCGCGTAGTCGATCGCCTCGTCCACGCTGCGCACGCGCACCATCGGCAGCACCGGCATCATCATCTCGGTCCACACGAACGGGTGGTCGGCGTCCACCTCGCAGAGGGCGATCCGCTTGGCCGGGTCGCACGGGATGCCCACCTCGCGCAGGATGACGTCCACGTTCTTGCCCACGAACCTCCGGTTGATGATCGCGACCTTGCGCGGACCACGTTCCTCCTCGAGCAGCAGCTTGCGCAGCTGCTCGACCTGGTGCGGCGGCAGGACGACGGCGCCCGAGCGCGCGCAGGCCTCCTTCAGGCGGTCGGCGATCAGCGAGACCGCGACGACCTCCTTCTCGTCGGTGCAGATGATGTTGTTGTCGAGCGAGGCGCCGGCGACGATGTCGCGGGCAGCCTTCTCGAGGTCGGCGGTCTCGTCCACCACGGCCGGCGGGTTGCCCGGACCGGCGGTGATCGCCTTCTTGCCGGCGTCGAGTGCCTCGCGCACCACGCCCGGCCCGCCGGTCACCACGTTGAGCCGGATGCCCGGGTAGCGGAGCAGCGCCTTCGCCACCTCGAGCGTCGGCTGCTCCACCGAGTGCAGCAGCGGCAGCGGCGCTCCCGCGCGGCGGGCGGCGCGGTTGATCAGATCGATGGTGAGGTTGGAGACCTTGCGCGCGCTCGGATGGGGGCAGAACACGACCGTGTTGCCGCCGGCGATCATCGAGATGCCGTTGTTGATGATGGTCGCGGAGGGGTTGGTGACCGGCGTGATGGTGGCGATGACCCCGTAGGGCGCGCGCTCGGCGAGCGTCATCCCGTGGTCGCCCGTCCACGCCAGCGGCTCGAGGTCTTCGGTGCCGGGTGTGCGCTCGGTGACGATCCGGTTCTTGAGGATCTTGTCCTCGACCCGGCCCAGCCCGGTCTCCTCCACCGCCACCTCGGCGAGCGTCCGATACTGCCCCGCCAGGGTCTCGCGGATGGAGGCGATGATGGCCTGGCGGGTCGCGAGCGGCACCGCGTCGTAGGCCGCGAAGGAGGCGCGGCCCGCCGCAACCGCGGCATCGAGGTCGCGGTGGACGCCGAGCGGCGCGGAGGCGGCGCCGGGACGGGCGGGTGCTTCGGCCTCAAGCCGCTCGAGCACTTCCGCGACGATGCCGCTGATGCGCCCCGGGTCGATCGCCATGCCGCTCGCGGCCCCCATCGCTCTCAGCGCGCCGCCTCGGCCCGCTTGAGGTAGACGTCCTTGCCGCCGATCTCGACCGCGTCGACGATCCCGACGATCACGGCATCAACGGGCTTCTCACGCGAGACCTCCGTCATGCGAGCGGAGGATCCCTGCGCCAGCAGCACCACCTCGTCGGCGCCGGCGCCGACGGCGTCGGCGGCCCCCCCGGAGTTGCCGGTGGGCTTTAAGGTCCCGTCGCGCTCGCGCGTGCGCAGCAGCTTCAGGCCGAGCAACCCCCGGTCCTTGCGCGTGGAGACGACGGTCCCGAGGACCAGCGCCAGGAGCACGGGCGGCCTACTTCTTGGCGGCCGTTTCGGGGCGGGTGATCGGCAGCACGTCCTCGAGCATGCCGTGCGGACGCGGGATGACGTGCACCGACACCACCTCGCCGACCTTGGCGGCCGCGGCGGCGCCGGCCTCGGTCGCCGCGCGAACCGCGGCGACGTCACCGCGCACGATGGTGGTGACGTAGCCGCCGCCGATCTTCTCGTAGTGCACCAGGCTCACGCGCGCCGCCTTCACCATGGCGTCGGACGCCTCGACCATGGCCACGAAGCCGCGCGTCTCGATCAATCCCAGGGCTTCTTCCTGCATGGAACCACCTCTCGGAGTGAAGGTCAGAACGGATCAGGGCAGCCGATCGCGCGGCCCCGCGATCGGCTGTTCGAGCTGTGATTCAGGTGCCGGGATGACATGGGACGCGAGCACTTCGCCGACCCGGGCTGCGGCCGCGGCGCCCGCCGCGACCGCGGCTTCCACCTCGGCGACCGGACCCCGGACCAGTACCGTCACCAACCCGCCCTGGATCGATTCGTACCGCACCAGGCGGACGCGGGCGGTCTTGCACATGGCGTCGGCGGCTTCGACGGCCCCCACGAAGCCACGCGTCTCGACCAGGCCCAGCGCTTCTTTCGCCACCCGGTGGCCGGTTCTCCCTGTGCCTCGAAGGTCCTTGCGGCCGCGGCACTTGCCGTTCGAGCCGCGAGCGGACGCTAGCAGGGATGCACGAAACGGTCAACGCGAAGGAAACCAGGTGAAGGAAACCGGGCGCGAGCCGCGGCGCCGCGGCAGACGACGCCGTCGCGCGAGTGAGAGAAGGGATCGCTCGGGTCGGATCGGCAGGAGGCGCGGCACGCGGCGGGGCAACATCAAGGGCCCCGACCGCGGCTGGGTTGTGCGGGGCGCTGAGGAGGTGCGCCGCGGAACGGGGCCCGAAAGAAGTTCCCCGTCTCGGCCGTGTACCGGTCCGTGAGGCTCCTTCGCTCGCGATAGGGGGATCAGCCCACAGCCGGCCAATCACGAGCCGCACAGGGAACACTCTGACTATTCGGTTTTGGTCCCGGTCGACCGCGCCGGGCTCTGCCAGAGGGGTATCGCAACCGGGGTGCCGCGAGGATGAGCCGGCCCGGTAACGCAGCGCCTCGAAGGGCCAATCCGAAGCCGGCGGGTCGCTTATGGCCGCGGGCCGGGGATCGGCCGCGGGCATCCAGCACCCGCCCACGGGGCGTTGGCCTGGGGGCTTTGCCCCCGCCGGTCGGGGACTCTGGGGGAAAGACCGTGAGGCGATGCGCGGGGCAGATCGGCCGGAGCCGCGGGGCGTCGCGAAGGCGCTAGTGCGGACGGCCCGGGGTGTTCGCCACCTGCTCCGCGAAGTGACATGCGGACCAGTGACCCGGTCGCACTTCGCGCAGCAGCGGCTCCTCGCTCGCGCACATCTCGCGGGCCATGAAGCAGCGCGGGTGGAAGCGGCAGCCACTCGGCGGCTTCGCGGGGCTCGGCACGTCGCCCTTGAGGACGATGCGCGCTTTCTTGCGCCCCGGGTCGGGCACCGGGATGGCCGAGAGCAGCGAGACCGTGTACGGATGCCGCGGCTCGCGGTAGAGCGACTCGCTGTCGGCCAGCTCCGCGATCTTGCCGAGGTACATCACCGCGACCCGGTCGCTGATGTGCTCCACCACCGAGAGGTCGTGCGCCACGAACAGGTAGGTGAGCCCCATCTTCCGCTGCAGGTCCCGCAGCAGGTTGATGATCTGCGCCTGAATCGAGACATCCAGTGCCGAGACCGGCTCGTCGGCGACGATCAGCCGCGGGTTGACGGCCAGCGCCCGCGCCACGCCGATGCGCTGGCGCTGGCCGCCCGAGAACTCGTGCGGGTAGCGCCGGGCGTGGTCGGGATGGAGTCCGACCAGCCGCAGCAGCTCGGCCACGCGCTCGCGCGCCGCCTGTCCGCGGGCGAGGCGGTGGATCGTCAGGGCCTCGGTGAGCATGCTGCCGACGGTCAGCCGCGGGTTGAGGCTGGAGTACGGATCCTGAAAGACGATCTGCATCTCGCGCCGCAGTGCCCGCAGCTCCCGCTTGCCCATGGTGGTGATCTCGCGTCCGTCGAACCGGACGCTGCCGGCGGTGGGCTCGATCAGCCGCAGGATGCAGCGGCCGGCGGTGGTCTTCCCGCAGCCGCTCTCTCCCACCAGGCCCAGCACCTCGCCCGCCTCGATACTGAAGGACACGCCGTCCACGGCCCGCACGTGACCGACCGTGCGCGACATGAGGCCGCGACGGATCGGGAAGTGCTTGGTGAGCCCCTGCACCCGCAGCAGCGGCTCAGACACGACCGGCCTCCGCCGCAGCGGGCATCGGCGGGCCGCCCGGGTCCAGCGCACCGGCGGCGATCTCGTCGGCGCGCCAGCAGCGCGACTGGTGGCTGCCGTCGAAGGTGAGCACCGGCGGCTCCTGGCTGCGACATCGGTCCTGCGCCACCGGACAGCGGGGATGGAAGCGGCACCCCTGCGGGAAGCGCGCCGGGTTCGGCACGTTCCCGGGGATGACGCGCAAGGTGGCCCGCTTGTCCCCCAGCCGCGGCAACGAGGCCAGCAGGCCGGCGGTGTAGGGGTGCAGCGTGCGGCGGAAGGCGGCCTCGACGTCGCAGTATTCGACCACCTGGCCGGCGTACATCACCGCCACGCGGTCGGCGGTCTCCGCCACCACGCCCAGGTCGTGGGTGATGAGCAGCACCGCCATGCCCAGCTCGGCCTGCAGTCGCTTGAGCAGCTCGAGGATCTGCGCCTGGATCGTCACGTCGAGCGCGGTGGTCGGCTCGTCGGCGATCAGGATCGCCGGGCGGCAGGCGAGCGCCATGGCGATCATCACCCGTTGGCGCATGCCGCCCGACATCTGGTGCGGGTACTCGTCCACGCGCTGTTCGGGGACCGGGATGCCGACCAGCCGCAGCATCTCGATCGCCCGCGCCCGCGCGGCCTTGCGGTCGAGACCCTCGTGGAGCATCACCGCCTCCATGATCTGCTCGCCGCAGGTGTAGACCGGATTGAGCGAGGTCATGGGCTCCTGGAAGATCATCGAGATCTCCTTGCCCCGGATCTTCCGCATGTCGCCCTGCGGGAGCGTGGCGAGGTCACGGCCCTTGAACAGGATCCTGCCGCCGACGATGCGGCCCGGCGGGTCGGCGACCAGCCGCAGGATGGAGAGCGCCGTCACGCTCTTGCCGCTCCCCGATTCCCCCACCACCGCCAGCGTCTCGCGTTCACCCAGGTCGTAGGTGACACCGTCCACCGCGCGCACCACGCCGTCGTCGGTGAAGAAGTGGGTCTTGAGGTCCTCGAGCCGGAGCAGCCCTTCGCTCATCCCGTCTTCCCTCCCAGCACCTTGCGCGGGTCGAGGGCGTCGCGTAGCCCGTCGCCGAGGAAGTTGAACGCCATCACCGTCACGAAGATCGCCGCTCCGGGCGCGAACAGGAGCCACGGGAACGAGGTCAAGATGCGCACGCCCCGCGCCTGGTTCAACATGTTGCCCCAGGACGCGGCCGGATCCTGGACGCCGAGGCCGAGGAAGGACAGCACCACCTCACCGAGGATGTAGGCCGGGATCGAGATGGTGGCGGCGACGATCACGAACGAAAGCGTGTTGGGAAGGATGTGGCGCGCGATGACCCGCAGTCGCCCCATCCCCAGCGCCTCGGCGGCCGCCACGTATTCCTGCTGGCGGATGGAGAGCACCATGCCGCGGATGATGCGCGCGAGGCCCGCCCAGCCGATCAAGGCCAGCACGACGACGATGGCCAGATAGACCTGCTGGCTCGGGAGATCCATCGGGAAGATGCCCCGGAGCGCGATCAGGAGGTAGAGACCCGGGATGCTCAGCAGCAGCTCGGTCGAGCGCATGATGAGCGTGTCCACCCAGCCTCCGAAGTAGCCCGAGATCCCCCCGAGCAGGAGCCCGAGGCTGAACGAGATGGCGATGCCGACGAGCCCGACCGTGAGGGACACCTGACCACCGAACAGCAGTCGGGAAAGCACGTCACGGCCGTTCGGGTCGGCGCCGAGCAGGTTCAGCCGATGAGGCGGATCGAGGCCGAAGAGGTGGCGGTCGCTTGGGATCAGGCCGAAGAGCCGGTAGCGCGCGCCGCGCACGAAGAAGCGAAGCGGCAGGATCCCGCTCCGGTCCTCCTGGTAGCGGAACTCCTCGGCGTCGACGAGCCGCGTCGGATGGACGAACGGGAGGAGATGGAACCGCCCCTCGGCATCCACCCAGCGCATCGCCTGAGGAGCGTGGAAGAACCGCTCGCGATCCATCTGGTCCTCGGGATACGGGGCGACGAACGGTGCGAGCAGCGCCAGGGTGTACAGCACCAGCAGCACGGCGCCCCCCAGCACGGCGATCTGGCTGCGGCGGAACTGGCGCCAGAAGATCATCCATGGCGACTGCGGGGCGCGGGGGGCCAGGGCCGCCCCGGCGTCAGTCATACGCGATCCGCGGATCGGCCACCGCAAGCAGGATGTCGGCGATCAGGTTCCCGGCGACGAGCATCACCGACGCCATGAGGACGGAGCCCAGCACCAGGTACTGATCCTGCTGGAGGAGGGCCTCGAGTGTGATCCGGCCCAGGCCCGGCCAGGAGAAGATGATCTCGGCGACGAACGCCCCCGAGAGCAGGGCTCCCAGGGTGAAACCGAAGAGCGTGATGAGCGGGTTGATCGCGTTGCGCACCGCGTGCTTGAAGACGACCGTGCGCTCGTCGAGCCCCTTGGCGCGGGCGGTGGTGACGTAGTCCAGGCGGAGGATGTCGAGCAGATTGCCGCGCATCTGTCGCATGTGGCTGGCGAGCGGTGTGAGACCGACGACCAGCGCCGGCAGCGCCAGGTGGCGCAGCAGGTCCGCGGTCTTGCCCCAGAAGTCGAGGTATTCCCAGTCGAGCGAGCGCATCCCGCCGACCGGCAGGACCCCGCCGCTGCGCGCGGCGAGGAAGAGCAGGAGCAACCCGGAGAGCACCACCGGCATCGAGAGCCCGAGGAACGCCAGCACCGAGAGCACCTTGTCCACCCACGAGTACTGGCGGACCGCCGCCCACACCCCGAGCGGCACGGCGATGCCCCATGACACGAGGGCCGCGGCGCTCGCCAGGATCAGCGTGTTCACCATCCCCTCGCGCAGCACGGCGAAGACCGGCTGGTGCCGGGAGAACGACTGACCGAAATCCAGGTGCAGGAAGATGTTCTTGAGATAGAGGCCGTACTGGACCCACCAGGGCGCGTCGAGTCCGAACCGGCGGCGCATGGCGTCGAGCGCCTCCTGGGAGATGTTGGGATTCTCCCCCATGGTATTCAGGAAGTCCCCGGGCGCGAGCTGCAGGAGGATGAAGGTGAGCGCCGAGATGCCCAGCAGCAGCGGGATGGTCTGGAGGAAGCGCCGGAGGATGTAGGTCCGCATGCGTCAGAGGACCGGGCTCAGGCCCGGGTCCTGGGCGCCTTCTTCATGTAGACCCGGTCGATGTTCCAGATGATCCGGTGCGGGATGACGCTCGGCTGCAGGTTCCCGAACCAGTTGCGGATCGGCACCTTGGCCTTGAGCGTCGGCAGCCAGATGAAGAAGCATTCGTCGTTGACGAGCTGTTGCATCTCGATCCAGATCCGCCTGCGTTCGGACGAATCGAGCGTGCGGAGATTCTCGTCCATCAGCTCGTTGAGCCTCGCCTCCACCGCGGTTTCGGGACGGGTCTGGCGCACGTTCCAGTAGTGCGTGGGCCCGCTCGAGCGCCAGACGTTCTGGCCCATGCCCGGATCCGGCGGGACGCCGGACTGGAGGCCCAGGAGGATGGCCTCGTACTGGAAATCCTCGCGGATGTTGGTGACCAGCGTATTGAAATCCACGCCGGTCGGGATGGCCTTGATCCCGACCTTGGCCAGATCGTCGCGGATGAAGCTGCACAGCGCCATGCGGACGGCGTTGTCGCCGTTCGTCTTCAGGTTGAACGTGACCGGACGACCCCGCGGATCCTCGAGGAACCCGTCCCCGTTCGTATCCTTGAATCCGAGGCCCGCGAGCAACTGTCTCGCCCGCTCGGGATCGTGGTCCCAGCCCTTCACCTCGGGCGTGTACCACTGCTTGTTCCCCGGGGTGCTCGTGGACCAGTTCTTGACGGCATTGCCGTAGAACGGCCCGCGGATCAGCGCCTCACGATCCACGGCGAGCGACACGGCCCGCCGGAAATCGCGCTGGCTGAACCAGTCGTACTTCGTCCGATCGAGGTGCGGGTCACCGATGCGCTTCCCGGCCACCGGCTTCTTCACGGTGTTCAGGTTGAACCAGAAGAAGTTCGTGCTGAGCGCCGGCCCGAGGTCGTAGAGCGTGAAGTCGAGCTCCTTCTCACGGTCCTGGTAGGTCTTGTAGTCCTCCGGCTTGACGTTGTCGAGCGCGTCGAGGTCGCCGGCGAGGAACTTGAGCGCGGCGGTGTTCTGATCCGGGACGATCAGGAAGACCAGCTCGTCCAGGTACGGCAGCCGCTGCCCCCTGGGATCGACGCCGAACCAGTAGGGATTGCGCGCCAGGACGGTCTTCTCACCCGGCGCGTACTGTTTCACGCGCCAGGGTCCGCTGGTGACGATGCTCTCGGGCGCGGTGCTGACGCTGTAGGCCGACGCGAAGTTGCCGGCCTTAAAGGACGGCTCGAGGATGTGCTTCGGCATGACCTGGATGGAACCCACGATCGGCACCAGCAGCGCGGAGGGCGCCGCCGTCCTGACCACGATCGTGTAGGAGTCCGGCGCCGAGAACTCGAACGCCTTCCCGTCCGCCCTGAGCAGATCCTGCATCGACGGGTGGAGCACGGAATCCTGGATCACCTGGACCGAGAACATCACGTCCTCGGCGGTCATCGGGTGGCCGTCGGAGAACCTGGCACCGCGCCGCAGGTGGAACGTCGAGGTCAGCCCGTCCGGGCTCGTCTCCCACGACTTGGCGAGCAGCGGCGTGTCCTGCTGGGTGATGTTGTCGAAGTCGGCCAGCCCGATGAAGAGCCGCCCATTGGTCACGTCGGTGGTCGAGGTCTCGTTCGCCATGATGGCGTTGAAGGTGCGCGGCGCGGACGTCTGCCCGATCACGAAACGCCCGCCGTAACGCCCGATCTCGGGCACCGCAACGGTCATCGTGTCCGCCGGGAGCGGCTCGTTGTCCACGAAGGAGGAACCGGCGATGCCGGCCTGGCCACCGCATCCGCCGGAAACCATCGCCGCCAGCCACACCGCCGCCGTCAGCCTCCGGTGGCCGATCCATCTCGACAGATCCATCTCCCCCTCCCGACTCGTTGTCCGTGTTCCGCTTACAAGGATGGCGCAGTATAGGAACCGCTTCCGGACGCGGTCAACAGAAAGACTCCCGCCGCGGCATCCACCCGCCTCGACCGCGGCCCCAGCTCGGCGGCCAGCGCGTCGGCCCAGCGTTCGAGCGGCGGCTCGAGTCCCACCCACGGCGCCGCCGTGGCCGTGGCGCGGGCCAGCGCCTCGCGCACCCGCTGCCGCCGGGGCTCCGCGAGGGGGAGGTAGTCGGCGAGGCGCAGATGCCCCGCGCCGAGCAGCATGCTCCCCTGCTGGAGCAGCGCCCGGGCGGTGCGCCGCTGGGCGCTGCCGAGCAGCTTTCGTCCGTCGAGCACCACCTCATGGCGGGCGGTGGAGGCGAAGCAGGGTGCGGCCGGACCGCCGTGGCCACGGGCGGCCGGAGACGGCTCGGGTCCCGCGTACGGTGCAAACGCGGCCGGGATACCGAGCCGGAGGAGCGAGCGGACGATCAGCGCGCTGGTCCGCGCGTAGGCCTCGCTCAGGCCGCCGCCCCAGTCACGGTCGTCGAGCGGAGCCGCCAGCGCGTAGGTCCATTCCTCGGCATGAAAGATGGCGCGCCCGCCGGTGGGACGCGACGCCCACGGCACGCCATCCGCCGCGCAGCGCGCCAGATCCAGCTCGCGCGCGGGGTCCTGGTTCATGCCGAGCGTGATGCCCGGGGGCGCGAAGCGGAACAGGCGCAGCACCGGCTCGGCCCCGGACTCGGCGGCCGCGAGCAGCGCGCGATCGCGGCGCATGTTCTCGGCGGGATCGTAGGCGCCGTCGCACCAGAGCATCATGCGAAGCTCCGCACACTTCCAACGATGCGGCCCCGGCCGGCGGCGGCCGGGGGTGGGGTCTGCGACATGCGCTGCTACCGGAGCCCGAGCCAGTCCTCGAGCAGGAACTGGAACCGGCCGATCAGGAGCGAGATGCGCGACATCACCGTGTACCCGTAGCCGGCGCCAAAGGAGACCATCAGGAAGAAGACGCCCAGTTTGGAGGCCACGCCGAGCCCACCCTTGTGCTCGCGGCTGTAGAAGAAGAACAGGAGCGACGTGATCAGCCCGACCAGGAAGACGATGGCGTTGAGGCTGGCGCCGAGGTCTCCCGCGATCCACAGCGGCTGCAGGCTGCCCTGCACCTGGGCCACGAAGTCGGCCTGAGCGGCGCCGGTGGTGCGGATACCGGCGTAGACGCCGATGATGACGGCGAGCGCCCAGCGCGACAGCCAGCCGATCTTGCCGAACAGGCGAGTGAAGAGCAGCAGGCCCAGGATCCCCGGGACGGCGAGGAAGATGCGGTAGTCGCCGAGCCGTGGAAGGAACAACGACTGCAGCCCGGCCTCGCCGGCGGTGTTCGCGAAGGTGCGCTGGAGCGGTTCCCAGAGGTTGGGGACGATGACGGTCCAGAAGTTGAGGATGATGTAGTAGCCGGCCGACACGCCCACGAACAGATGCTCGGCGAACCGGTAGAAGGGGTTGTCCTTGTAGAGGAAGCTGAAGATGCAGAGGGTGAGGAACGCGCCCAGCCACACGCTCAGGTCGGGGCTCAGGTGCAGGCTCATGCCGCCTCCCGCCGCTTGACCCGCTGGACGACGTTGCCGAGCACGATGCAGAGCGCGACGAAGACGTGGGCCAGCGACTGGGCGTCCATTCCCTTCGTGGCCGTGCCCTTCTCGCCACGCACCATCTCGTATTCGGCAGCGCCCGCCATGCCGCCCAGCAGCCCGCGCAGCTGCCCCGACTGGAGGTACGGGTAGTACTCGGGGGCGCTCACCGCCGTCACCCCCGCCACCATGGGAAGGTGGAAGCGCGACTGCACCTGCTGGACCCATTCCTTGGTGCCCGGGAAGCCGGCCGAGATGTTCACGAGCAGCGGGAAGCTCGAGTAGTCCCGCACGTTTCGCATGAGCGGCAGCGTCTTCGTGTCGTTGCCCCGGTAGTCGCGCGGGAACGCGTTCTTGATCCCCTGCCCCATCAGCACCATGACCGCGTCGTCGCCCGCCTTGTAGCCGAGGTTGACCCAGTCCTCGCCATACTGCTTCGCTGGGAACTCCCGCGCGACATC